>CAZXTJ010000286.1:0-10223 GCA_964643655.1 uncultured bacterium
AGGGGGCCCTTAAAGAAAGGGCAGGGCAAATGTCGGACTACGTAAACACCATCATCGAAAACATCAAGAAACGTTATCCCTGGGAACGCGAATTCATTCAGGCCGTAACAGAGGTACTCGAAACTATCGCCCCCGTAGTTGAAAAGGTACCCAAATACCGCAAAGAGAAAATCCTCGAGCGTATCACTGAACCTGAAAGAATCATTCAGTTCCGTGTGCCTTGGCACGACGACAAAGGTGACGTGCAGATAAACCGTGGTTACCGTGTGCAATTCAACAGCGCAATCGGTCCTTACAAAGGTGGTCTGCGATTTCACTCAACAGTTACTCTGTCCGTACTCAAGTTCTTGGGTTTTGAACAGATCTTCAAAAACAGCCTCACTGGTTTGCCAATGGGCGGCGGCAAAGGTGGATCGGATTTCGATCTTCGTGGCAAATCTCAGCTCGAAGTAATGCGTTTCTGCCAGAGTTTCATGACTGAACTCTATCGTCACATCTCTTCTGATACAGATGTTCCTGCTGGTGACATCGGTGTTGGTGGTCGCGAAATTGGTTACCTCTACGGTCAGTACAAACGTGTAGTCAACTCTTTCGAGGGTGTCCTTACGGGTAAAGGCCGCAACTGGGGTGGAAGCCTCATTCGTCCTGAAGCCACAGGTTTTGGCGTCGTTTATTTTGCTAAAGAAATGCTGGCCACCAAAGGTGAGAGCTTTGACGGTAAAACCGTTGCAGTATCGGGCTTCGGTAACGTTGCCTGGGGTGCTGTACAGAAGGTCAACGAATTGGGCGGCAAAGTAGTCACTCTCTCAGGTCCTGATGGTTTCATCTACGATCCCGAAGGCATTACTGGAGACAAAGTAGACTATATGCTCGAAATGCGCGCCTCTGGCCGTGACCGCGTTCAGGATTATGCCTCCCAATTCGGTTGTGAGTTCAAAGCCAACGAACGACCTTGGTCCACCAAAGTTGACGTTGCTCTGCCTTGTGCTTGTGAGAACGAACTTGGTGAAGACGATGCAAAAGCCCTCATCGACAATGGCTGTATCGCAGTTGCCGAAGGTGCAAATATGCCTACAACCCTCGAGGCTACCAAAATGTTCCTCGACGCTGGCATGCTCTTCGCACCTGGTAAAGCTGCCAACGCTGGTGGCGTAGCTTGTTCCGGTCTCGAAATGAGCCAGAACTCCACACGCTGCAGCTGGACACGCGAGGAAGTAGACCGCCGACTCCACGAGATCATGGTCAACATCCACGAAGCCTGTATCGCAGCTTCCAACCGTTACGGTTTCAAAGGTAACTACGTTGCTGGCGCCAACATCGCTGGTTTCACCAAAGTTGCTGACTCTATGATCGATCAGGGATTTGTGTAAAACAAAGGCCGCAGGCCTTTGCATTCTTATCTCTTCTCAAAAGAAATAGCCCCCTCACGAGGGGGCTTTTTCATATACCTACATTTTGGGGATGGGAGGCTCTTCTGGTATTGGGCACTCTTTTTCCACGATTGCCAAACGTTTGGAGCCATCCATTTTGATGGATAGAGCTTGTGGTGCTCGCAGGTGGAGGACATATTGCTCGTCCTCAATTACTTTGAGCCCACTGAGCCATTCTTTGTCGAGATAACCTGAGTCTTTCGTCTCATCAATGGTGAAATAGCCCATGTTCATCGCTACGAGGTTGTGGAAGAAGTGGGTTCCTTGTGATGGTTCCACAGGGAAACCTGGTATACCCAACTCGACCATGGCTTTTACCTGAGTGATATCAGACCATTGGATGGGGATACCGAGGAATTTGTCTCTTGTTCCCCAACGACCTGGACCTATGAGCAGAAACTTTGTTTCCTCTTCTTTGCACCGTTTATTCATTCGACCAATGATTGACTTCATCTCCATTGTCTTGAGATTGTCGAACTTGTCAGGTTTGACGTAGATGATGTCTGTAACTTCTGTGATTTCTCCGTGACCCATGGCTTCGTCAGAACGGAGCAGAAGTTTTTCTTTCTCCACTGTATTGAGGTCGACGGAAACTGTTCCAGAAAAACGAGCCAGAGGTCTTATCTGCAGTAGGTGGAAGGTGCGGTCTTCCAAAGTAACGGCAAACTCCAGTTGGACGGGAACACCAAGAGCCAATTCGCCCACTCGTAAATAATCGTCGAGCAACTCTGCCAAAGGAAAAGCTGTGTTGATGAGTATGTTCTCGAAGGTAACAACCTTGGGACCATCACAATAATTCCCTGGAACCAATTCTCCACACTGAACATCCCAAGTGGACAAGATGGAAGACATCTCATCGTTGTCCTGAGCTGACTTGATAGAGAGGGTTTGTAAAGTGGCGTCTTCACCAGATTTGGTTAGGTTGAATGACTGATCTTTCAGGGAGATTGCATAAAACTGTTTTTGTGAGCGAGCAGGCATTTCATCGGCCAGACGAGTAGATCGTGTTGGATGGCGAGGGCAGAACCTCACACCTGTGCTTCCATCAACTATGTATTTTCCCAAGCCATAACCAATGGAGGCCACTCCATCACCTGGTTCTACGCCAGGAGGAGGATAAAAGTCGAAAGATTCAGCAACGCCTGCGATGTCGGGATAGAAGTGGTCGCCATGGGCGTGGCCCACGATTTCTTGTAAAACGACGGCCATCTTCTCTTGCTCGACGCCATATTGAATGGACTCAATATAACTCTTGGCTTTGCTCAGGAAGACAGAGGAAAAGACCAGTCGAACGGCAATACAGAGTTGTTCTAGTCTTACCCGTAAATCAGGATGATTGTTGGGCAGCATAAAGGTTTCATAGATACCGGCAAAAGGCCGAGACTGTGAATCCTCTAAGAGACTGGAAGAACGGACAGCAATGGGATTGCGTGTGTGTTCGAGATAACGAGCTAGATGTCCCCGCATTCCTGGCGACAAACGACCAGCAACAAATGCCTTTTTGATGGTTTCATCATCAGAATTGAGCAAATCGGGAAGTTCGTTCAATTCCAAAAAGGCGTCAAATTCATCTGTGCCCACGATGGCCGTATTTGGAATACGCACTCGCACATTGCGGTCGGCTCTATGTTCTCCTGTGGCTGATAAAAAGGCATTGAGGAACGCAAGTCCTCGGCCTTTGCCTCCCAAAGAACCTGGAGCAAGACGCAAAATGGCATTGTCCACAAAAGGCATACGTGGGTGGTAATCGACAATTTTACCTCTCGTCCTTTCTCGACGCAAAGAACGGAAAAGGTCAATGAGATACTGACGTAGCGCTTTGGGTGAAGCGAAATCTTCTTCTGTCATTGGCCGTAAACGTCTTGCCAACTGGATTTCTCCGTGAGCCGTCAACCAGGCTGAAAAATGGTTGTTGTGGGAGTGGTAAACGATGGATTCCAAAGGTACTGAACTAATTTTCTGCGCTAACTCACTTATGGAGGTAGCCCTGTCTATTGTCAGTCCATCGCGCGAACGAAAGATGAAATCACCAAAACCACAGTTGTTGAGCAAAAACTCTTTTAAGCTCTTTAACAGAGTGTCAGAGTGTTTGTGCAAAAAAGTAGCGCCCAACTCATATGCTTTACCCCAATGACGGGGATCTGTCGATTGCAAAACAACGGGAAGAGTGGGCTGTTCTTTTTTCACTACTTCGACGAACTTTATCCCAGCTATGGGATTTGGACGACCCTCGATGGGATAACGAACATCAGAGATGACACAGAGCAATGACTGTTTGAATTTTTTATATAGGTACATTGCTTCTTCGTAATCGTGGGCCATGAGAACCTTGGGACGAGCGCGCATCCTAAGAGTTTTCTGTCCCAAGGTATGTTCATCACCAATGACTCGCTGAGTCTGTTTCACTATCTCTTCGTAGAGAAGAGGCAAAAAGCGGGAATAATATGAGATGTCATCTTCTACCAAAAGGATGGCGCGAACGAAACCTTCCCTAGTGTCGTAATCAGCATTCAGTCGGTCCTCCACAGACTTGAGGATGGCCAAGAACAACTTGGAGTCACCAGTCCACAAAAAGACGTCTTTGAAGAGATTACGATTTTTAGAGTTGAGCACCATGGGAATATCAGCTTCGCTGTTGAGCAGAAGCATGACAGGTAGCTTGGGATGGCTCTCTTTCAGCTTTTCTGCCAACTCAAAGGGATCGACTGAACCTATACGTAATGAAGTCAAAACGAGGTCAAAGGAGTTTTCTTCTAAAAGATCGAGAGCATGCTGACCTGTTGGCACTGTGACGACACGAGGTATTGTCGAGAGGTTGAGCTGTTTGTATTCGTTGAGGATTTGTTCTGCCAGATTGGCCTCTTGCTGCAGGATATAAGCGTCATAAAGAGGCGCTACGAACAAAATGTTGCGTGCGCGCCTCTGCATGAGCCTGTCGAGTAGGCCAATATCGTCCTCTAGTCGATTGCGAAAAGTCGATAGTTCGTCAAAGATCATCGACTGCCATCAATCAGGACAGTTCAATGACACATACCTGCTCAGGAGCAAGGGTGATTGTGCCATCAAAATTTTCCCCCGTCAGCATATCAACACCGCTACGACCGAGCTTTACTGCAACGTCGTCTTTACCTGTATTGGCAAAAACTCCCAACTTGGCTTTGCCTTCATAAAGTCGGTAATAACCAATCACATTCTGTGGGAGTTCATTGGCAACTTTGTAAGAGCTACCATCCAAATTGGCCAGCAGATAAGAAAAACGACGGTGAATGGAGAATGTGGCAGCGATGAAAGGAATCATGTCCTTGCCGCCATCTTCCCAGTTGAAACCTGCTGCATCAAAGAGTCCCAAGGGAGTGTCCTTGAGTGCTTCCAAGTCTTCTTTGCTAAAACAGAGTCCTGTGTTGAGAGGCACTTGCTCCAACACTTCAATGCCGTTGTGCACAAAAGGCACGGCACCTGGTAGGAACAAAGCCAAGGCCCAAGCCTGTTTCGTCCAGGGAATGCCACCACGAGCAGCCAAACGAGGCGTGTTGTGGTTTTCGCCCGTAGCGAAAAATCTCGTTGGTGGTTCACCAAACTCGTAGAAATAACGAGCTGCGCTCTCTGGATCTCCAAGAGTGAAGATACCAGGACCAACAACGGCTTCATAACCAGTTTGTGGACTAATGGGATCGAGGAAGAACTTCTCCTCCCAGAAGGCAAATCCCTTATCGATGTCGCGAGCACGTTTCTGAATATCAAAAGCCAAATCAACGGGCAATGCATGACCCATATCAATCATAATGCCGTCGATACCAAATCGTTCTTGGTAAGAAGGCACGACTGAAGCCACGTGATCCCACAACTCTTTGTTGGCTTTCTCTTCAGTGGCCAACTCGGGGTCGTAGAGTCTGATGGTGTTATAGGCCATATAATCAAAGTCTTCATTGGGTTTGCCAAACATACGGAGGTATGTGACATCAGTCCAAGGAGGTTGAACGTCATCAGGTGGCCAATCGGCAAATGCGCCTGGAATACGGCCTTTTTTACCGTCGGCCATTGTACCTACCCAATAGTGTGCTCATCGAGCTCTACCTTTTCGGGCACGCCAAGGTACATCTTTTTATAATCAGCAGGCGGTTCGATGAGTTTGCCTTCTCCGCGGTCGAGAGCCTCTTTCACTTGCGCTGGAGTACGCACGAGACCTGAACCTGGCTCTTCACCAGCTTGTTTGATCAACTTCATCTCATCTGCCGTGAAAGGCGGATTGCCGTAACCCTCAGGATGTTCCGCTGAGCGATCGGGAATTTCTTTATCAATCCAGTAATACCACTCTGGATGTTCTTTTACCCAATCACCATCTTGCGCTGATGTGCGGAAAACAAATTCGAGAACGACGCGCAAACCAAGATGGTGAGCAGCTTCAGTAAAGGCCGCAAATTGGCAGTCTACTGACAGAGCTGGCACGAGAGGATCAGCCAAGTGTTCATCGAGTTTGTATGGATTTTTGATGGCATAGGGTGAACCCAAAAGGCCTTTGCGGTTGGCTTTGCCAATAGTTGTAATGGGCAGTAAATAAACGGTGTCACAGCCCAAACGTTTGATATGAGGCAAGAGGGCTAGAGCCTTGAGGAAAGTTCCCGTTTCGCGAATACCCTCTTTGTTACAGGTAGCGTCTTCTTCGCCGCCACCCAAGGTGCCATCACCATCGTGGTCGAAAGAACAAGCTGTTCTGACGAAAAGATTGTAGATGTGGGCATCTTGGGTCCAGCCCTTTTCTTTTTCCACCTTTTGGGCGGGCTGGGAGAGTATTTCATCGACCACTTTGGAATAATATGAATATGGATTTACTTCTTCAGTACCTTCGAGGCCACCGGCCCATACTGAAGGAACACGGTATTTGGAACTATTGGGACCTTTACGGGACAAGAGGGCCTGGCGCAGCTTCCATAAGCTCATAGCGCTGTTACCTTTCTTTAAATCAGGGTTTATCAGTCACTGGCCGCCAGTGATTTTTGCAGAGTAACCACCTGGCGATCGAGTTTCGCTATCTTATTGGGAATGTCGTTGAAGAGGATACTATCGAGCTCGACAGAGCTGTCTTTGATGAGACGATCTCCAAGGCGGCGATGAGTATCTCTCAATTGATTTTTCAAAGACTCCATTCGCGAATCGACCTGTTTCTCTTGGGTGAATCGGGAGACGGATTCTTTGATGAAAGAGAGGAACGTAGTCTTTTCCGTCTCTTCTTTGATGTCTTTCTTTTGCGATTCTTTTTGCTCGATGAGATAAAGGAGCTTTTTCACTTCATTGCTATATTCAGCAAGGTAAGAATGTTTCAATTCTCCTTCGCGGTAGAGCTCTAGGGCACGGGTGCCAACGTCCTCACAGAGATTGCCTCGCTCTGTCAACATTGCCGCCAGAGTCTCTTCTATCTCTGAAGCATCGGAGCTCACAAGTTTCATGGCTTTTGAGGCTAGACTGGCTTCGCCATCATCTGCACCACTGCCACCAGAAGCTGATTGGCCACCCTTACCACGACGACGTTTGGCGAGAATCTCGAGGGGATCTTGGCCTTCTTCGTATCGAAGTTCAAAATAAGAGTAAGTTTTGGGATCTCGGCCAATCTTTGCCAGAGCTTCCTGAGCTGAGGCTACAATGGCTGGATCTGCCGAACCAACGAGGCTGTTGAGGAACTCGCGAGCCCTTTTGGCTTGGAGATTTCCCAAAGCTTCAATGGCTTTTCGCTGTATCTCTGGATTGACGTCACAGACTGCCTCGAGAAGTAAATCTACTGATTCTCCGCAAGGCACATAACCGAGGGCATATGTGGCTGACTCTCGCATCCAGATTTCAACAGAGTGGAGCATGGAGGCCAGGGTGCTCATTACCTGAGTTTCTCCATGTTGGCTGCATATCTTTGCCACAGTAGCTTTGACGCGATTATCATCGTCTTCGAGAAGAGGCAGAATGGAGCGCATAACCTCTTTGCCACCAATTTCAACCATGGCTTCTACTGCGTTGGAGCGAATGCGGCTGTCAGCGTGAGAAAGGTATTTTTCCAGGAAATCAACACCATCTTTGTTTCCAATAATGCCTAGTACCTTGATGGCTTCAGCAAGGACGAAGGGATCTTTCTCTTCATCGATGAATTCCATCAAAGCATTGGGCAAGAGGGGATCGTCAACATCTCTCAGATAGTCGAGGACGACCAGTTTGTTGTCTGTCTCCTCTTGCTCGAGATTGGTGAGCAAGTTGTGCCAGGAGCTCTTTTTGGTCTCTTGCTTGAGTTTGTCGAACTCTTGACGGAAGGTTGGATAACGAGCCATCTGGAGTTTGATCTCATTGAGCGCTTTTTTGGAGAAGAATCGAACTGATATGGAGGAGCTCGTCGTTGATGTGCGTAAGGCAGGTAGAAGCTTGGCTATCTCACCTTCGTTTACTTCTTTGAGTCGAAGGACGCTCATTGCAGCGTAGGTGGAGATATCGTCATCGTCTGACTTAATGTCGCGCAAGATCCTAATTATTTGTGGGCGGATCTTCACCTGTCACATCCTCTCTCAGTATCGGTCCTTCATGGCCCGGCGGATTTCTCGTTCTTGATCTCTTTTGGCAATGTCATGCCGTTTGTCGTAGAGATGTTTACCTCGAGCTAGTCCTAGCTCGATTTTAATCCAGCGTTTGTTCTGGATATATACAGCAAGGGGAACCATGGTCAATCCCTTCTCAGAGATGCGACCATAGAGCTTTTCAATCTGATAACGGTGGAGCAGAAGCCTCCGCCGTCTCGTTGGTGAATGGTCCCAGTGTTTTGCAGCATAACGGTAAACACCAATATGCAAACCTTCTATCCAAGCTTGCATATCTTTGGAAATGAAAACATAGGCGTCTTTGAAATTGACGTGACCCAAACGAACAGATTTGACTTCTGCTCCGAGCAGGGCAACGCCAGCTTCAATTTTTTCAATGACATGATATTCGCGCCGTGCTCGTTTATTAACGGCGACCATCTTCATGCCCATTGGGAACCTCCTGGTGCTCGGCCTGTTTCTCTCACGAGCCGAGATACTTCAATGGATTGACGAAGTGGCCCCCTCGTTTGATGGCAAAATGAAGATGAGTCCCCGTGGCTCTGCCAGTTTTGCCTACTTTGGCAATAGTTTGGCCCAGCCGTACTTTGTCGCCAGCTTTGACGAGAACTTCGTCACAGTGGCCATAGACGGACACAAAACCACCTGGATGGCGGACAATGACACATTTTCCCATCAGACCCAAGCGGCCTGCACGTTCGACGACGCCAGATTTCCATGCTTTGATTTTTGTGCCTTTAGGAGCAGCCACATCAATACCCACGTGGAAACCGCGCCTTTTCGTGACGGGATGTTTGCGCCAGCCAAATCCTGATGTGAGTCGACCATATTTGGCCAACAAGGTGTGATATGCCGGTTCGAGCATTTTTCTCACCCAGGGAATGGCTGCCATGAGGCTCATTGAGTCTTTTTCAATGGTTCCTGCTGGCAAAAAGATCTTCTTGCCGGGGAATATCTTTGTCGTCCGCAGGCCGTTGAGGTAGATGAGGACTGACATCTTCATTCGATAACAACGGGAGATGGACCAAATCGAGTCTCCGCTTTTGACTGTATAAGGCTTCAGGCGGCCTTTATAGATAGTTACGGTGCTCTCTTTGGAGTAAGCTTCGTCTATTTTCCTGCTATTGAGGTTGGACAATAGACAAGCTTCTAGTCCTCTGTCACCAGCAATCTGAGCCAACGTCGCTCCTTTTTTGACTTTGATGGTCTCTAGCTGAAAGGAAACGACAGGATTGGTCGATGGTGTCTCTTCGGCATCGGCTAGCTCGAGAGGATGGGGAGTGATGGTCTCTTCTGTTATGTCAGCACAGCGGGGATTGACGAATGGTTCGATTGTTTTGGTTTTGGGCTGTAGTGAAGGAACTGTGAAACTGGCATAAGAACATTGAACAGGCACAGGAGTGGTGTCATTGGATAGGGCACCCCAACCACCGTCTGTGGGCAAACGGAAGGTCGTGTGTAAAGATACCACTTCAGGTGGTCGCTCAGGCTCTGAAACGAGGCCAGGAATCTGTAGCGAAGCCACGAGAGAGGTAGTCAAACCCAACACGCCGATGGCTCGGCGAGTCGTCGAAAACACCCAGTACTCCCTTCTGCCTACTCGATTTTCTACATAAATATATATAGAAGAAGAATGAGACCCGCGCCCCATTGTATTGAAGCGCGGGTAGGGCTGTCAATCAAACAACTTAGTCAGCCAACACGTTAGTCTTGTTCAAAGAATCAAGGAACTCGTTGTTCGTTGGATTAATATTCATCTGTTTGATCATGATTTCCATGGCTTCTTCAGGTGAGAGGGAGTTGAAAACCCGCCTCAGGACCCAAAGTTTGCGCAATGTATCATCAGTGACGAGCAACTCTTCCTTACGAGTGTTGGACATCTTGATGTTGATGGCCGGGAAGACACGTTTCTGGAAAAGATCTCTGTCGAGATGAAGTTCCATATTACCCGTGCCCTTGAACTCTTCGAAAATGAAGTCGTCCATTTTGTTACCAGTCTCAACGAGAGCCGTGGCCAAAATGGTCAATGAACCGCCATTTTCGATGTTACGGGCAGATCCGAAGAAACGTTTCGGTTTGTAGAGGGCATGTGGATTGACACCACCAGAGAGAGTCTGGCCTGAAGAAGGCACAGAAATATTGTACGCACGAGCCAAGCGAGTAATGGAATCGAGCAAGATGACAACGTCGGCACCTTGTTCAACCATACGTTTGGCTTTTTCCA
>CAZXTJ010000287.1:0-10200 GCA_964643655.1 uncultured bacterium
AGCCAATGGTCATACCTGAATTGCAGGGGCCATATGAACCTGGAGCCCAACGATGTGTCCAAGTATCTGTACCATCGTTTCGCTTCACACAACGTAGTTGATAACCAGGGACATCAACTATTACATAGTCGCTTGGACATTTGATTAGTTGTGGACGTCCTGGTGAGAGCCCTTTCCACGAAAGGGGGAAATGTCTACGCCAATATCGCTGACCAGTTTGGCGAGATAAAACAGCCAGTTCAGCAGAAATGGGACTGACAGTCCTTATTCTACCTGGCGGCAGACTCCACCATGAAAGGACATCGATGACTTCCTCTTCTTCATGGACAATGAGCTGCATTCTCAATTTGCGTTGCCCACTGCCTTTGGTTGGGATAGCACCCACAGGCGGAGGGAATTCGTAATGCCACTCATCTTTACCAGTCAGGAGATCAAAGGCAGCCAATTTGGAGCCTGTGGGATGGAAGAGGAGGTCGCTGGAGAATACACTAGTGAGAGGAAACTCAGTGGCAGGGTCGTCTGTATGTGTCCACATATCCCAAGGACCTGTTGGCCCACCACCTAGAGATGCGGCTACTACGTGTTTATTGTCATAAATGACTAGCTGGTCTGGCGTTCCTTCCATGAGCTCCATTTTGCAGATGGGCATTTTCTGGTAAACGCGTCGTGAGAATCTTCTCAATGTGTGTGGGCTGAGTGCTTGTCGCTCATACATTACAACAAAAACGAATATGCCAATTATGACACTAGTAATCGCCAACGTTGCTGGTTTGGGCGGAAGTGGTTTGGCTCCGCCAATTCGGCGAAAGAGTCCCTGGAATAGGGCACTGATAAACCAAACTACTATTGCCAGAGCAGCTGCTGTAAACATGTCTGATTGAGTGAGCTGCCATTTGATGGTCGGCGCAGCTCGTTCTACACCTGCCAGGAGAGCTGGAATTCCAATGGTGAGGAAACAAGCAATCTGAAGAGAACTCTTCACTATGACGGCAGACATCAATCCAGCAAGGAAAAGGAAGAGCCAACCCTTATCTCCGCCTCCTTGGGGCAGTGGTCCAATCAGGCGGCCGCTTTCAAAAGCCAGTAAGGCAAAGAGCACTGTTGAGACTATGTAGAATGAATAATGAGCTGGTGTCATTATTCCCTCTGCTTGTCTAGAACCGGGCAATCCCCTGAATAATTCGTACATGCGGTCGGGGCAGGGGATAGTATCCTCAAATTCTCCCTCTTCAAGACTGAAAGTGGACTTCAAGAGGGCCAGGTCTGTTTCGTTGAGGTTGCGAACACGCTCCATGGTGTCTGATGAACAGATGAGAAAATCAGTGCCAAACTTGTTGGCCCGCAGCTCCATCCACAGTTCGCGTTCTCTATCAAAAGTGACAGATACAAGACGAGTGCCCAGTTGGCGAGCGATAATCAGTCGCTGCTCTGTGAGAATGAAAAATTCTCTTACTGCTGCATATCCGCCGCAGACCACCACTTCGACCTCTTCGTTGGGACGAAGAAGTTTCATAGCTAGTGGTGAAATTCGTGAAATCATTGGCTCACTCGTTAGCAATTACAGTTTCTGTCATCTATACTTTCGGTCGTCTCTATTATTCTTAATGAGGAATTCTTTGTTTTTCCACAATAGTCATGTTCTCATACTATTGATTTAAAGCTTATTGAGCAAGGAGTGACATGTACGAATACTTGGCCGTGGGACTTGGGGGCTTCTTCGGAGCTATGGCTCGATATGGTTTGTCGGGTTGGATAAATCGCCAATTCACCCCGTCTTTTCACTACGGTACGTTAGTTGTGAATGTCATTGGTTCTTTTTGTCTCGGAGCATTGATGTTTCTTGCTGAAGAGCGAGCTGCCCTTTCACCACAAGCAAAGCTCTGTCTCTGTGTTGGTTTCATGGGAGCTTTGACTACATTCTCTACTTTTGGTTTCGAAACCATGTCTCTCATCCGTCAGCGAGAGCTTCTGCAAGCTTCTGCCAATATAGGTGCAAACGTTGTCCTCGCAGTCATTGCTGTCCTTCTTGGCCAGATGGCTGTTCGTGCCTCAGGTCTTTAATAAGACAAAACTTCTCTTATACTCCTAGAAAAAGTTCGAAAAGACACGATATTGAATTTCCAGGATTGTCGACCTTTCTTTGGCTTCTTATCATCGTGGCGATTTTTACATCGGAAAGGTTGAGCCATGAAGCTGCAGAAAAGATTTTTATGTTTGCTTTTTACAATATCCTTCCTGGCCTTGAGTGTTTCCCCTCTTTTGGCCAAAAAACGATTCCGACGTGTCTATCGAGGTGCTAGGACCGTAACCATACGTCATCAGGGTAGAACGAAAAAAGTGCCAACTAACACTTATTACTCTGCTTACAAAGAAACGAACTATCGTCTTCTGCCCAATTGGCGACCAATGACCAAAGAAAACACTAGGGGGATTCAAAATTTGTGGCGAGTGACTGACAGAAATCGACGACTCCACCAGACTCCCCATGGTAAATTAGTAAATCCTCGTCGTCCCTATCCCAATCCTGTAGAGGCTTTTCGGGTCAATGACTACATAGATAATTTTAATGGCAAAAGATAATTCTCAAGTCCAGCACCCATGGTCTCCGATGAGACTAACAACAGAGACCTCGCCCGCAGCAGCAACAAGACACAACCCGGCGAGGTTTTCTCTTTTCTTCACCTTTCCTTGACACTTTCTCATCTCTCTACTATCTTTCTGGCGACTTTAATCTCGTTCGGTTGAGTTTTGGAAAGCGGTGAAAGTCCGCTGCAGCCCCGCTGCTGTAACTGGGGACGAAATCGTTCAAAATGCCACTGGGTGAATGCCTGGGAAGGCGAACGATTAAGATTGATCCAGAAGCCAGAAGACCGGCTCACCGACAGGAATTGTTACCTTCGTGGGAGAGGTGGCGTCCGTGTCAAACAAAGACACTCTTGCTCAGCAGACAGTTCTAAGAAGCTCTGTCGTTCCAAACATTCTCGTCGTTCAATGTGCCATGCTTTCAGCTCTGGCTATCGTATTAGGGCATGCTCTTGCACTAGTACCCAATGTTGAGATGGTAACCCTCATCATTTTTGTGGCTGGTTATCATGCCGGAATTCGTGGTGGTTTGATCACAGCTGCCACTACAGCACTCTATTTCAATTATCTCAACCCAGTTGGTCAGGTATTTTTTCCCGTTCTTTTGGGGCAGTGTATTGGCTGGGGATTGACTGCTCTCGTGGGTGCTTTTTTCGGTTCACGCAAAATTAATAACCGTGTGCTCTTTGCCATCGGTGGTTTTGTCGTCACACTTTTTTATCAGCTCATCGTCAATGTTGCTTATGTGACAATAAGTATGTCGAGCTGCACTCTCAAAGAACAAGTCGCCATCATATTGGCTGGATTGTCATTTACAGTGCTTCATCTAGCCAGCAACACAGCTGTCTTTGCTCTGTTAACTGAACCTCTACTGAAGATTATCAATAGACGCTGACGACGTCAGTCGTCATCCTTCTTCTCTTCTTTGGCTTCCTCAGCAGACTCTTCTTTTTCGTCCTCGGATTCTTCCTTGGGCTCTTCCTCAGGCTCTTCCTCAGGCTCTTCCTCAGGCTCTTCCTCAGGCTCTTCCGTTGGCTCTGTTGGAGGTAGATCCTCAACTTTATCAGGCGCTTTGGGTTTTTCCTCTTTTGGAGGCTCAGGGGTTTTGGGTTCCTCTTTGGGTTCTGCAGCTGGTTCTTCACCTGGTGGCGGTTCTTCAGCAGTGTTTTTCAACATAAGGAACATACAGCCCGGTATGAGCAGGAGAATGAGCAATATGGTGAGCAGAGACTTGAATGTGTTGCCAAGGGCAGGTTTTACCAGGTGTCGGCTTTCGATGATTGCTTCAGGGCCAACGAAGATTTTGTGTCGAAGGTTTGCAATTATTTTTTGGCGAATCGAAGGTGATGATGGAATTGGGGGTTGTAGGTAGTTTTGGCATTCATGGACACGACTGACAAGGTAGTCGAGGAGCAAACGAGTGAGCAGATAAGCTCTTACGCTGTCTGCGCTTTTTGTGCCATCAGGTACCAGTGCGCCTTCAACGAGGGTCTTATCAGCGACAACACATTGTTGAAGTCTCTCGTTCAAGGAGCCAATGAAGACTTTTAGAGCGTCAATTTCATCTTCTTTAGCAAGTTTATTGAAGTTCTCTTTACGCAAAAATCCATCTATGGAACTCAAGGCTCGACTAAGGTTGTTGGTGAAGTCGCTTCGGAAACGACCATGTGGGCTAGTGTAATAGGCCAATGGTTTCACCATTGCAGTGTGTTTGTCATTTTTTTTGATTATGCTAATGAGCTCTATTTTGTCGAGGCTTGTATCCACAGCCTTTTGATAGTTCTGCTTCAGCAGGTGATTGAAGGTCTCCCAGAAGATCGAACGTATCAGTTTCGTTCTTTTGAGTACCATCGTTGTCGCTTCATAACTGAGCGCTGTCATTGGTTGGCTGCGGAATAGCTTGTAGAACTTTCCTTTGAGGGGTTGGCCAGAGACGGCACAGGTCATATCTGCTGTTGCTTTGGAGAAACCTTTCAACTCTTTCGGTTCAGGTTCTCCAGATCGGAGTTTTTTCGCAGCCACTGGAGTTGCTGTTTTGGTGGCGACAGGTGTTTCTGTGGGCGCTTCTGTCGGTTCCGTGGCAGTTTCTGTTGGTGCTTCAGTGGGTGTGACTGGAGGAGGTGGAGTCGTAGCAACGACCGTTGGTGTTGTTACGGTGGGCCAAGAGGTTGCGACAGGTTGATCTGTTGGTGTCTCGTCAGCTGGTGCTGGCCATCCTGTAGAGGCGGGTGGATCTTGGGCTAGAAGAGGGCTAACGATGAGGGAAAACATCAAGATGGCGACTGCTGTACGGGGCATTTGTACAGTCCTTTCAGTAAGTTTGGCTTCAGGAGAGGCTTTCAGAGCAACTTTGGTTGCTGTGATTAGCACATTTAGTATATCATGTAGCCTAACTAGTAAAACCAGTGAAAAGTCATAGTCAGGAGCTTGCTTGAGCTATTTTACCCGCACTTATGGCAGACGCGGGAGTACCTTCCTCGTGCTGATGATAGGAGTCACTGTCCTATCTATTTTGGGCATGAGTCTTGGGTTCCTCGTTCGAGAACGCCATGTTCAGGTGATCAAGCGCGGTGAAGTACTGAAGGCAACTTGTTTGGCTGAAGCAGGAATCCATCAAGCTCTATTCCGTATGCGGGATATTCTTTCTCAACCTCTCTGTACTCCAAGGAAACCTACTCCAGAAAAGATACAGACAGTAAATGCCGAGTTGCTCGAGTTGTTGGACGCTGAGCGAGCACGAGATTGGGCTCGTTCTTTCACCATTAAAGACAAGAAGTTGGCTGCTGGTGGAGAAATCAGCGTAATCATGGAGTTGTTGCAGGTTAGCCGAATCAAGATGTCAACCTATATCGATAGGGTTGAGGTCATTCCACGCTCATTGGAACAGTACCGCGAGAGAAAAAAGACAGTCGGTTTGGATGGCGTAGAAGAAGATACTTTTGGCATGACTCCCTTAGGCGGTTGGGTCGGGAAGTTACGTATAACTTCCACTGGTACTTTTCGTCGTTCCCGTTGTGTTCTTGAAGAGATCAAGGACATCAAGATACTGGACATTACTCCACCAGCTTCGGACCATACGCTTTTCATCGAAGGAGAGACTACAGAAGAGATAAAACTTGGCCGTTTTGTTTTATCCAATCTCAATTTGCCCATGCAGGTTCGAGATCTGCTCTTTGATTTGGGGAACAAGGTTAATGAGGTTCTTCGTATCGATATGTCAGAGGATAGGTCCTCAACAGTGGCAAACATCGATAAAATTGTGAAAATGATGACTACAGAAGCTGATGAAGGCGATATGGAGAGTGCTCTCAAGCTCATCCATCAGCTGGCAAAACATGCCTCAGATGAATCAATCAAGGATACTGTAGACAACATCATCCTTAGTCTCGATCCACGAGACTGGGGACGTGTCAGGACAAACGGAGTTCTCTACGTTTATATGCCATTTTTTGCTGCAGACGATATTATCAACTATTTTGCTGATAGCAGCTATTTTGGCCATCAACGACCTGAAGTGGGTTATCTGTTTTGTGAAAACAGGCTTCATGATCCATATCTTAGTGTCTATACACATTATGAAGGCTATATCTACAAACATTATCAACGCCTCAATCCGTTGATTTTGGGGCCGAGTAACAAACCACAGGCAGTACCTCCACAACGGTATACAATCAATACACGACCTGATTACGTGCGCAGATATCCTGAACGAAAACCTATGAAGGGCCTTGCGCGTTTGAAAGCGGATGGTACTCGTCATGCCCATCGAGTGGTGAAGAAGAACACTGTATTGATTGGGACGAGGGACAAACCGATCCTTTTGGGCGGATTATGGCACTTCAAAGAGAATCTGACTGTGGGTGGATATTACACGGGTCGTGGTTTGCTCATGTGCGATAAAAAGATTACTGTGACCAACGACCTCCTTCGGTTGGACAACAGTGATAGCCTCGCCCTTTGTGCATTGAAGCAGCATATTCTCTTGGCTCCTGAGAAGCAGTATTATCGTATTCAAGCCGGCATATATAGCAAAGAGGGTCTTCGCGGAGGACGCAATCAGGATTTGAAGCTTTATGGCAATCTTGGTGTAAACAAACTCGAGCGCAAAAAAATGCCCAAGTTTTTCACTTGTCGGTTTGATCCCAATCTGAAAAATCATATGGCCGACAACATTGTCGGTGTGTGGGGGCGACAGCCCATTTTGCGTCGCTACCGTGGTGCTCAGGCTCAAGTTACTCTCCATTCCGGATCCGAAGCGAAAGAGTTTTCTCCGTGAGTGGTGATTACACACCAGAAGATTTGAGCGAATACAACCCAGAACAGGGCGATGAACCTGTATCAGAATCTCCACTAGATGCAGAGGAACTGGATAGAGAAATAGACGAGAGCGGTGATCCCGACAAGCCTCTTGATGAAGAAGAGATATGGGAAGACGACAAAGTCATGCCCATTGAGGGGCACCTAGAAGAGCTGCGAGCCAGAATTATTCGTTCCATCGGTTTTTTTCTCATTGCCTGTATGGCTTCATTTTCCTTTTCAGACACCATCTTGGCTTTGATAACAAGAACAGCTGCTAATCAGACTTTTATCTTTCTCAGCCCTCTCGAACCAATCATGGTGAAGTTAAAGATGGCAGTTTTATGCGGACTGATCTTTGCCATTCCATACATTTTGTTTGAGGCATGGGCTTTTATTCGGCCAGGTCTCAAACCAGATGAGAGACGTTACTCTTTCCTCTTTGTTCCACCAATTCTCATATGTTTTGCTCTGGGTGCTCTTTTCGCCTATTTCATCTTCTTGCCAGTTGCGGTTACCTTTTTCCTCCAAATGGCAGGTCCTGGTTTGCAAGCTCGTTTGTCTATTGGCCAATACACTGAATTTACCCTGATGTTCATGTTGCTTTTTGGTATTTTGGCAGAACTGCCACTCGTTTTACTCTTTTTAGGCAAAGTTGGTCTCATTACCTCTGACTATTTGGTTCAGAAGCGACCAACCCTTGTTGTGGCCATATTTTTATTTGCCGGGATCTTCACCCCTCCTGACTGGGTGACTCAAGTTCTCGTGGCCATTCCTGTTCTACTTCTCTTTGAGGCTGGTATTTTGGCCCTTCGCATCTTCGGTCTTTAGTTTCTGCGGCCGATGTGAAGAGGGGAGGCACCTATGAACGCCAGTATCATTGAGACTAGTGGAGTCAAACGAATAAAGCTTGAAGGCACTGTTGTGGCTGCTGAAGCACCCAATTTTGCCAATTTCATCGATCAGAATTTTGCACAGGGAAACAAGTCCGCCATCTGGGACTTGAGTGGTCTCGATGGTGATTTGGACAATGATGGTGTTGCCGTCCTCGTAGAAGCTTTTGCTCGCCTAAAGGCCGATAATAGTCCTGTTATCATCCTCAATGCCCCAGAGCGAATAGTGGGAATATTAAATAGCATTGGCCTCGGTAGAGTTTTGTCTTTTTCAGATGACGAGAAAGATGCCATGGTTCAGTTCTTTCGGTCATTCGAGAAAAAATATGACGATTCCTTCTTTCAGTTGCTCATTAGAGAAGGTTATATCTCTGCTGAACAGTTGCAGGAAGCCCACGAGGAGTATTCTCGATGTAAAGGGAAAACACCCATTGATGAGATCATGCTCGATATGGGTTTGCTCACCGTAGAAGACATCTTGCACGTGATGATGAAGAGGAAAACTTTCCTCGGTGAAATCCTTGTTGATGCTGGTCTCATTACAAAGGGCACCTTAGAGCAAGTGCTGGCCGCACAGGATGAAAAGGGTGGCAAATTGGGTGACCACCTCAAGGAGATTGGCGCAGTTACTGATAGGGACATTTATGAAGCCCTTGCTATTCAGTATTGGCGTAAAACAGAGCTGGCCAGTGATGAAGACAGCGAAATATCCATCGGAGAGAGAATTAACTTCCTCTCTAGTGACGACTACCTCATCGTCAATGATTCAGAGGAACATCTCATTGCAGCTGGTCCAATTGTCATGCCAACCCTACTCGAACATCTCGAGCGTAAAGACTTAGCTTATAGGTCCAACATCGCTCGTATTCTTGGTGAAATTCGAGATGGTCGCTCTGTGACTGCTCTGGGCAATCACCTCACATCTGAAGAGCAGGCTTTAAAGGACGAGGCCTACTGGGGACTCGTCAAGTTGTCAGGGCAAGAGTTGGCAGTGTCAGCTACCTGGCGCTGGGGGCGTTGGATATCTAGTAATGCAGGCTCAATTGGTGAAGCCAAAGAGCTTGACCATATGGAAGACAAGGATTGGCAGCTCATTTTCGCCGAGCTCTGTGAAGGTCAAAGACCTCTCGATGACTTCACTCTCGAGTATGAAGCAGGGAAAATCAACTGGGAGGGTGGCAAGGTAAACCTTCTCATTGATGGTACGGGACGTGCATTGTTGAAAAGAAACTGTCGTGGAGATATCACCCTAACTTCGACTGCCATTCAAGGAGTCAGGATAAAAGAGCTTCTTGGCAGCCTATATGAAAACAAAGTATGGGAGATTAGAACTACCCGTACTTTTGGTGATCTCAATGAACCTCGTCACGCATTCACCTTTCACTGTGGACCAACAAAACGACTTTCCGTTTTTTATTGGGCAACAGAGATGTATGGCAATTTGTCACTAATGAATATCGAAAACTCGGCAAAAGTTCTCTTGCGTTACCTTGCTCTTTAATCTTTTGACTTTGCTTCGTTGATGATTTTGATAGCGTAAGAGCAGAAACCACGAATTCTCTCGAGACACTGTAATTGGAATTCGTTGTCTTTCTTCTCTTGAGCCAATTGGGCAGCCAAAGCAATCTGCTTCACAGCAGTCTCAACCATTTTTAATTTGCCAGTACCAAATCCAGATTGGATTCTTGGTGATATAGCTCCACTGGAATTGTTCCTATTTGCCATTACGTGGCGTCGCAATCGTGCAGACATCTCGTCAAAGTCTGGTGGTTTGATTATGTAGTCATCTGCGCCTTCGTCGAAACAGCGAATGACATTGTCAGCATCGACTAGAGCCGATAGAACGACGATGGGCAGATTTTTCGTCGCCTCTTCTGCCCTGAGCGCCTTGATGACATCAATACCGCTCATTCCCGGCATCATTATGTCTAGAAGTAGAATGTCAGGAGGTGAGTTCCTTACCAATTCTACAGCTTCAGCACCTGATGTAGCCCCCCGTGTCGTAAAACCCTTGGCGTCGAGACAGCCACGGGTCACTTCGACGATATCTTCCTCGTCATCACAAACGAGAACGGAGATTGTCTCTTCATTCATTGTGGCAATCCCTCTCAGAATATGAGCAGTCGGACAAGACCCCAGAGAAGGGCCAAGGCAGTCAGCCCAAGAACGGCAATCGTTACGTTGGAATATTCGTATAAATAGTCAGTTCCCTCCCAAGGGGAACAGATACGATTGGTGATGTCTTCACCACGAAGAAGCTGGAATAGTAACTCTGTGAAATCACGAGCTACTGCTTCAACTGAGGCTTTTCCCAGCTCTGCTGAGGCCAAATGGGGACTGCCTAAATATCCTGCGCCATCACCAGCTTTTGATGGGGTGTCAGGACCGAGCTCTTCTGGATCGACAAGCACTGGTTTGAGGTCTGTAT
>CAZXTJ010000288.1:0-10198 GCA_964643655.1 uncultured bacterium
TCCTGGTAGTGGATTTAGGTTAGCCCTATCCATTGTCACTCCTTTTGCTAGGTCCGAGGACATTGGCACTCTATCCTTCCACATCAACCACTTAAATGACTACCATGCCTCTCTACGTTTACTATATTTGATAAAAAAACACACACGTCGTTCTTTTGTAGTTTATGACGAGACCGTCAACGAGCTCACTAAAGGTTCAACGTGTTCACTTTCTTATGGCCTTCTCGCTCCCTCTGAAAACGACACTTGGGAACACCCCTTGCAGGACGAAAGAAGTTTTTTCCACTTTCCTCAACAGGAATTATTCATGAACGTTAAAGTTCCTGCTCCTCCAAGGAATTGGGAGAGATTCACCATTTGTATCGATCTCGACCGAAACTGGCCACGCAACACTACGGTCAACGAAACTATGTTCCAGCTCTTCGCAGTACCCATTACAAACGTCACGAGGTCAATGTCCAATCCGCTTATCTGTGATGGGCTGACCTGGCGACATGCCATCAATCATCCTGACGTTGATGGGCATTATGCTTTGCATGGTGTTAAAGGCGTATACCGAGCTCAAGCTGGATCAATGACTCCTATTAGAGCAGGTATCTTGGCTGGTAGCCAAGGCACCTATGAGCTTGAACGAGTACGTAAAAAGAATGGCCAGATGAAGGGTTATATCGACCTTCACTACCCAACAGCCTATGACGAGCCATTCACTGTTGCCATCGATGCCACCTGGTACCAACCTTGGGTGTCCGAATGCCTGGGTCAACGACTAACGGTTTTACCATACAGACGAACTGTGAGTGGTGTTGGTTGGGACATTGTGTCGAGTTTTGTCCCACACGTAGAATCTCCCTTTGAGGAAAACATGGATGCTTTCCTCCATCTCTTTACATTGAGAAGCAAAACGCGACTTCATCTAGAGGATTTGATGAGTCTACTCAATGTATTGGGAACTGTGTGGTCAGGCCAGTTCAAACGACTCAAAAGACTCATAGAAGGACTAAAGGTCGAGGAGGTTCCCCTCAATAAAGCCACTGGTGGCGGCACAATGAAATATGTCTACACCATAAGCCTGAAAGAATTCGATCCTATTCTCGATCCTCTGGTTGCTTCACTAGTACGGCATATGGCACTCATTCTCGAGGCATGGTTATCAGGAGCAACAGTTGAAGTAAGAATAGACGGTGCCGGTTCTGCGAACATAGGTGCGGCGGTGTGATATGAGTGACCGCGTCAACAAGCTATTTTCACCAGAACGCCTTCGAGGCAGATGGACAGGCGCTGAAGAGAGAGTTGCACCTTCCAAAGAAGAGTGTGTTGTTCCTTCAGCTACACGGCAAGAAGTCACGTCTCGTCTATCCATCCTGGAGAAAGAACTAGCGAGTTATCGTGGCACCTCCGTTGGGCCTGCAATCGAGAGTCACTTCTTACAATTGCAGCAATTGGTCGATGAACGTTTCCCACCTCCAGGCAAAGTAGAGACAGATACAGAGGAAGAAGAGGAAGCTCGAGACATCGCTGTCATCGATGCCGAATTGGAAAGTACTTTGAATGCCCTCGAAAACCTTTTAGAGGCAGCAAGATATTCGAGGTACCAACCATGACTGTGGGCGTGTTAGAACTCGAAAAACGAGTGGCCAAAGAGGTGAGACGCTTCTCCATTGATGCCCTCATCGAGCAAATCGTTCGCCTCGGATACAGACCTGAGGACATCCGTTTCCGCTCTGTTCACAGCTATGTTTCACAGGCGTCGCTAGTGCGAAAAATCACCTTTCAGCGTATGCCTAGGAAACGAGTAACCATCTACGTCAACTTTGGTCTATTGAGCGCTCAGAGTCCTTTACCAAGCTACTTTTTCAAACACTTGGATACAGGTATATTGGATAACGAATCCTTCGAGGATTTCTTGGCCTATTTCGACCATCAGATAATCAAGAACTACCTACTCGGTCTTTATCCCGAGCTCAACACTCGGCTCTTCCAAGACTGGGAGCACACGAAGCGTCATTTCCTTTCCTTGATAGACATCCGAGCACCATCGACACTGAAGTGGCTCTTTGATCTCGTTTTTCCAGAATTGGGAATAGAGGTTGAGAAAGCTGTCCTGGGCCGCGGCTTGACTAATGAACCTATAGTTTTGGGTCAAACAAAGATTGGCAGTGACGCTGTCTTTGGTCGCCGCACAAAAGTACCAGTCAACGGAATAAGAGCAACCTTAACAAGTGACACTGAGAATTATCGTGATGGCACCCCATGGCCTGAGGAGATAAACGAGCGCTTGGAACGTGACGTATACCCTCACTTGCGTTCAGTAGGTATGGATATAGAAGTGTTACTCGTCATTAGAGCTCAGAAAAGCTTTGCCAAACTACACGTTGAGAGTTACCTCGGATATGACAAAATTCGTGGCGGAAAAGAAAATTACCGCCGCATAAAAATATTCTCCGGTCATCTACAAGAAACAGGTGTCGCATGAACATAGAGTTATTGCAAGGTACCTACGAAGTTGCAGAAAATCCAGGGCTCGACACCCTAGATCCTCGATTTGCAGAAATTACTAGTCTGGTCACTACTGGTGATTATGCCACGGCAGCACAACAGGCAGAGGCTATTACTTCAGAAAAAATATATGATATTCGATTGATTGGTTACATCCTCTTTGGTCATTTTCTCCAAGAAGGAGTTGCTGGACTCCAAGATGTATTCGCTGTTCTAAAATCAGTTGTTGGCGAAAACTGGGCTGCAATTGGTCCAGTAAAAAACAAAGAGAAAAACGCCAAAAATGCCCTTCTCTGGTTCACCAAACAACTGTTAAAAAAACTCAATTACGAAGAAGAGAAACAAGGAGCTGGTTGGCAGACTTGGACTTCTACAGTTGATTCTGAGTTGGCCCAGGAAATTGTAGAACTCATAGAAGGTTTCCACAGAGCATGTGGCCCTCCTTTGGATGAGCAAGCCAAACCCGTGATGGACAGTGTGAAAAAAATCGACACTTGGATGCGCTCTTTCGCCAAAGCCGTCTACCAGGAACCAGAGCCTGAAGAAGAGGTTTATGAGGAGGAAGAAGAGGTTTTTGAAGAGGAAGAAGAGGAAATTGCACCACAAGGCGCACCTCAAGCCGCTCCAATGGCAGCTCCGCAGATGGTCACAGGCACAGCCTTCAGCGGCAACATGCCTGTTGTGGAAGGTTCTATTCACCTCGTAGAGTTACTGAAAAAGATGGCTGCTTTTGAGGAACTGATCAACGATGAGAAATTCATTCACGCGGCTCTAGTTGCAGACGACATTAATGCCACAATCGAAAACTTCGATCCGCGCCTCTTTTTCCCAAGCCTTTTCAAAAACTACTCCAAGCTTTTTGCCGTTTCAATCAACGAACTTGCCGAAGCTGAAGATGCACGAGAGACCCTTGCTTGGAAAGCCATGGAATCATTCTTTCACGTTGACATAGACGAATTCGTCAAATCCTGAACCGGAGTTTTAGGAAATGCAAGCAGAACCTCTAGACATAAAACTCGAGCTAACCGTAGGCAGTAATCCTGTAAACATTCCTGCGGGTTCGATCAAGGGTTGTAGGCTTGAAATGGGTCCCCTTGGTTATGAAGGTTCTGTTGATTTCTGGCAAGCATTTGATGATAGCCAAGACAATGCAATAGATAACATTGAAGACACAGAGCAAATGTTCTTGCGCCTTTCCATCCGCTCGGTTCTTGATGATCCCAAGATTATTCCTGAATCCCTTGTCGTTAATGGATTGGTTACCTATAAGACCATTCGTGAGGTAGTACAAGAAGAATTGAACGAGGCTCCAGTTTATCAACGCCACTACAAACTGCATTTCAAAGACGCAGCACAAGTTCTCTGGCGTCAACACTATCCCGCAGTCTTGTTGACTGATACAACTCTAAGCGATCTCATCAAGAGTGTTACTGTAAAAGGTGTATCATTGAAACTCGACTGGGACTTTCTAGAAGAGAGCAGAACAGTCTCATTCTTACCTTGTGGTGGTGACGTCTACAAAACTTCCTTCTATGACTGGCTGCTCTGGTTAGCCGAAACCTATGGTGCCCACATTTATTACGACTATTCGACCAATAGTTACACCCTGGCCGATACTAAAGCGCCAAAAGCGTCACCTGTAACACTGATAGCAAAACAAGTTGGGGACGTAACGGTTCACCTACCCGAAGAATGCCGCCACAATGTCCGTCTATTGAATGCATACTCTGAAGCTCCAGCTTCAGATGAAATCGAACAAGAACGCTCAATAGCTGGTTGCCGACGGGACGTAGTCTTTCGTCAACCTTTAGCCTCAGAATACGCATCCCGTAAGACATTGGAGGGCAACAGACTCATCTCGCGAGGCAAAGAGCTGGAGATTTCTCTAAAATATTTCCCTGCAGCCAGTTTTTCACCAAACGACTTCATCGAGTTCTCAAATGAGTTTTCAAATTCCCTTTCTTGGTCCTCGGGCTCTTACCGCGTCACACATATGTACGTAGATGTCACTGCTGTAGAGCAATCTGCTGAAAAGGGAAAACATGACGAAACCTCAGCATTTGATGTTGCGGTATCAGTCAAAGCCGAACCTGAAGACAACGAGTTTCGTCATATACCAAAGTATGTGCAACCAAACTATCCTGTGTATGTGGAGGGAAAAATACTCAGTGACAAAGGCGACATCCCAGATAAAACCTATGAGATTGGCGAAGACGCACAATCGGGATTAGAAGCTTATTTGGTGAAAATTCCATTATGGAACCAGGATCTTTGGGTTGAATTCATGCCCAACACTTTGCCAAGTCATTTCTTTTTCCCTGCTTACAAAGCTGCTCGGGTGTTGATTTCTTTGTGGTTTGACCACGGTCGTATCGAGAGTTTCCTCGACTTTGGCTCAGAAGTAGCACTTCCCCAAGACACTCAAGGCAACCACATTTTGTTTGGTCCAAACAGTGAGCACAAAACGTCGATGAGCCACATTATGAAGGACCAGAAACCAGTGTTCGCTTTAAAACGAACTTGTAAAGTTGACACTGAGCTCATGAAGATTGAAGAAGGCACTATCCTTCTATTGACTCAAGAAGAAGAGTCTATGGGTGCATCCACAGAGACCTTCGACTTAACTCCCGAAGTAGCTTTGGCTAAATCCAACTTGTCCATGGCCAAAGAAGAGGGTGTAGGTGGCGTCACATCTCAATTCGAATCGACGTCGAGTGAGGTTTCTGCAGCCATTGACGCTGCCGTAGCAGAAGCGGCTACACAGCTGTCAGCCATGGATGCAGAAATTTCTGGAAAAATCAGTGAGGCTGAAACACAAGTTTCTACGGCTGTGAGCCAAATTGGCGACAAAACTGAGGAAATGACTGACAAAGCCAAAGAAGCCAAAAACGAGTTATTGGAAAGGCTGAAGCTTTGATATGGGTTTGTTACGAGACAAATTAGATGAAGTTGCCTCTGAGATAGAGACTTTCCTCGGAAAGGTAGAGGGAGAGGTAAAGGCAACGATAGCCGAGTTAGAGACGTTCGGCCCAGATGTCTTTATTGAGATAAGAAAGATCCCTCCTGAAATCGAGGGAGCAAAAACAAAGTTGAACGAGCAAATTGATGGTGTGATGACCAAACTCGAAAGCATGAAACAGTAGGCAGAAACATGAGTATCTGGG
The DNA here is from genome assembly GCA_964643655.1 of uncultured bacterium. Classification (GTDB taxonomy): domain Bacteria; phylum Muiribacteriota; class UBA6191; order CAZXTJ01; family CAZXTJ01; genus CAZXTJ01. Next base: position 5,661 of record CAZXTJ010000288.1, read on the forward strand.
GCAAGTTGGAAGCATTTGGTGAAGATATTTCCGCCGCCAAGGAAGAGATCATTACCCCTTGGGAGGAAGTCAAATCGGAAGCTGCGAGCCTACCTGCAGCGATTGTTGCTCAATGCGGCGCAGTTACTGCTGACGCACAGGCCAAAGCTTCACCTCTTACTGATCAGCTGTCTTCAATAGCAGCTGACATCTCTTCACGCTGCCAAGCCAAAATCGGTGAAATTGACGGAGCCGATGCTGGCTCAGAAGCTGCAGCCCTCAAGAGCCGTCTTTCTAGCTATGACGCACAGATAGCTAGTTCTGTTGAATCGCTCACTTCTTCCGTCAATGGCGCTGTAACAACAATAGACGGCAACGTAGTCTCCACAGAAGAGTTGCTCAAAAGCAAGATTTCCAGTTTGGAAAGCTCCATTCAGTCCTTTGACAATAGTGGGTTACAGTCCATCGAAGACCTAGAGAAAAAGGTCACCGACGAGATTGACGCTGTCAAAAATCTCTTCAATGATCAGCTGGAGTCTTTCACAAAAGAGGTAGATGCTCTTCGCACAACCGTAGATGACACTCTCGAGCCCCCCTTTAGCACAGTGAAAGACATTGAGACTAAAACACAAGATGCTATCGACACTCTGCAATCGACTGTTATGACCAGTGTGAAATCTGTTGAGACAGAAATGAACGATAAAGGTCAGGCTTTCAAAGATACTGTTGATGACATGAGAGAAAAGGTTGCTGCCGCAGAAGAGAAACTGGAGAAAATGGTCACTCAGGCAGCTGAAGCTTTGGACAAACTAGTTACTGAAGTGTCCACTCGTGTAGAGCAATTGAAAGAGAAAATCGAGGAAGCAATTGCCAAAGCCAGAGCGACAATAGACACCATCCGTGGCAAGATAGAAGAGTTCAAAACAAAGGTTCTCACCACCTTCGAAACAGTCAAAACGGAAATCGCCAAACTGCAAGAGAAGTTCGATACAGTCATTGAAACCCTGCAAGGCCTACTTGAAAAAGCTATGGGTCTACTTGACGCCATTCCTGCAGATGCTCTCCCCAAGATGCTAGTGGAAACAACATCAAAAGCAATCGGTGATGTAGTTGATCAGATATCCACTCAGCTGCAAACGGCTTGCAAAACTGCCGCAGAACAAATGAAAAACGTTCAAGAGCAAATTAATACTCAAATCGAAACAATATCCAGCCAGGCTCTCGAACAGATGGAGACCTTCAGCAAACAAGTAATGGAGCAACTGGACAAAATCGTAGAAGCTTTAATGCAGCAAGTTCAAACAATTACCGATACCATCGACCAGGCTATCTCAACTGCCCTCGAACAGATTGATCAAATGAAAACCAAAGCCCTCGAGCAATTGGATACAATTCGGGCAACAATCGAAGAGCAAGTAAACAAAGTTGTTGAACAGATAAAGGCGCAATTGACGCCTCTAGGCGATACATTGGCTACTCAAATAGCAAAGTTCCGTGAGCAGATAACAACTGCCAAAACTCAGACAATGGAGAAAGTAACTGCCACTCAAACACAAATAACTGGAACCATAGACAAACTCTTCGCTGCAACACAAAGTGGTATAGATACTATCACTGCTACAGTTGACAAAATGGAAGCTGACTTGAGTAGTCGTGTGGACGCAGCTCATGAGTCCTTCAGTTCTCAATTGGAACAGGCTAAAACGAGTATAAATGGAGTCGTTGCAGGCATCAAAGATACAACCTCAACCGTTTCGACAAGCATTTTGGAACAAGGTGAACTCTTAAAGGGTCATCTTTCCATCTTTGATGATTTGACAGGTAAAGTTGATGGTCTGGAAGCAGAATCATCAGCCAAACTAGATGCCATCGAAGCTGAGATTGACGCTAAACTGGCAGCTCTGGCGGCTAGCTGAGTTTGTCTGACAGGTGCCCTCTAGCTACGATGAGCAGCCAAAAGTACTTTGCTAAGCGCACGCTAAAGGAGGACACACCAATTGATAGCAAGAATATCAAAGCGGGATAGAGTAGTTTAAAGAGGATTTTTCTTTTCTCAACATCATCCACGGAAGTGTTGACGAAACCTGCTTTAGAGGCATAAGCCCAGAGAAAAACCAGAGCAAGACTCGTTAACACCATCGTGGCAGAATAGAAATCTACTGCCACCTTAAGGTCGCTATATTCACCAACCAAACCAGCAGAAAAAGGCAACAGCGTTATACACATTAGAAAGAATAAATTGAGCCAAATCAGACAGTCATTGTTTCCTTCGACTAGATGAAAGAGCTCGTGATGTGACAGCCAATAAAAACAGACTACAAAAAAGCTGATGAAAAAGATCTCAAATCGAGGAAACAAGGACCACAGTCGCTGACTGAGTTCCATTTCCAGACCTCTGCCTGCAACCTCAGGCACGCTTATAGAAACGACTAACAAGGTCATTCCCACTGAAAACAAACCATCACTGATTGAAAGAAGTCTGTCATTGTTTCGTTTTGCCGCTTCCATGCTCTACCTTTCACCATCTATGGAGACAACTTACTCTGGAAAAGCATTAGAGTGAAAGCATGCTCATCGCACAGTGAAAGTGTTTATAATGGCATGTACAGAATGATTGATAAGAGGGAGTGACTCGTGGGTAAAAAACTGGTGATAGCAGTCATCACTTCCTTGCTGCTCATTTCTTCTCTTCAGGCAAAACCAAATCTCTCACTTATCTACGACAGTGGTAAACCCTGGCTACGTACTAGTGAAAGCTCCACTATCGCGGAAATAGAATATTCTCCTTTAGGGACCTACATCGTTGCCGGCGATGCAAAGGAAGTCACTGTCTGGAATGCCCTCACAGGAGAAGTACTCCACCTCTTTGCCATTCCTCCACAGGGGAAATTCCGTTTTTCTGCAGATGAAAGATATTTAGCTTTTGTTGGTACCAAAAGCCCTCCCCCCCTGGAACCACCTCACAAAAAACTTGGCCGCTTGGCAGTACCCGCTTCGGCTCAAGTTTGTGTCGTTGATTTGACTACCGGTCAACAAGAGTGGTTCTCAGCAGAAGGACTCAATTCAGTTGCCGCCGTTGGTTTTACTGCTGACGATTCTGGTTTGTTGGCAGCTGGTAGTTTTTATTCCATAGTCGAATGGGACCTCGTCACGAAAGCCCTCAGAAGGCGTGTTTTGGCTGCTGGCATAGTGGAAGGTGCTCAGTTTTCCCCAAAATCGAATGTTGTTGTTTGGTGGCCAGAACGCATTTTACGGCAACGTACGCCAATACATGTTGTTGCCATTGAAAGTGGAAAAAAGTATGTGAGGTTTTCTGGGCACCGCCGTAAAACCATTACTGCCTGTACCTTCTCACGTAATGGACTGTTTTTCGCCACGGCAGGAGAAGACGAAACTATTCGCTTGTGGAACGTGGAAAGAAAGCGGCAAGAACGTGTTATGGCCATTCCGCCCATTAACTCAGATGAGTATCCTACTTCGCTTTCTTTCAATCCTACTGCAGACCGTTTGGTAGCAGGTTTTATCAACGGGCCATACACAGTCGTAGATGTAGAGACTGGCACACTGCAGTCCATCAAGAGAGTAAAAGGAAGCTATCGTTCTAGTTCAGCCTCACCAATCACTAGCTTTGTTGATCTAGTTTGTGATGACAACACCTTAAAACCCTTGTGCCCCACCACCTTTGAGTGGAAACCACGGGGTTCCGGCCATAGTGGCAAAATTGTTGGTCTCGCCTTTGCCAAAGACGAAAAGACCTTTGTCAGTTGCGACGAAAAGGGCCGGATTTTTCAGTGGTTCACTGAAGGGCCAAAGAAGCTGAAAACAATAGCGAAGGCCTCCCAGAAACCTGTACAGACAACTGCATTTTCGGCTAACGGCCAAATGGTTATTCTTGGTCGTGATTGGTCAACAATCGAGATTTTTGATGTCCACTTGGGCAAAAAGGTGAAAGACGTTTTTCTTCGCCGTTGGTCACCAATTGGCCTTGCATTTTCAGCTGAGCGCTCAATATTGGCTGTTAGTTGTGGTCGCCAAATGGGTTTACCAGAAACGGGACGCTTCATTGACCTAGCAGGAAACGAGCAAAAAACGAGTAGATTTGTTTCTCCCCGTTTCCTTGATTCCGGAGAAACGTTATTGGCCTTGGGTAAAAGGCGATTATTGGATATAGATGTTCAGTCAGCACGAATTCGCCGGCAGTTACCTTTTCCCAAGGCGAAAGAGGTCAATCAATTAGCAGTTACTAGTGACGGCGACTTCGCTATTTGCGTCACAGACAAAACAAAGCTGCACGTGATCAACAGACGTCAGTGGACCATACTTCACGAGTTTTCCAATCTTGGTCGTATAGAAAGTGTAGCCCTCTTCTATCAAGGAGACCGTTTGGCTATAGCTTGCCATAAAGAAGAGAAATTCCTTTCTGTCTACTCTGTCAAAACAGGTGAAATGTTATGTGAAATGAAACGTTCACCTGATATTGCCACTGCTTTGACTTGCTCACCAGAAGGAAACTTCCTCTTGGTTGGTGATGAAACCGGTTCCATCGAACTATATAGGGT
>CAZXTJ010000289.1:0-2012 GCA_964643655.1 uncultured bacterium
GAATAGTCCAGAGCTAGTTAGTTTACATATTAAGAGACTCAGTTTGAGATTGAAACACCCCAGTCACATAAAGGCTTGGTTGGCGCACACCGAATATTCAGATTTGCCTTTTGTAGCAAATAGCATTTGCAAAGAAACCAACAAGGATGATGCCGCCAAAGTAATGAGTGCTTTCTGCGGTGTAGTAGCCCCTGAAGCCGCGGGACCAATGTTGCAATGCTCTATAGAATCCAAAGCCTCTGCAAAAGCGCTGTCCTGGCTGAACGAAAATCTTAACGAAACTATTACGGGCCTATTACCCATAGCAGCGAGTAACTCAAAATATACTGAGGCCGCTGCCGAAAGACTCCAAACAGTTATTCGCCAAGGCAAAGAGATACTCATCTCAAAAGCACTGGAGGATATGGACGACAACACTAAAAAGCTCATTGATGAGAGAGTTATCAATGCGCCCGGAATGAACATTACGGCTTTCACAGAAAACAATGTTCCCAAATGGTTACAGGATGAGTTGAGTAACATTCCCGCCAGAGCCAAACTGCCCAAGTGGCTGACGGCCGGAGATCTACCTCCTGTTATCGTCGGCGAGCATTGCCTTAATGCAGAACAAATGAATTCTTTGTTACTCATTCTGAGCAAAGCCAATCCAGAAGACAAACTACCCATTGCCTCATCCTTGAAAGAATATGGAGACAGAACTGCTCTAGCCAAATTCGCCTGGAAACTCTTCGATACGTGGCAGGGTGTTGGTGCACCAAGCAAGGAAAAATGGGCCTTTCTTGCCTTGGGACACTTGGGCGACGACTCAATAGTATTCAAGTTGACACCTCTCGTACGCGCATGGCCTGGCGAATCACTTCACGCAAGAGCTGTCCTTGGTCTAAAGGTCATCCGCGCAATTGGCACAGATACGGCCTTGCAAGAACTGTCGGGAATCGCTGCAAAACTAAAATTCAAAGCATTGAAAAAACAGGCGAATTTCCTAATGGAGGAGATTGCAAAAGACCTCGGTTTAACGAGAGATGACCTAGAGGATCGTGTAATTCCAACTTGTGGATTGGACGAGAGAGGCAACCGAGTGTTCGACTTTGGATCGCGCACTTTCACCTTTGTCTTGGGACCAGAAATGAAACCAATGGTGAAAGACGAAAAAGGTAAGAGGAAAGCAAACTTGCCCAAACCTGGAAAAAATGACGATGAGGCCAAAGCGAAAGAAGCGTTGACTGACTGGAAGTTGATGAAAAAACAGATTAGGCAAATCTGCAAAATCCAAGCAACTCGCCTCGAGCAAGGAATGATAAAAGGACGCCGGTGGCGAACTTCCGATTTCAAGAAACTCATCGCCAACCACCCACTGATGACCCATGTCGCACAGTCCTTGCTCTGGGCACAATTCAGCGAGCAAGGAACACTTCTCACTTCATTCCGTGTAACGGAAGAGCAGGATTTTGCTGATTCAGAAGATGAAACCGTCACTTTGGAAGACAAGGCAGTCGTAGGTCTTATTCATCCCCTTGCCCTACCAGAGCAAGAGAGAGCGACTTGGGGCCAAGTTTTTGCCGACTATGAAATCATTCCTCCTTTCCCCCAACTAGGTAGAACTGTGTACAGATTAGAACCAGGTGAAGAACAGAAAGAGTGTATCGAGCGATTTACCAATCTCTCCCTACCTGCACCAACACTCGTCTTTGGTTTGGAAAAACAAGGTTGGACACGCGGACAAGCTATGGATGCTGGATGTTTCTGTGAACACTCCAAGATATTCGACAGCGCTGGAGTAACAGTTGTCATACTCTACGAAGGTACTGTGGGTATGCAATACATCGAAGCCACAGAGACACTAAAAGTAAACGAAGTCTATTTTGTCAAAGGAGCTCGAAGTCCATCTGGCTACGCCTACAAGGAAGCTAAGTTACAACTCAAAGCGATTGATGAAATCGTACTGAGTGAAGTCCTTCACGATCTCAACCTACTGGCAAGCAAAGCACAATAAGGAAAGTGGTTGGCATGGC
>CAZXTJ010000289.1:2112-10151 GCA_964643655.1 uncultured bacterium
GACACACTACTCTCTGTCTTGTCAGACAGAGTCTTACTCGTACCCGAATTGGAAGGCGAAGGACGAACTGTCTTTTCCAGAGAAGGATTTAACGTAATCGCCACTTCCAACACTCGTGACAAAGGCGTCAATGAAATGTCAGCTGCGTTAAAGCGCCGCTTTATCTTCGAAACAGTACACCCAATATCAAGTTTGGACTCTGAACTGGAACTAGTTCAGAGGGAAACCAACAGACACTTTGCCAGATTAAACGTACCTGTAACCTTGCCACCCGACAAAACTGAACTATTGGTAACAACCTTCCACGAACTGAGGAATGGCAGAACAGCCGAAGGCAAAGCATTAGAACCACTGAGCTCAGTTATGAGTACGGCAGAGGCCGTTGCCGTTGGCTGCGCTGCAGGCTTGCACGCCTATTATTACTCGTCAGGCGATGTTCAATCTGAACATCTCATTACCAATATGCTTGGTACTGTCATCAAAGATTCCGACGATGATCTCAAACGCCTTCGTCATTACTTCGAACATATCGTAGGCAACCGAAAAGGTGGGGCTTGGCGAGACTATTATCTGGCTCGACGTGCATTGGATTATGTCTGATACAGCAAGACTTATACTCTTCCCCGTTCGCCATCATTCGCCCGCTTGTGCGTTGGCACTGCGGCAATTAGCCAATGAGGTCAAACCAGATGTCGTTCTGATTGAGGGTCCTGCTGACTTCAACGAGAAGATGGAAGAGCTCTATCTTCCTCACGAACTACCTATAGCGATTTATAGCTTCGTTAAAACAAAAGACGATAGACGACTTGGGGCTTTTTACCCCTTCTGTGAATATTCACCAGAGTGGCAAGCGCTACAAATTGCGAAAGAGCAATCAATACCAGCCCGTTTTATAGACCTACCTTGGGCACAAATTTGCCAAATTGAAAACACAGGCAAAGAAAGCACATATGCCAATAGATATGCTGATCCACAGTTACGACACAGCCGTTACATTGCAAAGTTATGTCAAGAACTAGGTGTCGATGACTTTGATGCCCTTTGGGACGAACTATTTGAAATTGACGGAGTTCAAGAGACAAAGGCATACAAAGAGCGGGCCTACACCTTTTGCAAACATTCCCGTGAGCTTGGTTTTATCGATGACACTTGCTTACGTCGTGAGACTTATATGCGTCAGGAGATCAAAAAGGCGCTTGCCGAGTTCAAAGGCAAACTTCTCATCGTTACAGGAGGTTTCCACATCCCTGCTTTGGAGCAATTCCCCAACAAGGAAGAGGAGATTCCTCCCCTTGATGTAGAAGAACACGGAGTTGCCCTAACACCATATTCATACGGTCGCCTCGACAGGCTCGTCGGTTATGAAGCGGGCATGCCTGGGCCTGGTTTTTACGCTCAGGTTTGGCAAGCCCGACAAGATGGCGGCAAATTCGACCATCAGAAGATTGTCGCCCAAGTTGTCACTCTGTTGAGAAAAAAGGGACAACAAATCAATACAGCAGATTTGATAGCAACTGAAAGCACGGCTCGTTCATTGGCCAACCTGCGCGGGCACAAGGAAATCTGGCGACAAGACATCATCGATGCTTTACGTGGAGCATTAGTGAAAGATGAAGTAGCCAGAGGTGGCTCACATCCATTGCTAAAGGCTGTAGCCAAAGTCTTTCGTGGTGACAACAGAGGACGCCTAGCAAAAGGTACCTCCGTCCCGCCCCTAGTCAACGATTTGAACAATAGACTCAAAACACTTGGTCTAGAAGCTACGGAAAAACGAAGAGAAAGAGAACTCAAACTTCACAATCCACACGATAGAGCCTGTAGTCGTCTTCTGCACTGTATGAGACTATTGGGAATACAGGGTTATCGCCAAATTGATGGTGCCCAGAGTTCCAGCGTAATCGATCACGTGTGGGAACAATGGGAGATAATGTGGCTGCCAGAATTCGAAGCTTCGGCAATAGAAGCCTCTCGTTACGGTCCAACTGTCAACGAAGCTGCTGCTGCAATACTGGCAGAACGTGCAGAGAGTATTGAAAAAGATGTGGCCAAAGCTGCTGCGTGGCTTGTTGATGCTGCCCTTGCCGGCATTGGTGGAGCAGTAAACAATCTTTGCATCAGATTGAACAAACTCATCAAAACCAGTGGTGATTTCATTGGTACGAGCTCTGCCCTCTCTCACCTCATCTACCTATACTGCTACGACAAAGTACTCGAGTTCGACGATCCCCAAACATTGGGAGTCTTGATATCAGACACCTACGCACGCTGCCTTCTTCTTTTTGAAGGTCTTGGTCTGATGCCAGGAAAAGAGAATGATGTATTAGAGGGCATTCGCCTTTTGGTGGAAACCTACGAAAGATGCCACGAGAAGCTTGAGCTCAGTCGCGATGCTCTCATTGGTACAATGTCGAGAGTTGAAGATGATCAGCAGCAAAGTCCGCAGATTAGAGGAGGTGCCGTAGGAGCACTTTGGACAATGCAAGAAAGAGATGCAGATGCACTACTTTCCGATCTCAAACTCTTTGCGGATCCTGATAAACTTGGCGATTTCCTCACAGGTCTCTTTTGTTTGGCAAGACAAACGGTACAGCGAGAAGAAGCACTTTTGGACATGCTGGATAGTATGCTAGCTGAATTCAATGATGACGAATTTATCGAAGCTTTGCCTTCTTTGCGTCTTGCATTTACCTTCTTCACACCTCGTGAAAAACATCATCTCGCCTTAGGATTGCTCGAAACAGCAAGGCAAGCCCTTGGCCTGTCTGCAGAGGATCCTGATACTCAACCTCTTCCAAAACTTCTGGTTTCGCCAGAAGAAGCACAGCAAGCCATGTTGTTCGAAACCCGATTGTTCGAGACTCTAAATCGCCACGGCATAAGGCCCTTCCTTAGGAGCAAAAGATGAGCGACGAATTCAAACAAAGACAACGAAGATGGCGACTCGTCTTAGGTGAAGGCTCAGAGGACGTTTTTGGTGGACTCTCAGATGAATGGCAAAAACGCGACAGAGCATTGGCTTTTCTCTATGGAAGAGAGTATGGGCCTTCACGAAATGTGCGCTCTGGTCAACGCGAGGGAGGACTTGGAGAATCTTCATTATCCATACCTGAGTGGATTAACGATGTCCATGATCTCTTCCCCCAGAAAACAGTGGAACGCATAGAAAAGGACGCTTTGGAGCGTTATCAACTGCAAGAGTTAGTGACTAGCCCTGAGCTGCTTCGACGCGCCAAACCTAGCATGACTTTACTCAAAGCTGTTCTGCATACCAAACACCTAATGAACCAGGAAGTTCTGCAAGAGGCAAAAAAGCTGGCTAGAGCCGTAGTCCGCCAACTATTAGACCAACTTGCTCGACCAGTTGAGGCACCTTTCTTTGGTGTCCGCAATCGACAAAAACGCTCACGAGTGAAACTTGCTCGTAACTTCGATGCCGCGAGAACAATCAAACACAACTTAAAAAACTACGATCCCAAAACGAAGAGATTAATCATCCAAGAACCTTGGTTCTTTTCTCGCTCTCGTTCGCAAGCTGACAAGTGGAGTCTTTTCATTCTCGTTGACCAGTCAGGTAGTATGCTCGATTCTGTGATTCACTCTGCAGTTACAACAGCTATATTCTGGGGTATCAAAGCTCTCAAGACACGGCTGATACTCTTTGATACCAATGTCGTGGACGTTACTGACGATTGCCAGGATCCAGTGGAGACACTTCTCAAAGTTCAACTTGGTGGTGGCACAGACATTGGCAGCGCACTTTCATATGCTGCCTCATTAGTGGAAAATCCAAGACAAACCATAGTCATCCTCATCTCCGACTTCTTTGAAGGTGCGCCTGCTGAAATAATGTTGGCCCATGTCCATGCACTTGTTGAAAGTGGCGTTCACCTGCTGGGATTGGCCGCATTGGATAGCAAAGCCAAACCAACCTTTGATAGAAATTTGGCCAAACGAATGGTCAATCTTGGTGCCCATGTTGGTGCAATGACACCAGGCGAACTAGCTGCTTGGGTGGGAGAAAAAGTCCGCTAATGACAGTACGCAAGGACATATTGGCAATCTCTGAAGAAGCGCTAGAATCCCTTACCAACCGGGGAACACTACGACGTGCCAAGAAAGAAGTCGATGGCGAAAAGGTAACTTGCCAATGGAATGGCAAGGAAGACGGCACCATAATCGCAGTCTGGTCTGATGGCGCCACCTGCACCATAGAACCAGAAACGAGTTTAGGCGATGCAGATTGCACCTGTCCGGCGAGCTCTGTTTGTCGCCATCTCGTCCGGACTGTACTCGCTTACAGCAGCAAAGTAGGCCATCGAGAAGAAGCGCCAACGGGACCCTGGAACCCAGGCGACATAACTGATGAACAGCTCGCTTCAGTTTACGCCAAACGCGTTATCACAGCTGCAAAGAAAGAGTTCGAAGAAGGACTGCTCGTTGAAGTTGTTCGCTCTGAAAAACCCTTTGCTGTCATACACGGATTAGGCGTGACCATCCGATTTCCAGTCCAAGGTGATGTGAGATATGCTCAAGCAGACACGAGTGGTCAAACAGCCGAAAAGGCAACTATCAATGCCGTTAAGGCATTCAGGCTGCTGCCAGCCGAAAGTAATGCAGGTTATGTCGTCACAGGTAAAGGAGACAAGAGAGCCCCAGCTGACATCGTTGATGACGGAGAAAGTCTGGTGACCGAAATAATTCAGTTTGGTTTCGCTGGCGCTTCAACACACCTTCCACGACTACTCTCCTCACTAGAAGATAGATGCAGATCTGCCAACCTAGTGTGGCCTGCTGAGATATTATCTGACCTAAGTGAAGAGACCAAAAGATACAACAGTCATGACAGTCTCTTTTCTCCTGAGAACTGCGTAGAATTATTGGCAGAGTGGTTGGTCCGTTCTGATGCACTGTCGAGTCTTACGGGTACAGTTCCTTCACTTCTCATCAGTGGCACTCGCCATGATGTGCCGCAAGCCCTCAGCCGTCGTCGACTAGTTGGATTGGGTTGTGCACCAACAGTACGTAAAAACGGAGTTGTTTTACGTGCCTATCTGCAAGATCAAGAATCTGGCGCTCTGACCTTTCTCGAGCGTCGCTTCAAAGATCCTGAAGATAGCGAACCCAAATCCTTCACTCATTTGGCTAACGCCCCTGTTGTAAAAGGCGCAAGCCTAAAAGACTTGGCTACCTACCACATCCTCATTGGTTCAGGAAAACGCAGCCCATCTGGTCGACTCATTCCAGGAAGAAAAGTTGCTGCCAGCCCACAAACATATGAGTGGGAAAACTTGCGCGAACCACTGCGTGTTGAGAATCTGATTGAACTAAAAAACAGACTATCTTGTTTACCGCCGACACCACTTCGCCCTCGAAATGAGAGAACGAACTTTCACGTCATTCCTGTGAGCACAGTGACAGATATTCACTTTGATTCCGTACATCAAACAGCGGTAGCTACCTTCACAGATAAAGAAGGCGCAGAGTTCTTCCTTTGTCATCCCTACATATCTCGAGGAGCTCAAGGCTTTGAAAAGCTCTTACAAACTCTATCAAGAACAGACATTGCCATCAAATTCGTAGCAGGTACAGTCAACCTTCAGCCAAGAGGAATAACAATTGAACCAACAGCAATCGTCTTTGAGGAGGATGGCGTACGTTCGGCTATTCAACCATGGTTACAGGCCAAAGAGCTGAGCAACAGCGACGAGATAAAAAGAAAACACCAATCATCAGTTGCCACCTCACCACTGCGAAGATGGTTCATCTGTGTCAACGATGCTTTGGCTGAACTGTTGATTATGGGACTCGTCAGATCGGATCAAACAATAGTCTCCCATTGGGCACAAATAACAAAAGAAGCAGAGAGCCTCGGACTAGGAAAACTATCCGACCTTGCAGGTAGAATTCATCTTCAGCTCGAAAATCACTTACACCAAAGGGACAAGAGCTACGACGACGTATTGGCTGCAACAAAAGAGTTATCAGTTGCTGTTCTCATTGGTGCTGAATTGATATAAAACAACAAAAACCCGAAGCTATTAGCTCCGGGTTTTCTGTAAGGCTTTTGCATTAATTGCTTGATTTGAAGTTTGGGAGTTTCATTGCGAATGTGAGCCAATTGTCGCGGTAATTGTAGTCAAAGGTCTCACCAATTCGAATAATGTTGTTTGGAGTGAGATCATATATTCTGGGAGCCATGTCCTTGGCTTTGCCGTATCGATAGTTGTAGTCAATTGATTTGAGTAATCTAAGTACATCATCAGAGGACATCATTCCACTGTTTTTCATCTCAACCAGCCTACGGTTTCTTGCAGCCAGCTCAGCAACTTCAGTAGGAGAGAGAACTTTCATTCCTGCAAAGATATGTCTTTGTGTGAAACTGCCTCCACCTGGGAAGAATTTGAACCATCGTTCAACCTTGTTCCAAGGATCATAAGTTACTATCCAAGTGTCGCCCCAAGTGGCGAGTTCAGCAAATCTGGTCTGAACCTGTTTCCATTCACTGCGGACATTGAGATCTGCAACGTAGTTTTTTGAAATGCTCAATCTTGCTGTCAGTTCGTTACAGAGACCTTTGAGTCTGATCATTGCAAACACATAGTCGATGATTTTAGGTTTGTGTGTCTCTTCAAATACGTTCAGTTCACATTCATATTCGATGGATTTTCGATTGGTTCTGTATTTGTAGCGTGTGGTCTCTTTGATACCGGCACCAAGAATAGCTTCACGAGCGTCCGAAGCTTTCTTAATCTCTTTGCTTGCTTGGGACAAGATTTCACTCAGCTTGGCCTGATCCAATGGAAAATGAACCACTGTGTTAGTTACTGTAAGAGAACTTCGTTCGTGAACTACACCACCTTCTACAGTAGCTGAATCATTGACACTGGCAGTTCTAGCATATGGAAGAATCATTTCAGGAAATCCAACATACTTAGTTCTTGATGGTTCTAAAATTTTTGCAAGGAGTTCATTGAAGGGAGTCATTGTGTCAAAGCGCAACCCTCGGTTGACACCAAAATCAACAAAAGTGTTGTAGATAGTAACGTTGCGAGTGAAATGTCCTGCTCGCTCAAGAATTGCAATGTGTACTTCGCGAGGCAAACGCTCTTTGCTTGCCACCTTAAACAAAGCTTCAACAGCGACGAGTTTTTCGTTGAGCTCTTTCATTCTGTTTTCAAATGAAGCAGCAGCTTGTTTCATTGCCGTGTAGCGGTCCTTCTCCCAAGTTCTGAAAACATCTGCTTCGTCACGTTCAGCATTTGTAAAAATAGCCTTATATTGCACTTCAATATGTGCAATCAACTTATCTGTATCAGCGAGCTCTTTATCGAGTTTCGTCTCATCAATCTTGTGTTCAACACGATAATTGTCTCTCGTAACTGTCACGCTCTCAGTTTCGATGAGACCATCCATCGTCAAATCCTGCGCAAAACAAGTAGTCGAACACATAAGCCCTAATGCTAACGCCATCAATTCACTTCTTAGGTTTCTCACAGCGGCTCCTTCGTTTGATTATTTTTGGTTTTGTTTTGATGGCAAAAAGCAAATCAAGGATTATGCCAACTACTCTATAGCCCTATGGAAAAAGAATTACAGATGAGTTATTGGTAAACATGGCGTAATAATTCGTATGATATCGCACAACATTGTTCGAAAACGAACAAGGGAGTGGAATATGAGAGTAATCGAACTTACAGACCAATATGAGGAACACTTTTGCGTCTGCCTAGAAGAGTGGAAAGAAGAAAGCAAAGACGCTGGTCCCAAAAGGAAAGAATGGCTCGAGAAAGCTCGGGAGAATGGTCTCAAGGCAAAACTCGCCATTAATGATGATGGTATTGATCTCATCGTCAAAGTAAAACATCACCACAATCCGTTCATCAAAGGTCAGGAAGCATTCATTGTTGTCATCAAACACCAGGTGGGAGTCATCTTCCAGTTCCAGCAGTTCTGCCACGCTTTTTAATAGCAGATTGCCCTGTTCCCTGAATTCCATGGTTACTTCTCCTTGCGCTAAAAAGGATTAACTGCCAAAAAAG
>CAZXTJ010000290.1:0-10146 GCA_964643655.1 uncultured bacterium
CCACCAACCATGTGGACATTCCTAAAAGACATTGGTTCCTTGTTGGGTTCTGTTGCTACCTTGATTGCACTATTTGCTGCCATGGTCACTCTTTTTCGCCAAGATCAAAGACCTTGGCGACCAATGACTCTCTATGTTTACCTCGTCCTATTGGTGAGATTGATGTCACCATTGCCTGGTCTTGGCTGGACACTTGTTTTGGTTCCCCCTCTTGTGGTTTTGCTCACTGTCAACATCTTGCCCATTGTTGGGCGTTTTGGTTATCGTCGCGAGCGAGTCGTTTATGTTGTCTTGGGTCTACTGCTCTGTCTCCAACCAGGATATTTGCTCGTAAACCGATGTCTTCAGTTTGGTAGTCGCTCTACTGCTGATTTGGCCCGCATGGAGCTGACTATGAAGGGATATGGTCCCAAAGACATTTATCACTTGGCGACTTATGTGCACGGAGAGCGTAAAACTACCAGAAATCCACGACTTTTGCCCAATGTAAGTAATCCAGAAGAGGCTTATGCCCTTTGGGCCCGTCGTTTGCCAGCTGTCCAGAGCTTACGGAAGAAAAAGTATCGTTATGTGCTCATAGACCTCAAAGCCCTCAAGAAACTACAAACTTTATGTAGTGGCGATGAAGCTGCCAGGGTCTCGAGAGTCATCACACAATTCGAGAATTTGCGGCAAATCAAAAACTTCAGCCCTAAAGAGGATGGCTCAGTGACGGGACCTGTCCTCGAACTGCTCAGCTTGGCTCGCTGATTGGTTCTTCTCTTCTTTTGACCATGGTGACACAAGTGCCCTCATCATTGTAGTGCACTTCGTCCATATAACATTTCATGAGGAAAACGCCTCTGCCACGACTTTTGAATATGTTCTCCACATTGGTCGGATCGGGCAAGGAAGAGTAATCGAAGCCATCGCCCTCATCTGAGACGACTATCTTGATGGTATCCACGTTCACTTCTACAGTGATATGAACTTGGCGGTCGGCCACATTCTGGTTTCCATGGTCCATGGCATTGGCCACAGCCTCTGACAGAGCCAAATAGATGTTCATGTTAAGAATTTCTTCGTTGAAACCCAAATCACGAGCATCATCGGCGATGTGGCAGAAGATGGGATTGATCAAGTTGTGGTCATTGGGAATAGAGACTTGCAGAGTTTTGGTCAAGCCAGGAAGTAATCTCGTCCTATCTTCGAGGAGATCCCAGACTTTTAATCCTTTACGAGCGATCTCTTGTATCTCTTCAATGGAAAAGGGCTTTTTCAAGAAGTTGTATGCGCCCAAACGAAGAGCTTCAACTGCAGTTTCTACGGTGGCAAAAGCTGTAACGACAACTACGGGAATACGAGGATTGTATTCTTTGACGACACGTAAGAGCTCTATACCATCCATTACGGGCATACGAATGTCTGTGATGAGCATGTGATATTCCTTGTTGCGGACCATCTCCCAAGCAATTTTGCCATTTGCAGCAGAATCGATGAGATAACGCTCGTTGTCGAGCATATCCGCCAGGAGCTTGAGATTTAGCTGTTCATCATCGACGATGAGGATGTTGTATCTGTTAGGCACGTGCCAAAGCCCTTTCGGAGAGCATAGTATCAGTATGGTGAGGGGCACGTCAACAGCGGGTTGACACTGTCAACTCCCTTCCATTATAGAGGTCTCAAACAGATGATAATTTCAATGAGTACATAGAGGAATGTCGTGGAACCAAAAGCCAATAAGAAAGAACGTCGCAGGCGCAGTTCTTCCATAACTTGTTATTTAGCGCTGCCTTTTGTCATTATTCCTGCTCTCGTTGGTCTTTTTCTCTTGGGTATAGCTGCTGACCGAAAATGCGAAAGGGAGTTAGCAGAGATACGCAAAAACAAACCAAAGGAGGTGGAACTCGCTCCAACGAAATATGATCAGGCTATGTCTGCCATGCTGAAAGCCTTTGATCTCAGTGATATGGAAGAGACAGCTTTTTACAACAGCTTCGAAAACAGAAATGCCACTGTTCCCAAGTTGCTGCCCTGGATGAACAAGTTTGCCAACTCTTTTGAAAAGATGCGGGCTCTCTTTCCTCCTGATCCCACAGAAGACATTGGAGATCTGAAATCTTTCCGCCCTTTGCTCAATGGACAGCATGATCCCAAGAAGATTGCAGAAACTGCTCGGCGTTCCATGATGGTAATCAAACTGCAGGGGCTGTTGAAAAGGCCTGAATTCATCCAGAACTTATCGTCTTATTTACGCTTTGGTTTGGTTGCCGGACGAGGTGCTCGTGGCAAATTACGATTATTTGGCGCAGAGATTGCCAATACAATCGTCTTTACAGCCTATGGTGAGATCTTTGAGTTGTTGAAACGTAATGTTATTGGTGCTGACGACTATATGCGCATTATGCGAAACATCGAAGCCTATGAAAAACTGAGATTGCCTGAAGGAATACTCATTGAGGCCGAGAGTATGCGCAACGATAGGTATCTTGCCCAGTTGGAAGAGAAAATGGGCATTTGGTGGACTCTGCCGCGTTTGGCTTTTGTTGGTAATCCACGCACCCAAATGAGAGAATTTGGCGCTTCTGCTCGCCAGATAATGGATTCGCGGCCAGCATTGGAAGTGGTTCCTGAGTTACGTGCTCTATTCAAGAGTTATGAAAGTGGAGTGACTACAGCTGCCCCAACGATTGCGCTTCTGCTAAAAAAAGACACAATCAAAAGGTATGTCTCTACATATATCAAGTTGATTAAAGGTCGTAGTTCAGCAAATGCTTTGATATTGATGGCATTGCTCTTTCGTTATCGGTCTCGCTCAGGAGGATTCCCTCGTTCTTTGTCAGACATGGACAGTGAAGGTTTGACTATTCCCAAAGATCCACTAACGGGCAAAGACTTCGTTTACCGTCCACGGGGAAATGTATTCACCCTTTATAGTATAGGTATAGATGGTGTTGATGATGGTGGCGACCGGAAAAAGGATGTCGTTTACACATCACCTGATGGATACGGAAAGGGTTAGTCGCAAGGCTGAGCTTATGGCAGATGATGGTCTGTTAGTAGCCTGGTTGGCAGAAGATATCGAAGTTGGTACCGAAAAGGTCCAACAAGAATCACTCGATGCTTTAGCCAAACTTGGTTGGGGCAGTGAGAGTCGCGATTATCTGCAAAATCTTGCTGCAGGTGACAAACCCAATAAAAAGGCTGCTGAAAAGGCACACAAGTCTTTGGTCGCTCGCTTGGAAAGCCAAACAACAGAGGGCCGAAAGTCTCTCAGTCTTGAAGAGAGTTTGAGTCACCACGATGTTTCCGTTCGCGCTCGTGGTTTGGTCTTGTTGGCCAAAGAGGCGAAATCTGACCAGATGGCTCAGTTGGCAGTCAAACATGCCAAAGAAGAAAAAAACCCTTGGCTCCAATCATTGGCTCTTCGGGCTTTGGGCCGTTTGGGCAACAGTGAACATCAAGAGATTTTGCTCCGTGTCCTTGGTACAGCGCGTCACGGTCGTTTACAAGCAGATGCCGTCGATGGTTTGGCTATTCTCGATCCGGCAACGGGTGGTGAGTTGGCTGAAGGTCTTTTGGACCATCGTGACTGCCGTGTTCGTCGAGCTGCATTGCGTGCACTCGTCGCCGTTGACGTGGACAAAGCAATCGACATCTTGCATAAGATGTTACGAAGTTTGAAGAGACCTTTACGTGAAGCTGCTATTTGGTCTCTGGGCGCCATTGATGACGAACGAGTAGAGGATCTGGCTCTCCATGCTTTAGAGCAGGAGAACGATCGTACTCTGATGGAGCAAGAAGCAGCAATATTGTGGTCGCGAGCTCCTAAGTCAGCAATTGGCGCTGTTGGTTTTTTGCGTCGCTCCATGGATAGCCGAGTTGCAGAGGTTACTTCAGCTCTTTATGACCATCTCATGAAAGTCCATCAACCAAATCCTGAGGAGATTGAAAAACTGGAAGAGGAGTATTTGGAGCGAAGGCGAGCTCGTATGGCCAAGAGCGTGCCCGAACATGCTCCTCCACCGATGGTAGAAGAGGAAGAAGGAGAAGAGACTGAACCAATGGAGTCGGTTCAGCATGTACCCAAGTGGGTGAATGTGGCAATTTTTACGAGCCTCATCATCATTTTCCTCACTCTAGTATTGTCCAAGCTCGTTGGGCATTCAGAGCCAGATAGTTGTCTGGTGCCTGAAGGTGTTCCCACAGCGAAAACTCCCCAAAAAAACGACAATTGGCGCACTCTACTGGGTCCTGGTGGAACCTTTAGTGGTCGGGCTACTGTTTTGCGGGTCATTAGCGAACACAGGCAGCTCGAACTAGGTGGTCCTTCAGGAGTGCACATCACTCTTCATCTCAAAGATCTTCCTCCCAAATGGTTAAAAGAGGGAATGATTGTGCAGGCTGTTGGTGCTTCTGGCCACGCCTCACCTTCTGGTCGTCTATTTCTCGAGCAAGGTTATGTGGAGCGTCTACCGTGACTTGGGATGTCATCGTTGCCGGTGGTGGAGCAGCTGGCATGGTCTCAGCATTGATATGCGGAAGTAGTGGTCTTCGTGTCTTGTTGCTCGAAAAGAATAAAAAACTTGGTGCCAAGGTTTTATTGACTGGTGCAGGGCGCTGCAACTTATTGAATCAACGTGTCGAGAAAGATTGTTTTCCTTGCGGCTGGGATTTTTCGCAAGAGCTCTTGAAGACTTGGAGCAAAGAGAAAATATTGGCATTCTTTTCCTCTATTGGTCTGGAAACGAATAGCGGAGCAGATGGCCGTATCTTTCCCATCACTGATAGGGCACAAAGTGTAGTTGATGTCTTCTCTCAGTCTTTGAACGAGAGTGGTGTCACCTTAAATTTTTCAGAGCGTGTAGAAAGTGTGAAAAAGAAAGACTCCTGTTTTTTAGTGAAGACAACAAAAGGGAGCCATAAAGGAAGGGTATTAGTTTTGGCTATGGGAGGCCAGAGTTTTGGCCGTACCGGTTCTAGTGGTGAAGGATTTGCTCTAGCCAAATCTTTGGGCCACGAGGTGATAGCGCCAAGACCTGCTCTCGTTGCACTCAAAGCCAAACTAGGTCCCTTTCACAAGTTACAAGGCCAGAAATGGCTCTGTAGTCTCAAATTAATGAAGGAAGACGAAGAGATCTGTTCTTCCCTTGGCGATGTCATGTGGACCAACTATGGCCTTTCAGGGCTGGCAATCCTCGACATTACGGCCAAAGCCGCCAGAGCTGACTACAATGGTATGCATTTGCTCATTGACCTTTTTCCTCATTTGGAAGACAGGAGAGAGTTTTTTATAAATCGAGCTCGCTCTTTTCCAAAACGAACATTCCCTGAGATGATGACTGGTCTCCTGCCACGTAAGTTGAGCAAAGTTTGTTTGCCCTTGGTTCTGAACAAGGATGAGTTGCATGTACCTGCTTCTCAATTGGCTCAGCAACGTATTGAAGCTGTGGCAGACAAACTCTCTGCTTTGATTGTCAAATTAGGAGAGACCGTAGGTTGGGAGCAGGCCCAGATAACTGCCGGCGGAGTGGACTTAAAAGAGGTTGAGACAGATAGCTGCCAATCGAAGTTATTGCCCAACCTCTATCTGGTTGGAGAGGTTCTGAATGCCCATGGTGTCTCTGGTGGGTACAACTTGCATTTGGCCTGGGCAACGGCTTTGGCTGCAGCCAATCACATCAATAAAGGATGTTGAAACCAAAGGTCATGTCTGAGCGTTTGTAACCAGGTGCTCCGCCATGAATTGACCTATCAGCATGATGACGAACGTATTCCATTGTGAGAGCACGGTTTTTGAACATCTCGAAGTTGGCTGACAGGCCAGTCTCTCTGTAGTCGCCTTTGCCATCTTCATTGCCAGTAGTAAAATAACCTGAAGCCATTAGTTTGTTTCTAATGGGTTTGCGAAGACTGTAAGTAAACTCAGTTCCTGTTGCGCCCGATGGAGAATAATACAAAATTGGCGCAACAGCGAAGTCATAGTCCAGTCTGTTGTATTTAAAACTAACCTCACCAGGAATGACTTCATATAGTTTTGCTGAAGCTCCTGCTTGCATACGTGTTCTTTCGTTACTATCAGACAAACGAGATACCTCTGACTCCACAAAGAGACGAACGTTTGTCGAGGCAAAGAGATCAGCTCGAAAAACTACGCCTCTCAAATCAATGCCACTTTCAGAGGCAAAAGCTGTCTCACCGAGACCAGTACGGAAGACACGAGTGGACAAATCGAACAAGTCAGATACATGCCAATCAAGTCGAAGTTCATAGGCTGAAGCTGAGCCCGCTGTACGTGGATCCTGACCTAGTGCCAACATCCACTGCAGTCGTCTTTCTGGATCATTGGCGATTTGCAATTCAAAGTCAGGTCCAGAAGTCTTGGTGATGGCGTCGCGAATTTCATATCTACCTAATCGTGCACCGAGCATATATTCACGCCATCGAGTGCGATATTCGACAGCACGCTCCGAATATTCGATGTCATCAGAGTCTGTGCCACGACTATTGTAAAAACGAACATCAGGAAGGTCATCGAGATGCAGTAGTCTCAACTGGTTATAAGCCTCTTTGTTGTTAGATGCGGCACAAAGAGCTCTGCTGAAATACTTTCGTGCCCGCCACAAGTTTCCTCGTGTCAACTGCCACTGACCTAGTCTGAGCAGAACCTCATCATCGGCATGTTCTTCTTTTTCCATTCTTTTATATTGGCGAATGGCATCTGTTTTATTACCAGCCTCTTCAAATGAAAGGGCACGCTTTTTACGTTGTTCTATCTCCAGTTTTTCTGGAGGTAAGTGACGATAAGTGTCACGTGCTTTTTTGTGGTCATCTTCGTCGTGATACAACTCTGCCAAACGAAGGACATACTCTGCGTGAGAGGGGTCTAACTCGAGAAGACGTAAATATTGTTCTTTAGTAGCGTTGACTTGATTCAAATCTACATAAAGTTCTGCCAGTAGTCGTCGTATGCGAATCTCATTCTCATAAGCAGCCACTGAAAGGCGTAGCTCCTTTTTGGCATAGTCAACTTTGGCTTCGGCGCGATAACGTCCAGCTGCGGCTTTTCTATCTTCAGCAACTTTGGCGTAATAAATGGACAACTTCTCCAATAACTGGGCTGCTTCCTTGTAATTGGAGTAAGAAGCCATTGTTCTTGCTTTCTTTTCGTATAGAAGGTAGACGAGCTCTTCGTGTCCTTTTGTCAAGGGGCCCATCTCGAGACAATCGAGGAAACCTTGTAGTACATCTGCTTCATCGGGAGCCATCTCAAATGCACGGGAATGAATGTCGAAACTGCGAGCTCTGTCACCAATTTCGTTGAGTAATCGGCCAAGCCAAACATAACGATACAATTCTGTTGGTCGTAACTTGCGAGCTTCCTCGAGTAGTTCTATGGCTAGGCGAGGACGTTTTCGCTTTTCGGCGATTTCCGCTCGTTTATCCAAATACCAGGTAGATACAGGTTCATAATAGAGAGCTTTTTGGAAGAGGGCGTCTGCCTTTTTCCACTCCTTCTTTCGCAAAGCGAGGACTGCCAAGCCTTCCATGGCTTCCGTTTCTTCGGGAATCTCCCGCAAAACTGCGCTGAAGACCTGTTCTGCCTCTTTGAAATTTTTTGTATAGATGAGGTATTTACCCTTCAAGATGGCCAAGTCTTGTGGGGGAATGCCTTTCTTTTCAGCCATAGAAAGAGCTTTTCTTGCCAGACGAGGTTGGTCGTGGAAGACAGCAACACGAAGAAGTTGAGCCCAGGCTTCATATTGGTTGGGGTCAACACGGGTTGCCTTTTGCAAAAACTCCAATCCTCGCGTTTCTTCTCCTATGGCTGCATATGATTTACCCATACCGACGAGGGCAGAATAACGAGTCTTGTCATCAGTAAGACCAATAAAAAATTCTGGAAAGGCTTGCTCAAAACGTTTGCCTTTTGTGTAGAGATGGCCCAAACGAACATGGGCTTTTTTATCATTTGGATTTTTTGCCAGCACTTTGAGTTCATTGGCAATGCGGATGTCCAAAGGAATTGAGTCCTCATCGACGCCTTCAGAAGCATCTGATGTTGCTTCTAGCTCTTCTTTCTTTAGAGCTTTGATGGCTTCCTTCACTCGCTCACGTTGCTCTTCATCTTTCGTGAGCTTTAAGACCTGGTCATAGGCGTGGAAGGCTTCTCTATATTTACCTAACCAGCCATAATCATCACCAAAATGTTCCCACAGAGTTGGGGACTTCATACCAATAGGTTTTGCCTGAGCCAAAAATTTGAGAGCTTCTTTGGGATTTTTGAGCCCTTCGTAAACAGAAGCCATACCAATGAGGCTATCGAGAGTATTGAAATTTTCCTTCAAGAGGTAAGCGAACTCTCTTCGTGCTTCTTCATACTTTTTGGCTTCCAGTAAGGTCTCTGCCAACTCGAGGCGCAGTTGGTGATTATTGGGATCATATTTTAGACCTAGTCGAGAGCCCTTTATTTTTAAATCACGAAATTGGATGTCACTCACAAGATCCAGTAAGTTCTGGTGAAGCACTTTGTTTTTCGGAGCACGAGCGAGCAGTTTCTCGTATTTCAAGAGTTGAATACGGATGACATCGCGTTCTTCAGTGATGGCAAAAGCACTGTTAGCCGCACTTAAGAAGAGAGACAACAGTAATAATGACAATATGTAGACGTATGCTTTCGTCATGTTCTTTCATATATCTATCGGCCCGTCTTGTAAAACTTCCGATAGGTATATGTAAGGAAGGGGGTCTTTCGACCAATGACGACAGATAGGCGAGAAGGACCACGCAAAGATGGTCGTCCTGTAAATCGCACTGTTTTACATGTGACGCATATGATAGTTGGCGTAGCCATCGGTTATTTCGTAGGTGGCAATGGATATCTCTTGGCCCGTTGGTTACACGGCCAAGCGTCTCTCATCGTGAACAATATGTGGTGGATGGCAATGTTGGTCATCGTCATAGAGATGTTTGTTCTACGAGAGATAATGGATGCCATTCGTGAGACCGTGTTCATAGAATACGTAGATGGTGAAGCCAAAGAAACTCGCCGAAGACGTCGACACGAAGTAGTCATGACTATTGTCAAAAGGGCCATTGTCGTAATGGTATTGGGCGCCATTGTCCTGACCGGTTTATACCACTTGGGTTTGCATTACAAAGATGATTTTGTTTGGTTACAACCGCTCTTTTCAGGTCGCGGATTACCACCCATAGCCCAAGAGCTAATTTTGGTTTTTTATTGTTTGGTCATTGGTTTCATCTCCCTCGTCATATGTGAATCAACTCTTCGTTCAACGCAGAAACGTGGATTTCCATGGCAAGTCATTTGTCTCTTCATTCCCGCTGCCTTGGGCGTAGGTTTGGCTTGTCAGCTCTTCAGCAGGTTTGCAGGGTGATAAAGAGTGAATAGTGGTAAGGCTTCTTTCGTCTTATTGGTTCTCTGTTGCCACTTCATCTTTGTACCAGCTCTTCGCGCTGGTAATGCCATAGGACATTCAATCCTATATCTCTATAAAAGTGACTTTGGTGAGACGAAAGAGGACAATGATGGCATAAACTTATGGGCCTTTCCTCTTTATCAATTGGGTTTCACAGTTTCAACCTATGATACTGTCAGTGAGAAACTTCCTACAGAAGAGTTCATGAAACCTTTTCATGGTATTTTGGCTCCTGCAGGTGCTTGGGAGACTTCCAAGACTTGGGCTAGCTGGTTGAAAAAGCAGATGGAGCAGGGCCGTCTCGTTTTGGTCATGGCACCTTTGGGACCTGGTGATCCAGATGAAGACGAAGATCATGGCCATTATCCTATTTTGCCTGACAAAGAGCTCAATATTGTTTATTCCACCTTGGGTTTTACGTTAGATTCCACTTTTTCCTTGGAAGAGGGGGAAGGTGGAGCCAATCTGATTCGCTGGAAACACAAGGAAAAAGGTTGGTTTGGTTATGACAAAGACTTGGTCCAAGGAGACACACCTTTTTATCTGAAGTGGACTCCGAACAAAGAAGTAAAATCACTGCTTACTCTCTGTTGGGAAGGCATTGAGGGAACTGACTCTGTTGTCGTTGGTTTCTCTCCCAATGGTGGATTGGCAATAGAAGCGTACATAAAGATTGCTGACTTCAAAGCAGATGTGACCAAATGGCGCGTCGATCCAGTTCGTTTTT
>CAZXTJ010000291.1:0-10140 GCA_964643655.1 uncultured bacterium
CACCATGAGTGGTCATCCTGAGAGTTCTCAGGGCAGTCATAGCAGGCGAGCGACTCAAAGCCGGTGAATCACTTTGAGCAAAAAATAATATAGTCAATAAACAAAGAAGGGCCAAAGCCCCACCAGTTCTGCTGATTAGAGCTATTGTCGTTTCTGATATCTCATCTAACAGAGCTATTGCCAGATAAAAAACAGCCAATACCAATATAAGGAGGCTGAGAGAGAACCAGGTGCTGTTTCTCAGTAGATATCCCTCATTCCAAGATCCCAAGACAACGCTCAAGTTGAGCAGAGAGTGTGATATCAAGGCTGGCAGTATTGAGTCTGTTTGCTCCCTACAGCGGGCCCAAACGACTCCCAACAGAACGATGAACCAAAACTGAGGTGAGGTCACTGGATGAAGGTGAACTAAGGCAAACAAGAATGCTGTAAACACGGTGGCAAACAATTCTCCGCTTGCTCTGCGCAGTGCTGTGTACATAAGGCCGCGAAAAAGAACTTCCTCTAACAGTGGAGCAAAGATTACAGCCAATGAAATCCTAAACAGCAATCCTGCTATGGAAGAGTCGATGAAAAGCCATGCTTCGATTGTTGTCGGTTCACCAACAAAAACGCAAAAATCAGTGGATATTTTCAGACCCACAATCATGATAGCAGCCAGCAAAATCCCTATCTGTGAGCCAATAGCGCAGTCATAGGGCAAGTCACGAGATCTAATGCCTGCAAGTTTGAGACGATAAGGTTTAATGAACCACAACCAAGAAAGCAGCAAAAGCAAGGTCAAAGCATTCGTGATGAGAGTTGCCAGGGCTCTTGCGGTGGCTAGATCCCACTTTAGCCAAAGCAGTATTGGAAAAAGCAGAGCTTGACCAAGAAACCACACTAAGAAAAATAAAAATGCAGGCAACAACAAGGATGTTTCCCGCCGACGAATATCTGAGAGTCTAGCCAAGTGATATCCAACGGGAACAGTCAGTGAACTTATTCGTTTCCACAATTCGCGAGCAGTCATAGTGGTTGATTAACAATGATTGTGCCAATGCCGAAATGGGCTGTTTATAGGCTCTAGGTCAATTTCATCCTGCTCGAGCTGGAAAAAATTCCCTACTACAGGGGAAACTTTCCGCCCTACGTCCATTGGAAAAATCGTTTCGATTCTGAACACTGTGTTCCATTCGAGTGCACTTTGGTAATCATGCCTTGGTTCAACATCTCAGCCCGACTTGGCTTCAAAACTGCGCCAGTTCTCCTTTTTTTCAATGATTTGAAGTCCTTTTGACGGCTGGCACATCCTTTGCATAGTTGCTGGCACGAATTTGTTTTGAAGGAGGATTCTGTGCGTACACCATTTTTTCTTTTCATAATTCTTGTTCTGGTACTGAACCTATCCAATCCCTACTTGTCGTTTGCCAAAGAGCGAACTCTCTTGTTCAGCAGACTTCATGATTGTAAAGCTCCGCTCTTGTTGCGAGCCTCTGAGACGGAGTTGAAAGCAACAGCAGTCAAGAAGTCATATTTGCTCCTCAAGCAACTAACGGAGGAGTTGGAAGAGTTCCGAGTTGCAATTGACCAAATAAAAGAGGAACTTGGCAATGAGGATGTTTTGCGCACTCATCTCGACGAGAGATTACGTCAAGAATGGAGCACCTATTTAAGGTTGCGCAAAGGGCTATTGTTGTTGGCCAACAAATATGGATCTTCTGTAGAAGATGTACCTGAGGCTAATGGCAAACCCACTCTGCAGCAGAAGAAGATCTTGGTACAGTATTCTGCCTCTCTTTTCCTTTTCTCTTCTGTCGTTCGTTTGACTAGCCTTTTTGGTTCAGTGAAAGCACCAATGTGGCGAAAACTCGATGAACCTGCTGCCGAACTCGGTTTAGAAGGCAAAGAACTCTCTCGTCTTCATAAGTTAGTTGTGAAAAAAGAGAACATCGAGGCACTTGCCCAAGCACGCAAAGCCTATGAAGCCGTCTATTCAGAGAAACTTCGAAAAGAGAGAGAAAACCACTGGCTTCATAAGAGGATTGCAAAAGAACACGATAGGGTCGACCGTGAAGGACCTTCCATATGGAAAACGAAACTCACTCATGTTTGGCGCTCAGTTTGTGAAACTGCCTATAAACCTTATTACAGTATTCAATCAGCTATTGCTATATGGTTGGGTGACACGAAGTATAACAAACGGAAACCAGCTATTGGTTACAGTGAAATCAATGAAATGATCAAGCGACTCAAGCCTGGTGACATTTTGTTCGAAAGAGAAAACTGGTTCTTGAGTAATGCCTTCTTACCAGGCTTTTGGCCTCATGGGATCTTGTATGTTGGCACAGTCGAAGACTTAGAGGAGTTGGGTTTGGCCACAAATCCAATCGTAGCCAAGTATATTGAGCAGTACGCCACTCCAGATGAGCATGGTCACACAAGGCGTGTCATCGAAGCCATCAGTGAAGGTGTTGTCATGTCTTCAATGGAAGAGGCAACAGATGCAGACTATATCTGTGCCTTCAGGCCACGCGTTTCTGAAGAGGCCATCAAGAACGCCATTATTCGCGCCTTTTCACATGTTGGAAAACCTTATGACTTTGACTTCGACTTTTTTACTGCAGACAAAATTGTTTGTACTGAAATCATTTATCGCTCTTACAGTGACGTTATCGACTTTCCTCTCGTTAGCATTATGGGCCGCAAGACACTGCCAGCAACTGACATCATTCAATCTTTCGCAGAAAGTAGAGGAACTAAATCTCAGTCCATGGACTTCGTCTTTTTCCTTGATTCGAATGCAAAGACTGGCGAAACTTGGTTTGCCGATGAGGAAGCATTGATCAGATCGAACTCTCGTCCAGGTTTAGCCTTTCAACTGAAGGCTGAACGTTAAGTCAGGAAGTCTTCAGGGGCGTTGAGACAATTCTGCACTTCCTTGACCATTTTGCAGATGTGATAGCCATCCATCAGGGCGTGATGTATTTCAACGGATAGTGGCATCATAATGCGGTTTTCTCTGGTCACATAACGAGCCAAGACAATTTTGGGTATGTCCCCTTTGTTGTTGTTGCGTGGGTGGCTAACACTTGTCAAATACATCCAAGGCGACACAGAAAAATGGATGACGTCCTTTCGTCTTTTGATTTGGGGAGCGAAAGAACTCTTGTTTTTCTTGGCTTTTGTTACGACTTTCAAGGCTTGTTCGTAATAGGTGACAAAGTCTGAATTGTAATCAAGGTGGCAAAAACTGAGACTTTCGTCTTCATTCAAGATTAACAATCGTCCATCGACTTTTTGGTAAAGGGCGACACCATCTTTTTCAAATCGATAGCGAAATTCTTTCGTTTGATTACAGGCTCTTAGTACGGCAAAGATTGAAGTCTGTGTGAAAGAGATATTTTTCTCTTTGCAGTAACTGACGAGTTTGGACACATCTACTTCAGTGCAAACATTGCAGTAGGGTTGTTGGTAGTCTTTGAAATAGTCGAACTGTGCTTTTCGTGGCCAATGTTCGATATCAAGTTTCTCGTACATTGAACCTTCTCTCCTCACTGAGTCTAAAGCCTTGTTAAACCATTATAACTGGAAATGTTGTACCATCTGCTTCATGACCTTAGAGAACCTCTTTTTAAAACTTGCAGCAGCTTATGTTCGTGGACAAAAGCTCCGCGACCTAGTCTTGCCAAATGAGTTAGTAGAACGACCCCTGTCTGACCTTTCAGAAGAGGATTTTGTCAATCTCTGTCAACTGGCCAAAGAACAGGGACTACGATTACATGCCTTCAAGAGGACTCAGGGTTTACCAAGAGTCAAAAGTGTACTGGGCACATTGCGCGGAGTCGTACCCACATCTTTGTTAGATGTTGGCTCTGGTCGTGGTGTGTTTCTGTGGCCTTTGCTCGCTGCTTTCCCTTCTTTGAACACTGAGTCCATTGATTTGGATGAAGGTCGAATAGAGAAGATAAATGCCGTCCAACGGGGAGGCATAGAAAACCTCTCTGGACAAGTGATGGATGTCTGTCAGATGTCATTTGATGATGATAGTTTTGAGGTTGTGACAGCGCTGGAAGTCCTCGAACATATACCAGATTATTGTCAGGCCATCAGGGAATTGGTTCGAGTGGCAACACGTTTTGTTCTCCTTTCTGTGCCATCAAAGGAAGATGACAATCCCGAACATATTCATTTGTTTTCAGCCAAAGAACTAGAGAGAGCTTTTCTCTCTGCTGGGGCCTCATCTGTCAGCTCTAGTTATGTGCTCAATCATTTGTTGTTGTTGGTAAGGATTTATTGATGGACGACAAGTTGTACAAATATCCACGAACTCATCATATCGAAGGCTCTCGCCTGCAGCCCGGTGATGAAGATTTGTCTGCCATTCCCTTCAAACACTTAAAGGGACGTTATCTCGTCGTTGAAGAAAAGGTGGATGGTGCCAATGCAGGACTTTCCTTTGACTCAGACGGGCAATTGCTTCTACAGAGTAGAGGCCACTATTTGACAGGTGGTTGGCGTGAACGTCATTTTAATATGTTCAAACAGTGGGCCAATCATCACGCTGCTACTCTTCATGAAGTTTTGTTCGACAAGTATGTTCTTTATGGGGAATGGCTTTATGCCAAACATACGATTTTTTATGATTTGTTACCCCACTATTTCATGGAGTTCGACATATACGAAAAAGAGAGCGGACTTTTTTTATCAACAAAAAAGCGCCGAGAACTCTTGGCTGATTTGCCAGTAGTTTCCGTCCGTGTTTTGCACGAAGGAAAGGTGAGTTCTTTAAAGGACTTGAAAGCTATGATTGGGGTTTCTGCATTCATCAGTGATGACCATATTACAAATCTGCGTCAGGTAGCTTCAAAGTTGAGGCTCGATGAAGAACGTGCAGTGAAAGAGACAGATTGTTCTCCTCAGATGGAAGGCCTTTATGTAAAAGTCGAGGAAGAGGGTGTCGTCAAAGAACGGTACAAGTTCATTCGTCCTGAGTTTTTGACAGCTGTGACACAAGCAGAAGGACATTGGTTGAATAGGCCCATCATCCCAAACAGACTAAAAGAAGATGCCAACATGTATTCCTTCAAATCTTGAGAATGAATTTCATTTCTTGAGACGAAGTGTGATTTTTTCAACGAGTACTTGGTTGCGGGTGAAACGTCTGAATAGGGGATCTGCTCTGAGGAAGAGCTTGTTCCGCTGAGACAAATATTCAATTGGTATTCTCTGATACAGCGTTTTCCCCCAGGATGTAGAGTCCCTTTCCGGTAAAGAGCGAGGATCATAAAAGAGGATATCTGGTCGCCCATTTACGCTTATTCTCAGGCAGATTTCTGCAGATGGTCCCGTTGGTATTGCCAATTCTGCTTGGTGGAAATCCTTCAATGGAGGTAACTGGAAACTCTTTTCCCATGTTCTTTTTCCATGGAGGTTAGTGACGGGATAATAGAGACCCATCTTTAGCCTTTCTCTTTTGTCGTAAATGGCAAACTCTGAAATCTCACCAGTCAGTGGAGTTGGCGAAAGAGACCATTCAGGCAAGGCGAAAAGTGGTGGTTTTTCACAGACGATGCCCTCAAAGGAAGAGAATAAAAAGACGGCAACCATTTCAGTAAGCTTGTTCTGCAGTTTTTCGCGAATGCGCAGTGGGCTGAGTTGTTTTGTGAAAAGTGGTGCTAGTGCAGCCACACGTTGGTTACGTGAAAAGGCTTTCGAGCCTTCTAAACGTGCTTTCAGGACTTCTTTGGCTTTAGGTACTTTTTTTTGTTTGTCCCTTATTTCTGAACCATCTTGTTTTAAGGTTCCCATGGTTTTCATTACGAGTTCGCTGCCAGGTCCAAGCATAGAAAGCAGTCCGTCTATTATCTTGTCTGCCTTGAACTCGTCCAGTACCAAAGAGAGTTTTTTCGATTGCGCGAGCAATAGATCCCTTAACTCGAAATTATGTTCATGCCCTTGGATAGTGATCTCTATCGTGGAGTCGCTCTGAAGCTCTTTGTAGTTTTTCAACTCGACAGTAAAGGTTCTTCCAACTGCTATTGCCTTTAAAACACGATTTTTGGACAATCGGAGTGTGGAATGCTTAGCATGTTCACAATGCCAACTAATGGTCCCCTGCTTGCCTACTCGCGTTGCTTCGACAAGTTGTAGTTTTATATCTTTCGTTCTTGCTCTTTTAGGCAAAGAACGTTCTCCGTTGGGGTAAACAATTTTGTAGATATAGGGCGAGTTTGCTTTCAGATTCCCAATGACTAGACGGTGATTTTGCACATCATCGTCAGAACCTTCTATCAAACCTTTTCCTTCGATGTAAACTCTCGAGGCATAAGCCTCATCACTTTGCCATCTAATCTCTAGTGAGTGAACATCAGGTAAACACTGTAGTTCTTTCAACGTGAAAGTACGATTATTGTCCTTTGTACCCGACAGGGCAAAGAATAGGAAAAAGAGCAAAAAGAGCAACCCTGCAGCGATGGCGCTCTTTGGCAGTTCTCTTTTTCTCTCAGAGACCGTTCGGACCTTTGCCTCTGAAGGCGCAGGAGGTACGAGTTTCCCCACTTTCAGTTTTTCGATTGCTTCTTTCAGCTCTTCTGCAGAGGCAAAGCGATCGTCTGGTTTTTTGGCCAGGCAGCGCTTGAGAAAGAGATCCCACTGTGGTGACACTGCTGGAACATGTTCAGTTACTGGTGTCGGTTGCCTGTGCATTATTGTCAGGGCAAGAGCTGGAATGTCTGGTGCGTTGAATGGCAACTTGCCCGTTAGCAAGTTGTAAACGATTACACCCATTTGATAATAGTCACTGCGAAAATCGCTGTTGGAGGCTGTTATCAACTCTGGTGACATATACAAGGGACTTCCTACTATTGTACCTGTAGCAGTCAACCTCGTTGAATTCAAATCAAGAGCCAAACCAAAATCTGTGATGACGATTTTGCCTTCATCAGAAATCATCACATTGGCTGGCTTCAAATCTCTGTGCACAACATCCAAGGCGTGGTAATAGGCGAAGGCATCGGCCATTTGCCTCATGACTTTGATGACAAACTCTTCGCTGCAGGTTGTATTCTTTTGCAGATTTTCGACCAATAAGTCTTCCAAGTCTTGCCATGGAAGAAACTCCATTGCGTAATAAAGACCACCTTCAGCTGTATTTCCCATATCACGCAAACCGATGATGTTTGGATGTCTCAATCGCGAGCAAGTTTTGAATTCTCGTTTGAAACGAGCATAAAAAGCCTTTGTTGCCATTTGAGCGTGCAGCACTTTTATAGCAACAATCTCTTTGCTCTTCTGGTCCTCAGCGCGATAGACGCAGGCCATGCCGCCTTCGCCAGCTTTGTCCAAGATTAAGTAGCGATTGTCGAGCATATGTTGTTTCATAAGAAACAAGCATACTTAATATGGAAAGGTTTAGTCGACGTTGTGACCAAAAAAGCAGGAAACTGGTCTTGTCCAGGTTGTCCCCAAGCTCCCCATTGGCAGTTGCCTTGGGAAGAGATTGTGGAGCGTTATTCGCTGCTTGCGCCACTGGCTCATTGTGAGCAAGACAAAACATTCCATGAAGAAGGAGACGTGCTGAAACACACACGTCTCGTTTGCGAAGCATTAGTTGCTGATGAAGAGTGGCGAGCTCTACCAGCAAAAGAGCGTTCCATAGTCTTTGCTGCAGCCCTTTTCCACGATGTTGGTAAACCAGACAAAACAGAGATTTGGGCTGACGGACGAATCTCTTCTTTTGGTCATGCTCGAAAAGGCGCACGTTTGGTTCGACCAATGTTTTATCGCGGGCAGGATATGGACGGGGCTGTCCCCCCCTTTGACTGTCGCGAACAAATCTATGATCTCATTCGGTACCATTCCATAGCTAGGCAATGGATTGATAGAGAACAGGCTCAAAGAGATGTTATTAGAGCAACCATGCGAGCACCTGGACAGCTCTTCAGGATCTTGGGGCGAGCTGACACTGTCGGTCGTATATGTGATGATATTAATGAGGCATTGGAGAGAGTCGAATTGTTCTCAGAGTTTTGTCGAGACAATTCATGTTTTCACCAACCTCGTACTTTTCCCAGCTCAAATACTCGTTATCTCTTTTTGACGGGAGAACGTCCTTGTCCAGATGTGGAAGCTTTTGATGACACTAGTTTTGAAGTGGTCCTCTTGGTAGGTCTTCCAGGAGCGGGCAAAGATAGTTGGATAAAAGAACAACGAGAGTTATCTACAGAGATTGGTGGTTTGCCAGTAATCTCATTGGATGAAATCCGTGGGCGAATGAAGGTGTCACCTGCTGACAACCAGGGTAGAGTAGTAGACCAAGCCAAAGAAGAGGCTAGAGAGCTCTTGAGGAGAAAAGAACCTTTCATTTGGAATGCCACAAATGTGTCTTTTACGTTACGTGGCGGGCTAGTAGCTCTCTTTCGCAGATATGGAGCTAGAGTAAGAATGGTTTACAGAGAGACACCCTATTGCTTGTTGTTGCAGCGAAACGACGAACGCAAAGAACATGTACCCGTAAAGGTCGTAGAATACCTTATCAACAAGTTGGAAGTACCCACTAATGAAGAAGCTCATGAAGTGGAATGGTCTTTAGAGGATAGTTAAAATCCTACTCGGATTTCTCTTCTTCCATCTCTTCTTTTGCTGCTTGAATTTGATCCATTACTTCAGCTGCAAGCTGTGGATATTCGCAGTAGAGGCGGGCTTCTTGGATGTCTACAAAACGTTCTAGCTGCGCAAGGAAGAAGAGTTCATGTTCCTGATTGTCAAAGATGGCCATTGATTTCATCCAATCTTCAATTTCGGCTCTGATTTATGGTTTTACTCTCAATGGATGATTGTACGCCTGTCAAAGCAGCTATGTCACGTCAGTTAGGCGTTTCCCATTGTAGAATGCATGGGTTATGCTAAATCAGTGAATGTTGATTTGGAAAGCAGGTAATGAGATGGGGCCTTGGCGAGCTCTTCTGTTGATAGTGATATCAAGCATTTTGTTGCTTGGCTGTGAAGATACAAATACTCAAGGGAAGAGAAAAAAGTCAGTTATGGCACCCAATAGTCCCATGGCTAAGTTAACATGCAAAGCCAATCGCAACACTCTGCAAAAAGCTGTGGGGATGTATATGACACAGAAAAAACGACTGCCACAGAGTCTGGAAGAGCTAGAGAGTATGGGAATGTTCGACAAAAAAGTGCGCTGCCCATCTGGAGGAACTTATCTCTTTGGGGCTCGTGGTGTGGTCACTTGTTCCATCCATAAATGAGGTAATACATTGACGAGAATATTGACCATCCTTCTTTTCCTCTCCATCATCTCTTGTTCCTGGGCGAAAAAAGAGCCAAAAAAGGACACAGAAATACGCCTACTCTTTTGTGGTGACTATATGCTGCACAAAGGTGTGAAAAGAACGGCCATGTACCATCGCCGTGTAGGAGCCAAAGGCGTCTCTTTGAACAACAAAGGATTTGATGTTCCTCTTGCCCCTTTGCGAGCTCTAACAAGTAAAGCCGATTTGTCTTTTTGTAATTTAGAATGCCCAATAGTCAAAGCCCCTAAAGGTGATGCTTATTGTATGAAAACAGCTGGGGCCTTCTGGTTCAAAGCTCCTGAAACCGCTGCTTCAGCTTTGCACAAAGTTGGCTTTCACGTCGCCTCAATCGCCAACAATCATATGGACAATGCGGGCCCAGAGGGGATTACAAGTACAGTATACATTTTGCGTAAGATTGGCATAACACCTGTTGGTGGTGGTTCTAATTTTGATGAAGCCCACAAACCTGTCGTTGTCACAGTACAGGGATTGGCTGTTGGTTTTGTTGCTTACTGTTCTGACAAGCTAGGCCGCAATATAAACTCGTCGAATCTGAAAAAACCCCATGTTTGTCGAACCAATCCCTTGAAGGATGACAACGAGCAGCTGTGGCAGGACATCAAAAAAGCCAAAAAACGCAGCCGGCTCGTTGTGCTCTCTTTTCACTGGGGGCCTCGCGAATATACCTATCAACCTGACGAACGGATAGTATCTTTTGCTCGTCGATGTGCGAGGGCTGGTGCTGACATAATTGTGGGCCATCATCCCCATGTCTTGCACAAAATGGAGAGATATGATTGTCCTGATGGTAGACGCTGTCTCATCATGTATAGTCTGGGGAATCTCCTTT
>CAZXTJ010000292.1:0-10132 GCA_964643655.1 uncultured bacterium
GTTTCACTTCTTTACTTGTGGCTTGTGCTGGAGTTTCTACAGTATTCAAAGCAACAATACTATTGCTGGTTTCTATTGCCTGGAGGAATTCGCTTCCATTCTGATAACGCTCCTCAACTTTTCGAGAGCAACACTTCATGATTATCTTTGACAGTGTTGGTGATATTTCTGGATTTAGGTCTTTCGGAGATGGTGGCCGTGACACCTTTGCTTTGTTTGCCAACATCAAGACTTCGTTTTTGTCGTAAGGCAAGCGACCTGTAGCTGCATGATAGAGTGTCACTCCGAGACTATAGATATCGCTTGCTGGAGAGGGTCTTTCTGCGCGTAGTACCTCTGGAGCTATGGTCAGCAAGGTTCCCAACATGACACCTGTTTTGGTGAGCCGCTCTTGACTCGTATCCAAGACGATGCCAAAGTCCAGCAGTTTGATGGGGCCATTTTTTTCAATGAAAACATTGTCTGGTTTGATGTCTCGATGGACGAGCCCTCGTTCATGGACATAAGCTAGTGCTTCGGCCAACTGTACACTAATGGTCAAACAGCTACTGTTAGAAAGTGGCTTTTCTCGTACTGCTTTCCCTAGGGACAGCCCCTCCAAGAGCTCCATAACGATGAAAGGATTGTTATCAGCCTTTCCCCAACCTCCATCCAATACCAGCACGATGGATGGGTGACTCAAGTTTTTTGAGACTTCTATCTCTCGTCTGAAACGCTCGAGACAGTCTTCGTATTCTCCCTCATAAAAGCTGGGATGTATGACTTTGACTGCGACTTGTCTGCCATCGGATTTTCTAAGAGCACGGTAAACCCTACCCATTCCTCCTTCGCCAAGGATAGATAGGAATTCGTAACCCTCGATTTGGGGATACTGAACCTCAACCATCACATTTCCTCAACTTAAGCTCAAAGAATGAGTCCCCCCGAAATGTCCGTTTAAGATTCCACTATCTCCACATAGGGCGCACTGATGTCCAATGTCCCTTTGAACAGGATATGTGGTACGTGGGCATACAAAAGTGGCCTTTTTCCTTCATCACGCATCTTCTGATAATAAGCCAAAGTCTCAGAAGGATAGGCTTTACACATCTGTAACGCTTGCACTTCGAAGGGGCGGCAGCTTGTGGGCGGAGTAAAGATGACAGCATTTTCACCCGTAAATCCTGCAGCCACAGGGTCAACGGCGTAATACTTCAAAGGATAGGGAAATCCCAAGAGTTCCAAAGCTTCTTTGACTGCCTTGGGCGGAATTGCAGAAAAGTGTAGAACATCGTTCCAAAGACATCCCAAAGGAGCAATCTTGCGCTGAAGTATCTTCTCTCGACCACGATATTTGGCCATCTGGCTGTCGTATATCTCACGATGATGTTCGGCCAGTCGATTAAGGGGGTAAATCGTCGTACCAGCTACAGAAGCTGGTACGACGTGATAGACCTTACTCACGACTTAGAGCAAACCAAGGCGTTCACGTTCGCAGTAACACCAGAAGCGGTGAATGCCACGATAGTGTTCGACCATCGCCGGGATTTCGTGCTCAATTTTGAAGAAACGTCGACATTTGTTGACAATGACATTGTCGAAGTCTTCGCTTTCGAAATATTTGAGAGCTTGCTCGTCGAAGTTGGGAATTCCTTCTTTACAGAATTTTTCGAACTTGGCTGTTTCAAAGTGTTCATCAGCAAGTTTTTCGTATTCTGCCAATAGCTTCTTGTATTCCCATTTATCCTTTTGGGCCTTCAGACTTACTTCTTTGTAGCGAGGCCACATTTCGCAATAATTGTCAG
The DNA here is from genome assembly GCA_964643655.1 of uncultured bacterium. Lineage (GTDB taxonomy): Bacteria > Muiribacteriota > UBA6191 > CAZXTJ01 > CAZXTJ01 > CAZXTJ01. The sequence continues at coordinate 1,785 of CAZXTJ010000292.1, forward strand.
GTTTGCGCCTGTCAGTGACTGCACAGAATGCCAACCAGCGTGCCATACCTTTGACAACATCAGGGAAGTAGAAATGTAAGGAAGTAATCATGCTATCGGGATAGGCATTGGCAAAGTCGATGGCCCACATCTTGCCCTCTTCGTCCAAGAGAGCTTCACAAGAATTGTGATCCCAGTTGTAGAAGGCGTTGATGATTTTGCAGAGCTGGGAGGCTTCGTTACTCTGTTCTTGCGTCAAGAAGTTGAAATCCACTGCCTGATCAGCTGAGCGCATATAGCGGAAATGGGGATATTTTGCAGAGGCGTTGTAGTGCATTGGGTACATCTGTGGACCAATACCTACTGTACGGACAAATTCTTTGTATTCGATTGCTTCCTGCAAGTTTACGGGTTTCTTGCCAGATTTTTTATAGGCTTCGAAGAGCTCCTCGGCGTTATTGACCTTTTCAACGCCAACCCAACCGCCACCATCTTGTGGTTTCAAATAGGCAGGATAACCAACTTGCTCGCCAACAGCGGCCAAGTCGAATAACTCGTGTTCAGAAAAGATGAGATCGAGGTGGATGGATTCTCGGCCGTGCCAGTCTGAATAATCCTCCTGTGGCAGTGCCCAAGTTTTGGGAATTTTGAGTCCCAAACGGTGCATTTGCCCATAACCAGTGTTTTTATCCACCGCTTTGAAAGAGACCATATCATTGAGCAGATATGTTTCACCTTGAACAATGGAGAAGAAACTATTGTGGTGAGGATTCCAGTGTGCTCCACGATTGAGTATGGCGCTGCAAGTGGTCTTGGCATCCAAGGTGTTGTAGGGACGACACATTATGCGCCTCGTCCGCAAATGATGTGTGTCACCGCCCCAAGGGATGGCAAGCTCAGTATGAGCAAATAGTTCTTCGAGAGCAACACGGAAGGAATATGAGTTGGGATCCATGATGCCGATGATGTGATTTTTGTCCTTCGATTCTTTGGCTTTTGTCTTCTTGGCCATTACCCAGCCCTCTCAACGTTGGCATGTATACATAAAGAATCCATGAATTCAGTATGAAGGACGGATTAGTAGCTGGTCAATAACGCCCATTGCATGATCTCTTAAATGCGCTGTAAATTTGAACAAATCCACATCTCTAAGTCAGGAGTGATAGCCATGGGCTTTTTTGGAAACAAAGAGCGTGATGTAGAACGTTTGATGGCGGAACACATCGAGTTCGTAAAGAAAGCGGTAACCGTCCTCGTAGAGCTTTTCGAAGCCTATTTTGCTGGAAAAGACGAGTATCGAGAGTTGTCAAAAAAAATCCACCATCTCGAGCACGAAGCAGACATAACTCGTCGCAAAATTGAAATGAAAATGCACGAAGGTGCTTTTTTGGCCATGTTTAGAGAAGATTTCATTACTCTTTCTGAGGCCATTGACAAAATCGCGAATAAAGCAGAGGCAGTTGCTGACTCTCTAACACTCGAACATCCCGAGTTCCCAGAAGAGTGGCATGAAGACTTCTTGGACCTGGCCAAAATGAGTGTTGCCACATTTGCACCATTTATGGATATGCGCGATTTGCTCGACATGGGCTTGGAAGAAATCCTGGAAGTTGCAGGAAAGATTGAAGAAGCGGAGCAAAATGTCGATAAGATCGAGTGGAGACTATTGGAAAAGATCTTCAATTCCGATCTCGACTTGGCCAGAAAACTACAGCTTCGTGACTTTGTCAGAAGGCTTGGAGCCATTTCTGACCTGGCAGAGGATGCCTCAGACATTCTCGAGATTTTGGTAATCAAACGACGCATTTGATGCTCGTTGAAGGGGATTTGCTATTGTAGCTAGTGTTCTGAAAACAGCTACCGGCCTGTGGGCGACCATAACCAAAGTTGGTGCTTACAAATTTGCACCGGGCGTCTACATGGGTTGGGGTTTGGGTGCCAATGATTCAGCAAATGTTTTCGGCACCGCTGTTGCCACGCGCATTATAAGCTACCGTAGAGCAATCATCCTCACATCCATATTTGTCATGATTGGTGCGATGACGCAAGGTTGGCGTGTAATGCCACTGTTCAAAAAACTCTCGCACCTCAATGCCACTGAAGCAATATTGGCTGCCCTCGCTTCTGCCATTACCATCCACATTTTGACTATCAGAGGTATCCCTTCTTCCAGTTCTCAAGGTGTCGTTGGAGCCGTCATAGGCATTGGTATTCTCGATGGTACAGCCAACTTCAAACCATTGGTTCGTTGTTTTGCCTGTTGGGTAGCTACACCAATAGGAGCTGCCATCATTTCCTTCATACTTTATGGAGTCTTCAAGTGGATAGTCGATAGACTCGTATCCAATATTCGAACCTTTGATACTTTTGTCACTTGGGCCACAATTTTGGCTGGCTGTTATGGTTCATATTCATTGGGCGCAAACAGTGTCTCCAAAGTATGTGGTGTTTATTACGCCTCAGGTATTATGGGAGCCCAAGAAGCTGCCTTATTGGGTGGTCTTGGTATTGCCCTCGGTGTACTTACCTATTCCAAAAACGTAATGATGACTGTGGGAACCAAAATCACAGCCCTCGATCCCTTCTCGGCTGCCACGTCTATGCTTTCAGCAGCGATGACCGTCCACTTTTTCACCATGGTTGGCGTGCCCGTCTCGACTTCTCAGGCCGCCGTTGGTGCAGTAGCTGGTATTGGTCTCGTAAAAGGTGCAAGAGCACTCAGCCGCGAGACATTGATAGAATGTACTGTAGGTTGGCTTGCTACCCCCCTGGCAGCTGGCATTATGGCCGCTTTGTTCGTCTCTGGCTTCCGCCTAATCTTCCCCTAGTTGACAAGACGCATTCACCTGGCTATATTACTCGGCTCGTTTTAACCACATAATAAAGAAGAGATACGAGCATACTATCAACGGTCTTGTTAAAAGATAGGGGTGGGGAATTTATGGGTATGCGAAATCTTTTCGCTGTGCTGCTTTGTGTAGCATTTCTTCCAACACTGGCAACTGCTGATTACACCTACGTATCACGAAATTGGCAAAATCAAGATGAAGTAATGACTGCCAGTCTTACTGTCTCGGTGCCAGTAGTCACACATGATGCTCAAGGCAATCCTGTTACTACACACGAAACGAAATGGGTGCACGCTAGAATTCGACTGGGTCAAGATGCTCCTTTGCGCAAAGGTGAAGTTGAACATTTCCGTGTTAGCGCTTATGCTAGTGGTACAGGTCATTCGGCCACGATCAACGTTCACGTAGATCCAGACTTGGTTTATCACTCTTATCGTGGTGCCTGGTCAACATCTCACGGTGGAGGACACACTTATCTGCGACTCTTCCACAATGGTCGTATCAAAAACTTGCCACCAGCTACCTTTGACAATGTGACAGTCAACTTCACTGACATCAATGCACCCTTCACATTGACCTTCAATGACTTTGCTTATGATGACAACTCTGAAGCTGTAGCTCATTACGCTTTCGAAATAAAAAGAGATGTCTTCCTTTTCCCCAACAAACTCGTGGCCAAAGGTGAAATCGAAAGACCTGCTCAAGGACAACCAACTGTAGTCATCACCAAAGACAGTCCTTTCACAGAAGGAGCTGCAGAATACTTCAAAGCTGGCAAAACTTACCTGCTCAACATGAAAGTTCTGCGAGAAGGTTCTCAGTTTTACTCTGACAAATGGTCAGAAGAGGCTCACTTCAAATTCAAATGGAAGAAAAGTGGAGCCATTACTCTCGAACGCGTAGACGTGGATACTCCAAGAGTCAAAGTGCGTAACGAGAAATTCAGAAGTCTGTTTAGAGATTAATCGACAGACTCTTTGAACAAAGCGTTCGGTTGGCTTTGCCACCGAACGCTTGCCATTTTCTTCCCTTTCTTTAATACTAGTTTTTTACAAAGAAAGGCAAAAAGCTAAGTGAGCCCTATTGGTTTTCAAGAGTTGAGTCAGCTTGCAGGAGGAATAGTCCTCTTTCTCTTTGGCTTACACTTAGCGTCCGACAATCTCAAAGCGGTCGCCGGTGCTCGCTTAAAAGTCATCATTAAGTTGCTGACTGCCAATAGGATGTTAGGTCTCTTTGCTGGGCTGTTTGGCACCGTCCTTGTACAGAGCAACACAGCAACGGCAGTGATCTTAGTAGGTTTGTGCCAAGCAGGCATACTCACTATGGCACGCTCTATTGGAGTTTTATTGGGAGCCAATCTTGGCTCAACAGTGACTATCCAAGTAGTAGCTTTTGATCTTTATGCCTATGCACTGTTGGTCATTGCTGTAGGTTTCATAGGCACCCTATCTTTATCATCGAAGTCTCTAAAAATTGGTGGGGGTGTCATTGGGTGTTTTGGTCTCATTCTGCTCAGTAAAGATCTGCCAGCTATTGGTTCAATTCTGGCCATCGTTGGTTTTGCTTCCTTGTGCCTTTCCTTACTCTCAGAAAGAAAAGCTGCTGGTAGAGCTCTAATCGGCCTTGGTTTGATTTTTGTCGGAATGAAGGTCATCAAAGTAGCCATGGCTGTGATGAAAGACTCGCCATCTTTTGCCAAGGTCATTGTCGATTTTCAAGCTTATCCTCTTTTAGTCATTGCAGCTGCATTCCTTTTTACAGTTTTGACGAACTCTTCAACAGCGACATTGGGAACTGCGATAGCACTTGTTGCGGCTGGAGGTTCAAAGTTAATCAGCCCTGAAGGAGCTGTTGCCATAGTTATGGGAGCTCACCTTGGGAGTTGTCCCATGGCTCTTTTATCTGGCACAGGAACAGGCAGAATTGGCCGTCAAGTCTCTTCAGCACATGTGTTTATTAAAGTTGCAGGAGTAGTTGTCGTTTTCCCTTTCCTCTCACAATTCGCCCACTACCTCACTGCCTTCAACAGTTGGATGGGAGCCTCTCCTTCGCGAGCAATAGCAAACACCCACACTCTCTTCAACCTCATTAATGTAGTCACTCTGCTACCCTTTACCCCGCAAATTGCCGCCCTTCTCGATTGGGTGATTCCAGAGAAAAAACGCCAAATTGAGGGGATCTTGCAGCACATAAGCGATGAGCAGATGGAATATCGGCCTCTTGCCATGGAATCAGCAGAGTTAGAAATAAAAAGGCTAGCTTTTATGGTGCGTGGACTCCTTCGGGCAATGGAGGAAGCTTTCACTACGTCTGAACGATCGACTCTGGCGAAGTTCAAGGAGCTCGATGATAAAATCGATGGACTCTTCGATTCAATTCTCACTTTCCTTACAAAAATGGGACAAGAGAGACTTGGCAGTGAAATGTTTCACAGAGCAATGACACTAGTCTACGTACTCACTAGCCTTGAATCGATAGGTGATAGAGTGAGCAAAGATTTCCGAGAAACAATGAGAAAGCGCATCGAAATGGATGTGCAATTTTCCTTTGAAGGTCTCGAACTCTTGCAAGACATTCATCGTCTAGTAATCGGGAGAATGGATGACATCATCCAAGTTTTAGGCGAAGGAGAAAAAGAACTGTTGACTAAGGTGTTGGATGGGCAAAAGGAGTTTCACGCCAAGGCTCGTATTTTGAAAAAGGCTCATTTCAAGCAACTTGTAAAGGGAGTCCAAGAAGCAGAAGACACTTCAATGTTGTATTTGGACACATTGGCAACAATGCGTAACATCAATCAATCGATTGTAGACATTGCAGTCAATCTTCACTACTCCCCATACTATGGTCAAAGTAATACTGAACAGGAAGGTATGGCAGAATGAAACAGATAGGCGGACTCTTTGGAAGGAGCCCATTTGGCCCTCTTCACGAACATATGGCGAAAGTTCAAGAGTGCGTCGAAAAACTTCCTGAAACAGTCAGTCTCTTTTTATCGAAAGATTGGCAAAGTTGTAAGAAACATGCCCAGATCATCAGCCGCATCGAGCATGAAGCTGACAAAATCAAGCAGAGTATTAGAGCCAACTTGACTAAATCGATCTTCTCGTCAGTTGAACGTTCCGAGATTTTGATGATGCTGAAGACCCAAGATACTGTGGCTGATAGATGCGAAGACGTGGCTTATCTACTCACAATGCGTAAGACGCCATTCCCTGATTTTCTTAAAGAGCAATTTGCAGATTTGGCCAATGTCGTCAAGGAAACGACGGACTCTCTGGCAGGCGTAACAAGAGAGTTGCATCGAATTTATGATGAATCAGGAACCAAAGAAGACACACAAGAGATATTGGCGCAAATAGACCATATTCACGAGATTGAACACAAAGCAGATGAAATCGAAGATTCCCTACGAATAAAACTCTTTGAAAGAGAAGAGGAAGTAGATCCGGTGACGATTTTCATCCTTCTGGACATATTCCTCAAAGTAGGACACATCGCTGATGCAGCCGAAAACGTTGGAGATGCAATTCGCTCTTGGATTGAAACTCGTTGATTATCTTAGTCTGGTGGGCCACCTGGTGGAGGACCACCACCAGGACGGCCTCCGCCGCTAGGTCTCTTGCCGCTTCCTTTGCGTAGGCTGATGGATTTCGTGTCGGAGCGACCAAAGGTTTTCAGTCGCTTTTCTTTAATCCCTAGTTCAACGGCAATGCTATCGATCTCCTCTCTGAGGCGAGCGTCTTTGAACATTGCCGACAATTCAGTAGCTCGAGCCCTGTTTTCGCCAATGGATTTTTTTGCTGCATCAAGGGCCTGTGACTCTTGCCCACGGGAGAGGAGTAACTTGGCCAAACGATAATTGGCCTCCTTGTCCTCAGGTTTTACACGAAGTGCATAACGAAGAGCTTTGTACTCCTCTTTCTGTTCTTTGAGGTTTCGGCTGACTTTGGCTTTCAGCATATAAACCTGGAAATTCCGTGGCAGCTTCTTTACAGCTTTATCAATATATGTTTTTGCTTCGTTATCTCGTTCTAGATGGAGCAAAATGAAACCTAGAAGATAGTTGTAGCGAACATCTTTGTCGGCAACCAAAGAAGCCTGCTCGACCAGGGTCATGGCTGTTAGCAGCTTTGACTTGCCCTCCGCTTTGCTTTCTTCCTTTGTTAGTAGCTTTCCGGCAGTTGAACAGACAGTGGTAGCTTGGTCGAGCAGCTTTTGGGCGGCCTCAGGAGAAAGACTCTTGGCATATTGAGCAATCTGAGCCCTGCTTTCCACAGATGCCTTCTGCTGGGGACTCATCGTAGAAGAGTAGGTTTCTAGTAAAAACTCAAATGCCCTACCCGCCTCATTCACTTCACCACGACGAAGCAAATTGAGAGCTTCGAAATACTGCTTGTTTACTGACTGATCAGCCAGTACAGAACCTGAAAAGAGCAAAAATAAACAAAAGATTATTGCCATTTTTGCTACAGCTGATCTCAAAAAGAGTGTGTCGGCCATGTGCTGGCCTCCCTCCTGGTTATTTCAAGGCTAGCATAGTTCATAGTGACACTTGTGACGAAAAAATACCGCTCGAGCTTGACAAATGACAATTCCTTGGCAACAATTTCACTGTTTAATGGGGGGTTTGACATAGTAATCATTGTTGTAAACCTTTATAGAAGCGGAAGAAAGGACATCCCCTAACATGAATTACGAGTTTCATCAGTGGCACAGCGAACGTTGCGGCAAAGAGATGGGCGTATTGCGTATTGGCCATTGGGGCCCCGCACTTATTTATTTTCCCACATGCGGCGGAGACCACAGCGAATTTGAACGTTATGTAATGCAAGAAGATGCACGGGCCTGGATCGAAGCTGGCAAAGTGCAGATCTTCTCTGTTGACGCTATCAACCACCTAACTTGGTACAATCCCAACCTCCATCCTGCCGACAAAGTCCGTTGGGCTCAAGGTTATGAAGGTTATGTCATTGATGAGGTACTGCCTCTCGTCCACAATCTGACTCAGAACGACTTCGTCGGCTGTTTCGGAGCTAGTTGGGGTGGTTATACAGTAGCCAACTTCTGGGCCAAACATCCTGACAAATTCAATCTCGCAGTTTCAATGTCCGGAGTATACAGTATTGACTCAATGCTCGGTGGTTATTACGACACAGAGTGTTATTTCAACAATCCACCTCACTACCTTCAAGATATGAGCGATCCTTATTATTACGACTTGTATCGCAACAATTCACTTCTGTGGATGATGTGTGGCGAAAACGACATCTGTAAAAAAGACAACGACGACTTCAGCGGCCTTCTTCATCACAAAGACATTCCTCACTGGTACGATGTATGGCCATCCCCCTGTGACCACCATGAATATTGGTGGAAGAAAATGCTTCCCGTCGTTCTCGACAAATTCTATTCCTGGTAAAAAAGCCGGGGGCCTGCGGGCCCCCGCTTTTTTTATTTCTTCTGATTTTTTCTCCTCCCCCCATGTCATCAAACCGTGATATTCTGACAAGCCATGAGGGG
>CAZXTJ010000293.1:0-10111 GCA_964643655.1 uncultured bacterium
AATATTCAAAATCCCAACCAACTCAATCCTGGACAGACCATGAATATCCCCAATGTGGCTGATGTGCCCATTCAGCAGCTCATCAATGGTGGATATCAGAACCAAAATCAGAATTTCAATCAGAATACTTTCACACAGCAACCAACTGAGACGACTTCCATCATCCCAGGTGGGCTCGACCAATATCTGACTAGTGGTTTTGATTGGTCTTCACCCATTGATGGTTCTTCAAATCAGAGTTACAGCTCTAATCAGAACTTCACTTACAACCAGAATCAGCAACAGACTTCCTCCAATGGACGTTTTAATGCTGCAATGCCTATCAGGACGGGAACAGTAACGTCGAACTATGGTCGTCGAACGTTCCAAGGTCGAGCAGACGATCATGGTGGTCTCGATGTTGGTGCTTCTCGTGGAACGCCCATTTATTCGACTGGTGACGGAGTTGTCGAACATGTTGGTTGGTCTGGTGGTTATGGCAAGTTAGTCAAAGTGCGTCACTCTGATGGCACAGTGACTTATTATGGTCACTGTAAAGATTACACTGTTCGTAAAGGTCAGCAAATTCGTGCTGGGCAACAGATAGCTACAGTCAACTCAACGGGCCGTTCCACTGGTGACCACTTGCATTTCGAGATTAGAAAGAATGGCCGTACTGTAGACCCACGTCAGTATTTCCAATTCCCCGCAAAGGGCTCGAGGCTCTAATAGAGGTAATCACTCTTCCATGTGGTACATTGCCTTTAGTCAGTAATTCTGAACGAGAGGCAATCTCCCCGTGCAGTGGTTAGCCATTATCAATCCTCGCTCTGGCCACAGGAAAAAACCTGGGGAGATGGAAGAGATTGAAACGAAGCTGCGGGCCATCCTTTCGGACGATCTCGAAGTCTCTGTCACTCAATATGTTGGTGATGCCCTTCGCCAAGCTCGCCAAAGACGGGACGTCGATGGTTTCATTGCCGTTGGCGGAGATGGCACATTGTTCGATTTAATCAATGGCATGGATTTGAGCAGACAGCGCTTGGCCATCTTTCCAGCAGGCACTGGTAATGGTTTGGCCCGAGCCCTGGGTATCTTGGACAGAGAGGTCGCCCTGGCGGCACTAGAGGCCAGTGGATGCCGACAGATTGATTTGATAAAAGTGACAGGCACCTTCGTTGGTGGTGAAAGTCGAAGCTGGTATGTGGCTACGACAGCATCTTTGGGCTATGCGTCTGATGTCGTTGAACTGGCCAATGCCTACTTCAAACCTTTGGGGCCCTTTTGTTATCCTATCGCTTCTATCGTTCAAGCTGTCGTCCAAGGCTCCATGTCTGGTCGCTGGAGGTCAGATGGTGGTGAATGGAAAAAGCTGGAGGCCACCAACGTATTAATCAACAATACTAAGTTTGCAGGCGATTTCGAAGCGCTACCAGAGGCATGTATCGATGATGGAAAAGCTGACGCCGTAGTTGCCCAAGCAGGTTTTTTTACGCAAGTACTACATAATATTTCCGTTTTGAGTCGCCTTCACTTTTATACGACTGGTAAGATCTTCAAGACAGGTAGAGTGGATTTTGAATTGGCTGGGCAACGATTGTTGATGTTGGATGGTGAAATAGTACCTGGTATCAAAGAGGTCTCTTTCGCTGTTGAAGCCAATTGTCTCAAGGTTGTTGCTCCAGTTATTGAAAGTTGATTGGACATTTGGAGGAGTAAGTAGTGGCTACTTATAAAGACGCAGCAAAAAAGCTTGCTGCAAAAGTCTTCGGTGAACGTACGCTCGAAGATGTGGTCGAGGCACTTACTCCCAAGATGCCAACGACACACCCACTGCCTCCACGTATGGCAAGAATGGGTTCTAGCGGAGTAGAAGCCATCATCGATAGACGCAAACAGTTGGCACAATTGGGCTGTCCTCCTGGAGATGTGAAACCCTACATGCCTGTGGGGAATCCAATGACCTTGCGAGGTAATATTGAAGGGTACATTGGCGACTGTTGTGTCCCTGTGGGCATAATGGGGCCTTTGCGAGTCAATGGACTCAATGCCAATGGAGACTTTTATGTGCCCATGGCGACGACTGAGGGGGCCCTCGTTGCTTCATACCAACGTGGTGCCATTGTCATCAGTAAGTCGGGAGGAGCCAAGAGTCTCTGCCTCACAGAAAGAGTCATCCGTGCTCCGGCATTCGTTTTTCGCGATGTCATCGAAGCCTCTAACTTCTGCATGTGGATAGTGGAACACTTCGACGAGCTCAAAGAAGTGGTGAAGACGACTAGTCGCCATGGCAAGCTCGAAGAGATGCGCGCCACCTTGCAAGGTAACGTCGTCTACATCATGCTCGAATATTCAACAGGTGACGCTGCTGGCCAGAATATGGTCACTTTTGCTTCACGTGCCGTTTGTGAGAAGGTCATTCGCGAGACGCCCGTCAAACCTTTGCGCTGGTATCTCGAATCCAATATGAGTGGTGACAAGAAGGCTACGGCCTCTTCTTTCATGTACGTTCGTGGAAAAAAGGTCATCTGCGAAGCAATCATCAAAAAGAAGATCCTCAAGCGATATATCAACATCACTCCTGAGCAGATGTTGCATTATTATCACGTATCTTTGATGGGCGGAGTTCTGACGGGTTCCATTGGTGTACAGGGGCACTTTGCCAATGGTTTGACTGCAGTTTTCATGGCCACTGGGCAAGATGTTGCATGTGTTGCTGAAGCTGCCGTGGGCACAACACAGATGGACGTGACCGAAGATGGCGACCTCTACATCATGGTGCAGTTGCCCAACCTCATTGTGGGCACCGTTGGGGGAGGCACTAGACTGCCAACGCAGCGAGCTGCTCTCGAGATGATGGATTGTTATGGTACGGGTAAAGCACGCAAACTGGCTGAGATTATTGCCGCTGTCGTCCTGGCTGGGGAGATTTCTTTGCCTGGAGCAATCATTGCTGGCGATTTTGACCAAGCCCACAAAAAATATGGTCGTCGGGGGTAGAAGAGGCTTTTCATATGAGTGAAACTCTCGACAAAGCAGAAAAAGAGCAGAGCCCGAAAGAAGAAGAGTGGAAAGCACCTGGGTTTTTCATCGCCAAACTCAATCCAGCTGACGGTCTGACCCTTTTTGCATTGCTAATGTGTGTTTCTTCCATGATGCTCGTCGTTTTTGGCCGCCTCTATTACGGTATGGCCGTTTTACTCATTGCCATGCTCTTTGATGCATGTGATGGCATAGTTGCCCGCAAATATGGTTGGCAGGGGCCTTTTGGTCGTTATCTCGATGGTTTTGTCGATGCTTTCAATTATTTGGGGCTACCTGCAGTCATTCTCTGGAGCATGGGGCTTGGAAAAGTCTCGTGGTGGTATGTGCAGTTAGTAGTACTTTTCATATTCATTGCCTTGGGACTGATTAGGCTCTCTGTTTTTAACATGATTGGCAATATCAAGGTTTGTGGAGGCCTTTCATACCTGGGATTACCCGTGTTTTGGAGCCATTTCCTCGTGGCACTACTCTTTTTAGTGAAACACAAGGTCGATTTGTTCACCTGGACCGTCATTACGGACCTTTCACTACTTTTGATGGGTTTTTGTTTCGTCATCAATCGCCCCTTTTGGAAACCAAAGAACTTGGTCCTCATTTTTGGAGTGATCTTGTCGTTGGCAGGTTTATTCATGTATATGGGTATGAGTCAGCCTCACATGTGATAAAAAGAAGAATGTAAATATAACTATAAATATGAGTTTCGATCTCGGAGGTGCTTGTGAGCTCTGTAGAGATAAAGAGCTTTCTCCACGAAGGTGGATTACTCAAACAATTCGTCGAATTTCCCTACACCCTTTATTCTGACGATTTTCTTTGGGTACCTCCCTTTCGTGACAATGTTTATGCCTACATGGCAGATTCCGATCCATTTTTTCAGCGGGGAACTGAGCAAAGATTTTTAGCCCTTCGCGGTGGCAAAGTGGTGGCCCGTGCTGCTGCTATCATCAATCCAACCTTGCCTCAGTCACCACCAACGGGCTTTTTCGGCTTTTTTGATTGTGAAGATGATCTCGAAGCAGTACGAGTTTTGATGGAGGCAGTCTGCGCTTTCTTGAAAGAAAAAGGCTGCAACATCGTCAAAGGACCACTAAATCGCGATGCATGGCATGGGTATAGGGTCATGACGAAAGGCTTTCGTGAACAACCCATCTATTTGGAACCTTACAATGGTCTTTGGTACTGTAAATACCTCGAAGAGGTAGGATTTAGGCCAGCCGTTGAGTTCATATCGGCCATCAATGTTCAGCCTCAGCGTGTTCTGGATGCCTATAAAGGTGGAATTACCTTTGCTGAAAGTAAAGGAGTCAAATTCCGTAGCTTTGACATGGACAAATTCGACAGCGAGATGAAGCTGCTTTATGACATCTTCAATGCCACAGTAGATAACGAGTTTGGTTACAAATCATTGAGCTTCAAGGATTTCAAGTCACGTTATGAAGGTTTGAAAGACTTGCTCGACCCTGATGTGATCATATTGGGCTTGGCTCCAAATGGACAGGCTGCTGGATACATCTTCGGTATGCCCGAGTGTTCACGTCCCATAGCCTCAATGGGTGGAAATCGTGGTTTCTTTTCACGCATTCAATATTGGCTCAATACTAGACAGCGTAGCCCAATCTTGAATTACACACCTCCACGAGTCGTCCCTGCAGCAAGTGGCAAGGGTATGACAAATGCATTGAAATATAAACTCTATGAAGCTGCCATTGCTGGTGGTTACACACGTACACATTACAGAACGGTACGTAAGGATGTGTTGGCTCAGCGTCCTGAGGAAGATGCCAAAGTTACCTACAAAGAGTACGCTCTGTACGCCAAACACATATGAGGTAAAAGATGAAAATCGCCATACTGTGCCAAGAAGAGCCTCTCTTCTTAGGTCCCTTTTTGCAGCGGGTCATTAGGCGTAGACCAGAGAAGGTCGTTGCTCTCTTTGTGGCAGGCCATCGTACCGGTGGTGAAAAATCCAAGACCCAAAAGCAGTTGTGGCGTTCTTTGAAGACTTATTGGCACATTTTCGAGCCTTGTTATTTCTTTTGGGCACTTTATCTCAAGTTACGCATCCTTTTGCTTGGTAAATATGATCCTCGTTCTGTTGAGGGACTGGCTTGCATCTTCAATATTCCCGTTTATAGGGTAGGTGATCCCAACGGAGAGGAATTTCACGAGCTTCTCAAGACTGTTGATGCAGACATTGTTCTCAATCAGACTGAATTGCTTCTGAAAAAGGAGACATTGGACATACCTCCTGTTGGATTTCTCAACCGTCACGCCTCTATCTTGCCCCATTTTCGTGGTCGTATGGCCTCCTTTTGGGCCCACGCACACGAACCTCCATCATATGGCATTACGATACACTTTGTTGATGAAGGAATTGATACGGGTGACATCATTGTTCAGCACGAGTTTCTCGACATAGACTCTCGTTGGTCCTATGGTCGAGTCATGGAACATATGCAATACAAAGCACCAGAGCTCTTCTGGAGAGCAGTCAAACTACTCGAGGACGAGTCCTTCGAAGCAACAATTCAGCCAGAGTCAAAAGAAGCTGCATTCAAATTTCCCAAACTTCGTGATGCGAAGAGATATAGTGAAATTATGCAGCGACGTCGTATGGGGGGCTCGGGCGAAAGCGAAGAGCATAAGGGTGAAGAAGAGGAAACTCCCCCCATTGAGGAATGATCATGGGCAGCTTGCCAGGGCCAGATGCTGGTAATCATCAAATATGGACTGCTGAGATTATTGGTGAATGGTATCCAAGGCCAACTACCGCTCTTACTTTTTCATTTGCTCGTCGAGTTCTAAAGTCCCACTTTAGCAATTTGCTCAAAGCCTTTGGTGCTGATACACAATGTTTGCAGGGCCTTAGTCGTCCTCTCATTGGTCGATTGGGTGGGCATTTGTATCTCAACAGCAATTCGCTCGAGGCCATTCTCTCTGCCTTGCCCAAACCAGGCCTAGGTAGTTATAAGAGCTTTTGGCAGCGCTCCAGTGAAGATGCACGCTCTACTTGGAAACTATTCAATTCAACTACTCTTGGGCAAGAGGGGCAGCGTGAGTTCAAGAGTAAATATCAACAAATCCGAGCTCTCGATTTTGCTTCATTGCAGCTTCATGAGCTTTTGCTTCTTTATGGCAAAATAGAGGAGCTCTTTGAGCAGTGGGCTGCTCCGCCTGTAACGGATTTCTGTTTTGCTGCAGGGTATGAATATCTGCTCCAGATGTTGAAGCAAGGGGGCCACGAAAAGCCTGAGTTTCTTTTGGGTGACCTGCTCTGCGGAGAACAACTGCCTTCCTTGGAACCTTTACAGATTTTGGCCGAATTGGCCCAGAAGTTGAAGGAAGATGACAAACTTTGTGTCTTTTTGGAGGAAGCTAGCCTCGATGAGCTTGTTTCTTGGTGGAAAGAACAGTCTGCTCCATTTTTTGTTGAGCGAGAGATAGGGAGAATACTCCATCTTTATGGCTGTCGAAGGCCAAATGAGCTCGAACTGAGCACTCCAACACTTTCCACTTCTCCACGTTATCTCTTTGCCATGTTAAAGAGGTATCTTGCCAGAGACGAAGTTCCTTGTTTGTTGAAACTTCGTCAAAAAAGTCTCGACAGGCGTTGCAGGGCAGAGCATGAAGTACAGAGACTTTTGGGTGACAAGAGATCCAGTTTACTCCTCAAAAAAGGTACCATTTTCAATTGGCTTCTTAGCAAAACGAGAGAAAACCTTCTCTTACGTGATGAGCAAAGATTGGCTCGGGCCAATCTCATTGGGCTCACAGGTGATCTATTCAGAGCCATTGGCCATAAACTCATAGAGGAAAATGTGCTCGTGGCAGAAGACGATGTCCACAATATAACCATTGAGGAGCTCATTGATTTTCTCAATGGCAGCTCTGCAAGTCTAAATCTTTCAGCCCTTGCAGCGATTAGACGTGATGAGTTCGCAGAGTTTACTGAGCTTGCTCTTTACAAAAAAATAGAGACATATGGTCTTCTTTATCACCAAGAACGAGATTTCTTTGCCAGGCCGGAGGCCACAGGACTAAAAGGATGTTGCGGGCAAGGTGGCTCTGCCGGGTGCGTAGTTGGGCAAGTCCTGACTGTCGATGAGAGCGGCAAAGGTTGGCTTTCAGTTGGCGACGTGCTTGTTTTAGATAAGCCTGACATTGGGTATACCTATATTTATCCGACCTTGAAAGCGGTAGTGTACCTTTGTGGCCGAAAGATGAGCCATGGAGCATTTATTGCCAGAGAACTAGGCCTCACTGTGGTATATGACACTCTTGAAGAGCTCAGACTTCAGCAAGGTGCACTTGTTGAAGTCAACGGAGAAAAAGGCACATTTAGATTGATAGAAGGAACCTGATTAGATGATTCCTGATGATCCGAGAGTCACTACCATTTTGGGTACATGGGTGACCATGACAGTCATTGCCTCCTTGGCTATGCTTGCCAATAGTCGCTATAAACGTGCAAAAGAGGCCGCTGCTGGACAGACCAGCGACAACGAGCTCAAAGCAGCTCTTCCCAAAAAGAAGGGGGGAGGTTTTTGGGCAAAAATCGGTAGTTACCTCTTCATAAACGTTCTGTTCATTCTCCTTGCCTGGTCAAGTTTTGAAGTTTTTGCCGTTTCTGTCCTTTTACTCGGTTTTGTCTGTATGTATGAGGTCGCAAAAGTATCTCGCTGGTGCAGAGAAGGAAAGGGTTTCTTTGCATCACCTTTTTTTTATGCCACGACGACTGTCTTGATGTTGGCCACTTTGGCTTACAACGACCATAAGTTGTCCTACAAAGTGTTGGTATTTTTTTGTATCTTTCACACCCTCATTACTTCCTTTGCTGGTGATCTCGATAGACTTCTGAATAGGGCAACCCTATCGTCATTGTCAGTTCTCTATTTACCTATCTGCCTCAGCTGTCATCTATATTTGAAGCTCGTCGTTCCTAGCGGTTTTTTGGTTCTCTTTTATTATTTGATTGTCTGTGCAACAGATTCATTTGGACAAATTGTGGGAACCATAGTGGGTGGCAAAAAACTCACTCCAGTTCTCAGTCCTGGAAAGACGGTCTCGGGAGCCATTGGTGGCACCATAGCAGCCGTCATCGTAGGTGTGGCCATTCGCAGTTGTCTGCGTACGACACCAATCCATTGGGTTGTCATGGCTGCTGTTTGGATCAGCATTTCTGCCCAAATCGGCGATCTTGTTGCTTCATCGTGGAAACGATTTTTGGGGATAAAGGACTTTGGAGCAAACCTTGGGCCCCACGGCGGTGTCATCGACAGATTTGACTCAATGTTGTTGGCAGCCTCTGCCTTTTTCCTCTTTACCTCCATAATGCCCTATTGAGCTAACAACAGGCATTGCAGCATTATTTATGACAAAAATGGCGATGATACGATCACGAGTAAAAAACCTTCGCGCATTGCTATTCGTCCACTAAATCATTAGACTAAATAGACGGTGGGGGCAGGAATAAGTAGGGAGGGAACTCGTGCGACCTTATGGCCTCGAGCTTGCCTACGACCTTTCTCCTGTATCCCGTGGTTCCCTCTCCCTCATAAAACCCCGAACGCTCGACGTAGACAATGATGGTCGTCTCTATATCACTGACTATCCAAATCTCGCTCCAAGCGCTTCATATTATTCTCCTGGCCGTAATGCCACCAAAATAGTCACCTTTCATCCAGACACTCTGCGCCGCGCAGACTTGAACGTGCCTGATGTTGATGGTTTTCAAGCAGACATTTTAAAGATTACTCCCAATGGTTCTTTGATGTTGGCCCAATTTGGCCAATGGCCTGAAGGCAAAACAAATGGCATTTTGATGACTGCTGGTGGTGACATCAAGCAAACTTTCCAGTTTGGTGAATGTGTGGCAGATTTTGCAGTCGACAAAGAGGGTAGGATTTTTGTCATTTACAATGAAGAGGGTTATTTTGGTGCTACACGTTCGGGCCAACCTCTTGTTGAACTTTATGGTGCAGATGGTAAAAAAATAACAGATGATCCTTTTCTCAATAGAGTGCTAGAGCAGCTCGAAGGCGTCTATGATGGCAGTCGCATTCACATCATGTCTAATGGTGGTCTACTAATAAATGGTGCCCATCGTTTTGACCATGAGGGCAACAAAGTATTTTCTTTGAAAGATACTGCCTTTCTCAATATCACCATCGTTGATGAACATGACAACATCCTTTTCATCCCACCTGTTCGTGGTGGCATTTTCCTCTTGATCCCTGCAAGTTGTGGTTTTGCTGAGATGGGTCTCGATTGTAGTCGTCCTCTGGATTATGAAGATTATGGCTGGTTCCACACTATTCGTAATGGTCATTTGTATTTGCTCAATCATGACATCCCCAAAGTTGAGGTCTTCCGCCTGATTTACGAATGAGCATAAGTACCTAGGCTGTCTTCCTCCATTATTTTGCTGCCTGAGAAGCTGTTTTGCTGCCTGAGAAGCTGCACAAAAAATTATCCAGCAAGATAGTTGCCTCTTCTTTCCCTTCATGTAGTAGGATGTGGTCCTCATCAAACACATAGGAAAGGGAGGACCCTGGTGAGCGGCAAGAAAGCTATCGACGAACTCAAAAGTGGCCTGAGCGCTTCTAAAGCTGGTGACCGCGAAGAAGCCATCGGCGCTTTTTGCCGTCGATTAATGATAGAAGGAGAAGTTGACGTTCCCCAAGACGCCATTGGGGCGATAGTCAATACATTGTCAGAGGACAAATCCTCTGCAGTTCAGCTGGCAGCAGCAGATTTTCTCGCTTGGACTGCTGAATGGACACATACAGAAATGACAGACGAGCAGCTCAAAGCCTGCTGTTCATTGCTTGAAGACAAAAAGAGAGCCAAGTGCCACTCTTTGTTGGCCAGAACCATTGGTTATATTCCAACGGATAATGTCAGAAAGACACGTATCAAAGTTTTGCGTGCTTTGCTTGAAAACTCCAAGGACGAAGAGACTCGTGGGCAAGCCATTGAGGCTTTGGGCCGTTTGAAAGCTACCAATGCTCGCCAAGATCTGCTCGACACGTTGGAAGACAAGTCAGAGGCCATTCGCCACCGTACTGTCATCGCCTTTGGTTTAATG
>CAZXTJ010000294.1:0-10111 GCA_964643655.1 uncultured bacterium
GCCTTCACGAGCAGCTTTTGTTTTGTTTGCGCCCTTGAGCCAGGGCAACAATCTCTTGAAGGCAGAACAGACAATACTCTTGTTTTGTGAATGATTGGGACTGAGCTTTTCTATATCCTGGAGGGCCTTCTCAGCTTCAATAAAATGTCCTGCCTGCAGTGCACCTTCATACCAGCGAAGGGAAGCTTGCAAAGCCTGCTCTTTGTCTCCATCACTTCTGTAGATAGTTTTTAATTGGCGCCACGTTTTGAAGAGATGGGGTGCCAATTCACAGGCCCTCTGCAAATAGGCCAAACTCTTCTTTTCATGCAAGCTCGCAAGAGCAATGAGGGGCGCTGCAGAGTAAGGGGCTTTTCGCTGCGCTGTTTCGAGATCTTTTTTGGCTTTATCCTTCTCTTGTTGTGATAAATGATATTTACCTCTCAAGAGCTCAATGTGGACATAACGACTATTCTCTAATTCACTCAACAGTTTTTTTGCTCGCTGCTTTTCACCTTTTTGGAGAGCAATCTCAAAGAGCTTGCGTTGAGCTTCGCTTTTCCAAACTGATGATTGTTTGGCACATTTGCTCAATTCAGCTTCAGCTTTTTCAAGCTGCCCCATTGTCAAAAATGCCAATCCACGTCCCAGTTGAGCCCCTGCTGAACCACTAATTGTCTGCCTCGTCAAAGCCTCTAAGGCCAATCCTCCCATGCCAAAAATGGCTGTCCTATTATCGGGTCTGTCACGACGATGAGGAGAGGAACGTAAAAATTTTGCAATTGTATATTTTGGAGCCTCATTACCAACGAGCAAAAGGAGGCGTCCCAACTCTTGCCAGGGAGCTCCTCTACGAGAACCCAAAACTGATGCTGCATTTGTATAAATGGCCATTTTGGGCAAATCCTGTCGATTGGCTTGTGCCGTTGCTGCCAGGAGGAACAAACCAGGTGTTCCGGCAACTTCTACGTTGAGTCCTCGCCTAATCAACTCGAGAGCCTCATCTGCCCTTCCTGCCTCGAGTAATACACGGCCACCAACAGTTGGCAACTGTATTCGCACATTGGGCACTCGGTCCATGAGCCGCTCAATCACAGGTTCCGTGAGAGATTGCTGAGGAATGTTCCAGGCAGCCAATCCTGCACGAGCCAACTGTAATCCAGCCATATTGAGGTATTGCAGTGCTCTATCCGTTTGTTTGTTTAATGCAGCTCTGTCTGCCAAGATGCGATAGGCAAATCCTGAAATGCGGAAGGGACGTGAGCGACTCATTCTGTAGACCGTTGAGTCATAATCGACGGAGCGTAGTTCCTTGGCTATGGCAGGAAAGTTAAAACTCGCTGCCAGATTTGCAGCAAGAGCCGCCTGTGTTCTACCAACAATACCAATTTGAGCCAAAACAGCAATCTGTTTGAATGACTGCCGAGCTCCATCGATATCTCCTTGGACTTTCTGCAAATGTGCTCGAGTCATCCAATAGTCATGACGTGGACCATATCGCAGGGCAATGCTTCCGAGTTCCTTCTTGGCCTTCTCGTACTCTTTTACTTTGATGAAATATGCTGCGCGGGCAAGTGCACATTCATCGCCATCATTACCGTCTAAGAGCTCTTTTGCTTTACCCATTCTGCCCACAGCGCACAAAGCACGAGCATAAGGTCCCGGGAAAGGATGAGGTTTCGACAGTAAGTCAAAAAAGCGGCATGCTCGAGGACAATCTTCGTTACGAAAAGCAAACAATCCATTGAGTGAGCGAGCTGCTCGAGAGAACTTACCCCTCTCGCCATTGGCCCTTTGGGCAAGCCAATCAGCTTGAGCAACTTCATCATTCTTCCACGCCAGATTTGCCAATTCGAGTAAAAGGACACTTTGGGAGGGCCATCTTTTGAGCTCTTTGTGTAGGTAATAACTAGAAAACGGTATGGGCCCTCGTGGACTGGACTGTGGATTTGTCGCCTTCTGTTCCAGAGAGACTAGCTTTTCATAAATATTTTGAGCCTCGTCCAATCTACCCAATCTAATAGCCGACTTGAGCAACTGGCGAAGAGCGGAAATGGAAGATGGATCGAGCTCTACTGCTGCTTTGGAAAAACGATAATGTTCGCTATCGCGGACACCCACGTATTTGGCCAAAATGAGGTAAGGATTAAAATCCTTTCTACCGCTTTCATCCAAAAGAATATCTGCTGCAGAAATGTAGGCATAACCCTCTAAATATACTTCTGCCTGCAACAGTTCAAGTTCTCGTAGAACACGCGGGCGACCGCTATCAATGGACAATCCAAGTTTGCAGTTACGCTCAGCTGTCCTTAATCGCCCTTTTTCAAATGCCAGAGCCGCCCTTGCAAGGTAAACCATGGAGCTTCGACCAGCTCTTGCCAAGAGTCGCCTTATGCGCCTCCTATTACGCCTATAAAAAGCACTACGCAACCTTACTTCGAGCAAAGTCTCTTTGGTGAGGTTTTCACTATTGTTGGCATAGTCATTTGCCCACTGGTAATACCCTTTGTCAACTAGCGACAATACTTCCTTCGTAAAGGAGTCTGTTGCACCTCTGACTGTGGTAGAACAGGCGAGGAGAATAGTCACAAGGATGACCGAGAGTCTCATTGTCCTCCTCCTTGCGATATTACATAAAGAAGCTGACTAGCATTGAAAAGGACGTGGAAAGTCATCGCCACGACTACATTTTTGGTCTTGTACATGAGCAAACCAGAGATTATTCCTACGAGGAAAACGATGGGGAAGGTCGCCGCCGAATGAGCCAAGGCAAAAGCCAGAGATGACAACAGGATAGCTATACCTACCCTATTTGTAGCCTCTATCAAACTACAGCACAACAAACGTCGGAAGAGAAACTCTTCTGCACATGGACCAATGATGGCCGCTGTGACAAAGGCCAATAGTGCCCACTGTGTCTTTCCTTCAACAAAGATACGAACCAGGCCTTGCGAGCTTGCTTCTGCAGAAGACCAAGCAGACAACCACTGACCATATTTGATTGCCAAACAAGCCATACAGAGGCCTAGGACAACAGCAGAAATGTAATAGGACCACTTCGTCTTTTCTTTGGCAAATAGCTTGAATTCAACCATTAATAAAGAGCCGATGATGACTAAGCCATGCAGCAATAGAGTAGAAAGTAATGTTACTTCGTCAGTAGAAAGAGCTGGCAACAAAATACCCATGGCTGGTGGCACGGAGTTGGCCGCACCGGCAAAAAGCAAAACTCCTAGAGTGACGTCACCAAAAATGGGACCTGCTTCATTACCACTGCTGCGATGTGGCAAAGATAGCTCTCTCAAACGATGGATAGATTTTTGCCACAAACCTGCGATGAAGAGTCCTGTTGCTAAAAATGCACCACAAACGAGATAAAATTTTGGTAGAGCCGGTCCACCAATTGTCACAGGCGCTAAAGCCAAGGCAGTCACCACTAGTGCTGCGATTTGGACGGCAAATGAACCTTGTCCCTCGTCCAAAGGATTAACTACCATTCCTCCGCCAATGGCAGCCATGGCAGCAATGAAGGGAAGCAGTCCTATCAGAAGAGTTGCACCAACACTTGTCAACAAGGGGGCTGGAGGTGAAAAGAGTGCCACCAAAATTGTGCCAGGTATAAGAACCAAAACATTGCGAGCAACTACAGATGGAATTTTGGCATAAAGAGCTTGTTCCAAAGGAAGTGGCATTATGCGTAGCAGTCCAACGCCGCCACCTTCCCTAGCTATCGTTGCTGCAGGAGTCAATAGCAATAGGGTTGCCATGAAACAGAAGAAACGGAATCCATTGATGAAGTGGCCTGCAAAAATCTGAGGAGCAATATAAGAAACGAGCAACCAAGCTCCAGCCAAGAGCCCACCTTCTGCAAGAGCTTGTGTAAAAGCTCCGCGAGAGATTGCACCATCCATTTCCAAATCCACTACTTCAGGACGAGCACAACCAAGCCATTGGGCGGGAAAAGCTCGCAGAGGTGAATCCTCAATAGAATGTAAGCGTAAACTGTCATCACGCCCAGGTCTTCTCAAATGGTGCCGGTGCAAATATCCCATGGCAAAGAGTGACAGAAAGGAGGTCAAAAGTGACAAAGAGGTGAATAAAAAGACTGAGTCAGTTTTCAACAAAGCCAGAAGGGGCCACATGAATGGAATGAACTCTAACAAGTTCTTCTGGTTTTGAAAGAAAGTGACAAAGTGAAAGAAAAACTGTGATGAATACAAATCTAAGGGTTCAAGTCCCTGTGACTGATTGAGTACAAGCGTCAAATCGTAAATGAAACACCCTGCTACAGTGACTGTTCCCAACAAGGTGAGAAACACTATTGTTCGAACTAAACGAAATCCTTCAGAAGGAGTCAGAAAAACTGAAACAATTCGAGCAACCGTAATTCTCAAACCAGCTAATAGAGCCATGAAGCAGGGAGCAAGCAAAAGAGCTGCACAAACAGAAATCCCTGGCCTTGCTGAAGAGAGGGAAACACCCAAAAATGCAGCGGGGACAGCAAGCAGTGCAATGGGATCGGCGAACATCTCTTCTATGACTGTGAGGTAAAAATTCCACTCTACTGGAACGGGCAACAGCTCCATGGGATCAATTATAGTGTTGCGCCTATCTCCATCAGCCGTACGAGCGACTAGCAGGTGGACATTCAAGACTGAAAAGGCTGCAAAATAGATAAAGAGTGCTGCAAAGCTCAATCCGCCATCTAAGTCACGAAAGACACCGACGACCAGTGGTAATCCAAAGGCTGCAACAGAAAGATTACCCAGCATACAAATGAGAAACAAACCAACTTGCCACCACACGAGACAGGCAACTCTCGACTGCACGAGAGAAAGTCGCAAAGAAAGCAATGTAAGAAATCTTTGCTTAAGCACCGTTTTCCTCATCCAAAGAGTGACCTGTAGCAGCGAGGAATAAACTCTCGAGAGACGAACCACTTCCAGCTGTTGCCTCAGGAAATTCATCGCGAGTCAATTCTCGAACAAGAACACCTTTGTTCACTATGCCCAATTTGTCTGCAACTTCAGCCACGGCGTCGAGGTCATGACTGGAAACAAAGAGAGCAGCTCCTCTTTCTTTCTCTTCTAAGAGCAAGTTCTTCATGACACGTACAGAATAAGGATCCAAACCTGCTGTGGGTTCATCGAGAAGAAGATGGGACGGTTCATGTAATAGAGCCCCTGCCAAAGTAATCTTTCTCACCATACCGAAGGAATAGGTAGAAAGGCGTGCCTGCCGGGCATCAAGTAGGCCGAGCCTATCGAGAAGGACTTCCCGTCTCGGTTTCCACCGAGAGCTATCAATCCCCCTCACCCGAGCCAAGAACTCAAGATAACTGTCGCCAGTTTGATGTGGATAATACGATGGACTCGTCGGTAAAAAGCCAGCCATTGCCTTGGCATTGACAGGTTCTTCCCAAACATTCACATCTGAAAGATAAACGGCACCACTCGTTGGAGTGGTCAAACCAATGGCAACTCTCAGAGCCGTTGTCTTTCCAGCCCCATTGGGTCCTAGAAAGGCATAGATTGTTCCTGGCTCAACAGTCAGTGACAATCCGTTTACAGCTCTTAACTCCCCAAAATCGCGCGTAACATTGTCAAAACGTATCACGAGACCCTCCTCCCCCATATTACCATCTCTGCTCATGTTGTATGCTGTCGGACGATGGAACATCGAAAACCCAGATTGCCACAAAGAGCTGTTTCGAGATATCGAAACCCACACTTGTTGAGCCAAGGTTCAACGGGTGCTCTTTTCCATGCCTTCGACGCAACCTTGCAGCGTGATGTTGCTCTGAAGACAATCACCACCAGGGAGGCTAAAAAGGAAGAGAGAAAAGAACAGTTTCTGCGACGAGCCAAGTTGCTACAAGAAGTTGACAACGTCTATGTAGCCAAGGTGCTGGAAGTAGTGGCCAAAGACGATGAGCCCTATTATGTCACTCAATTCATCGATGGGCTCACCTTGGGCAAGACTATAGAAGTCGTTGACTACACTGTTTCAGATTTGATGAAGTTGCTCACCAATTGTGCTGCAGGTTTGGCTGCTCTGCATGAACGTGGTTTCATACATGGGAACATAACTTTGGATTCTATTGTTGTTAATGATGATGATCATCCCTATGTTTGTCGCTTTGGCCTTGCAAGAGAAGCAATCAATCCTGAAGTTGCTCTCAGGACAGGCTCTTTACCTACAGCCTATCGTTTCATCCCACCTGAAGTGCTCAAAGGTGAAAAACATGATGAGTTAGGTGATCTCTATCAGTTAGCTTTCGTAGCTTATGAGGCAATAACACACATAAAACCCTATTCTTGTGATGCCATTTATGAATATGTCACAAAGGGCAAAGAGCCACAGTTGTTACCTCCCTCCTGCCTGCGAAAAGGTATTGATGGAAAACTCGATAAACTTATCCTTGGGGCATTACAGGTAGATAGAACACAAAGAACAGAATCTGTGGAAGAGTTCTATTTCCAGTGTATGTCCTGGCTAGATAGGAACCACGATGAGCCGCCTCTTCATCCTCCCACGCCGCCAGAAAGTGAAGCCCGAAAAAAGCATCACTCAAGCTCCTTTTCTGTCCGTCGATTCTTGAGAAACGCTCCCTCTCGTTGGCATCTGAGTCGGAAAAAGAAGTTACTCCTTGCAGCTCTAACAGCGATTTTGCTCTTTTCTCTCATTTACGCCAAATTTGGTGAAAGGATAGCCAATCATTGGCGTAAACCTTGTAGAGTGACAGAAATATCTGCCTTTAGCTTGGACAAGCTCAAAATCAAGTTTGACGGTGAACGCAGTGGATACGCAATTCTGACCATTCCTCCTTCTGGTCAATACCACATCACTTTCCACCGTTCCTATCAAGGCGAAACGACTGTCAATCTTTCCCGTGCCTTAATCGAGCAAACGCCAGCTGTTGTAACTTATTTGGACAACGAACCACCAATGTCATTTCAAGTGGATCCTCGTCCTATCTTTGATGAGCTCTTAAGGGAGACAGTCAATGCTGCAGATGAATTCATTCCTGAATTGACTGAAGGAATGACAAGCGACAATCCCCGAAAAGTGCCAACGATAATCAAGGGCTATCGCGGTGGTTTACGTCTGCTCGTTGCCAAGAAGCTAAAAAGCTCCCTGTTGGGTTCTGAGATGGTCACGAACCTACGCCCTTTGCGAATATTGGGAACACTAGCTAGACAAGGTTATCTACATTCTCCTCCTTGGGGAAACATCGATGCACTACTCAATATTGCACTAACGCCCCTTGAAATTGATGACAGACCATCAGTCATTCTCTTGGCCTCACATTTTGATGAAAAAGCACCCAATGAGCTGAAGTCAACGATTGGGCAGCGTTTCTCTTCCTTACCTCCTCGACGTGTTTACCTTCATAAGAAGACAATAGGTCCAGGACACACAGCCTGGCCGCTCTTGGGTGCAAAACTGGTGATTCACACAACGAGTTTTGATGAAAGGCTTGCACTCTCCATTGCCGTCAACGGAAGGAAACCCTTTTGGCTCTTTAATGCCAGTAAACCTTCAGGTAATCGAGAAAAGAACAAGGCATACGTCGCCAGCGGTGTAACAATTGAAGCACCATTAGACTTGGCTCTGTTCCAGCGCGGCGATAATGCCTTTCATATCACTGCTACGCCAATAGCTCCAGAAATGATGGCTTCCTTCTTTTTGCCCATTGCCGCAGTTGAGGTGGAACTCTGGTAAAAGGAAGTGCAACACTCTGTTACTTCCTGTATGACTTTTGAACACTCTCGAGCTCACACTTGCCTCAAAATCAGCTACGAGGGGCTCACTTCTTGGCACGTTTTCTGTAAGAAGATCTCCAGTTTTAATATTTTGAGACAGGAGAATCCCATGAATCGTTTTTTGTTTTTCCTTATGTTTGCCTGTTATTGCACGACGAGCTCTTTTGCCAACAATGGTGTCATTGGTCTTCTTGGTAACCAAGCTCCCAAGAGCCAGAACAATTTGCTTCAAGAACAGCTCGAGAAAAAACCCACTATCAGTGAAGCTATTGATAATTTGGCAAAACCCCTATTCCTACAGACAGCCAGAGACAGTGAATTCAGCGCCAATATCAGTTCCGTACAGGAAAACGCAGCAGAGGGAGCAACGACGGTTGCTCAACAACAAGCACTTGAGCTCTTGAAACAATTGGATGGCGAGATATGCAAAAACATGCCTGCCTATTGTATGGACAGTGCCGGATTTGCCTTCAACACAGGCTATATGGTCGCTAACAACGGAAGACCTGTCAGCCATTCAGTGAAAGAACCTTGGTTTTTCCTCTCTCTGCCCAACCGCCTGCGCAAAGCGAACTTACAACAGTATGACAGACAACCTGGTATTGGCACTTACAGCTTTTTGGTTGGACGTGGCTGGCAACAGCCGCTAGACAATGATTTGAGTCGAATGAGTAGCCACCGAAGTATGGTTTATGCAGTCAGGAATCTACGTCTGTCAGTAGCTTACGCCATGTTGCGCGTGGTGGTCCCTTAGGGGACCACTGGTCTCGAATTTGATCCACTACCCCTGGAGGTCCCAGGGGTAAATGTTCACTTGCCTTTCGCCGATAGTTCTAACAAAAGGTGCTAAATTTAGTATTTTTTTGTCAGACAATAGACAGATAAGCGAAAGGGATGGTTGCCCAGATGAACGGACGTAAACGCCTCATTCTCCTTCTATTCTTTCTCTCAGGAGCAACGGGTCTTGTTTATGAAGTACTGTGGTCAAAGCTTTTAGCCTTTGTTTTTGGTAACTCCACAAGTGCAACTGCAGCTGTTCTTGCTGCATTTATGGGTGGATTGGCCATTGGAAGCTTTTTGGCTGGCCATCTCGTTTCTCGCTGGAAGCGCCTAGTCCTATCTTACGGAGCCATTGAAGGTGCTGTGGGCCTTTATTGTATGGCCCTACCATTACTGCTAAGGATTACTCGCCCCCTGATGGCCATGGCATATGACCAAAACGGTGCTACTTGGGCTTTTGGTGCCCTTCGATTAATAGTAGTCCTTAGTCTGTTGCTCATTCCTTCTACTTTGATGGGAATGACCTTCCCCATTTTGGGAGCCCACTTTGCTCGTCGCGAAGAACAGTCAGGACGTTTCATTGGTTTGCTCTATGGATTGAACTGTTTTGGTGCAGTAGCCGGTGCTCTCGCAGCTAGCTTCTTGCTCATTCCAACCTTTGGTCTCTTTGGAACGACAATGCTAGCTGGAGTAACCAATCTTGCAATCTTTGCTTCTACTTTCTGGCTAGAAGACAATGAAAGTGCGAAGAAGAAAAGGAAAAGCAAAAAAGCTCAGAGTGAAAACAAGGTGCCTGCCATTCAACACGCATTGCTAGTTATCTTTGCTCTTGCAGGTGTTGCTTCGATGGTTTACCAAATCGCTTGGACAAGGGTCTTTTCGCTACTCTTTGGCTCCTCTGTTTACACCTTCTCAGTCATTTTGGCGGCTTTCATCGGTGGTTTATCATTGGGCTCTTTCTTCATCTCCAGCCGTCTCGACAATATCAAAAGACCAGAAAGTTTGATGGCAAAAATCGAGGCAGGTGTTGGTATTGCCGGTTTCGCCATCACAGCCTTGTTGCGCTGGGCCCCATTGGCTGCAGCCATTGTTTATCCTGAATTGATTTCATTTTCATTCCTGACAATATGTGCTGCTCAATTCACAGCAATTGCTCTGTTGATCCTCGTACCAACGACCCTTATGGGAATGTTGATGCCTTTGGTGGGCCATTATTTGGCCAAAGGCAGTGGTGAACCTGGCAAAGCTCTGGGCACAATCTATGGTGCCAACACGCTTGGTTGTATTGCCGGCTCCTTACTGGGAGGCTTTTTCCTTGTTCCCAAGCTGGGATTGAGAAACAGCCTTTTATTGGCCTCCTCGCTGAACGTTGCTCTTGCCACTTGGCTCTGGTGCAGGGCAGAAGGATTGCAGTTCAAACGTATTGCAGTTCCTGCATTGGCAGTCGCTCTCTTGTCAGTCATCATTCCACAGTGGGATACAGAAGTGCTGACTTCTGGCCCCTATGTTTACGCCAAGATGTATCACAAACTGTCAGAGAAAAATGGCAGCGACTTGGCCGACACCATTCGTGCACAAGGTAATAT
>CAZXTJ010000295.1:0-10099 GCA_964643655.1 uncultured bacterium
GCCTTTGATTTTGAGAAATGGCTGGCCACCTTCAGGAGAGGTCTGCACGATGATACCCGCTTCGATGGTATCAAAGGGGAATTCTGTAACGGCATCGGAGACATCAGTGACGAGGGCTTTTTTCTCTAAATCGATGGTCCAGACATCAAACTTGCCGCCCATGTCATCAATGCCCATCATTTTGATCATCATTGCGCCAAAACCACCCATACCTAGGACGATGAGCCAATCGATGACAGAACCAAATGGACGAGCAAGGAAGAAGAGGAGAGCAATTGCCACCATCAATCCACCCATAACAAATCCCATTACTGGTGAACGTTCTTCTTGGATGATTATTTTTTTGCCATCAATTTTTGTTTCCACTTGTCCCCGTCCTTTCTTCTCGTCTGTCTAGATACATTAGCCCGACCGACTATCTGTGTCTACATTCTTCTCTTTGCATTGCATATTGCATTCCTTTGTTCAAGACCCTTTCACGTGCTTTCGACTCTTCTGTGAGGTAAACTGTTTTATGGCACTGAAGAGAGGATGATAAGGCCAATGAGTCCTGATAAAAGAAAACGAAAACGCATTAGTTTGAGCACTGATGCCAAGGAGACAATCGTTCAAGAAAGTTCTGACGCAACTGTCTTCGAAAACAGATATGAAATCGTTAGAGAGATTGGCCGTGGGGGCATGGGTATTGTCTATGAAGCCCACGATCGTGAACTAGAAATGAACGTTGCTGTCAAGGTTTTACCCGACGAGCTCACTTCTAGCAAACGTGCCATCAATGACCTCAAGCGCGAAGCCAAGTTGGCCATGCAGCTGCGCCATCCCAACATTGCAGCCCTCTATCATTTTGCCCATAGTGGTGATACAAAATTCCTCGTCATGGAATTGTTGGAAGGTCAGAGCTTAGAGGACAGATTGCAAGAGCAGGAAATCCTCGAGCTCGACGAAGTCATCATCATTGCCTCTCAGCTTGCCGCTGCCCTTGATTATGCTCACGGCGAAAAAGTTGTCCATCGAGACATCAAACCTGACAACATCTTCCTGCACATCAAAGGTGACGACGAACAAGTCAGGATTATGGACTTTGGCATTGCTCGCCAAATCAAAGATTCAATGACACGCCTGACCAAACAGGACTCGTCGGGAACTCTGCTTTATATGCCTCCTGAACAGTTGCAGGGAAAACGTACAGACGGCAGAGCAGACATCTATGCTCTCGGTGCCACCTTGTATGAGTGTCTTGCTGGCACTCCACCCTTTTTCCAAGGTGGAATTGAATATCAAATCGTCAACAATGACCCACAACCAATCGATGAGCTGCCTGAACATGTCAATGCAGCCCTGTTGAGGGCCTTGGCCAAACTACCTGAAGAGAGATTTGCCACAGCCACTGAGTTTGCTCAGGCTCTGGCTGGAGAAGAGATTGACGAAGAGGAAGCCGAAGAGACAGAAGAAGAGACGGACGTCTACGCAGACTTGCAGCCCATTCCTGCGGCTGTGCAGGTGGAGTTGCAGGGCGTTAACGAAGATCTCGATTTCACTGGTGATTATGACATCATCGATATGGGTCACATTGAAGCTGGCGATCTATGCGATATGTTGGCCTCTCTCGAAGTTGTCAAAATGCGTGAGGCAGGACCAAATGAAGATCTCTGTCCGCCAAACATCATCTTCCGCACGTCAGATGATGTCTTTGAGACCATTACAGTGGACAATGACGTACTTCATCTTTTTGATGATGACACTGCAGAATTGGTTCCCCTGACAATAGACGAAGCTTTGGCTATTGCCGCTGGTCTGCCTTCACGTTCGCGACCTGCTTCAGTCGTTGAAAAAATTCAAGGCCTCAAAGGTGGAGCTTCTGCCCAGCCTGCTTCCCTTGGCGAGCTGCCTGCAGAATTGACCATTGAACTACAAGGTATAGCCGAAGAGATTGAATATACGGGCGAATATGAATGTATTGAGCTGGGCCATGTCGATGGTTCTCGCCTAATGGAAATCTTGCAGACAATGGAAACAATGGAGGTCCGTGACCCAGGTCCCAACGAAGACCTCTGCCCTGCTGCCCTCTTTTATCGCTGGGGCGATGGTGACGATGACTGGGCAAACGTTCTGGCTTCCGGTGGCGCTCTCAGTCTCTGTTTACAAGACGGGCCCGTAGATTACATTGAAGTCTCAGTGGAAGAAGCTTATGAAGCTGCCATTCTGTTACCTCGCGGTGAATTCCCTGCTTCCATCGTGGAAAGAGCTGGCAGAGAAGCAACAAGTTCATCAGCACCAGCCAAAAGCTCTTCTCCAGTGGCTGATAGCGACGCAGATGCAAGAAGAGAGCAAATATTACGCTCTAATGCCAGCTATTTGGAGGTAAAAGGGCGCACTGAAAAAATAAAAGTGTGGAAAGGTCAAGGTTGTCTCGGTGTGAGCTGCTCATTCATACCTTTGGGTATGTTCATCGCTTTCATCGTGGCCACTGAAGGTAATTCATCAGAGATTCCCACAGGTATGGGAGTGGGATTTTTGATTGCCTGTATGGGTTTTTCTTCCTGGATGTTTGGCAAAGAAGAGTGTGAATTGGGCATTGATCCTCCCAGTGACTGCCTCTTTGTAATGCGCGGCCGCAAACGATATGCCCAAAAAAGACTGGCTGAAATCGCAGAAGCTGTCGTAGTGCCAGATCATGGTGAAGACGGCGGATTTAACGTTGCCGTTCGTTTGCAAGGAAAAGAAAGACCATGGCCCATTGAAGGCCTTCGCATGGGTTTACAAAGCGAAGCACAGAAGGTTTCCGAGCTCATCAACCGTTTATTGGCCACACGCTGAGTTAGGGTAAAGAAGTTACAGTAACAGCCAAATCCTTGAGGGTGAAGGTTGTCTTTTCTGGCTTGACGATGCTGTCCATAAGCTCGAAATCTGCTGGCCGAAAAACACATCTAGCCTTACGAGCAACATTACCTTCATCAGATACCAACTTTGATAAACTACTCATTACTGAAAGTGTTGCCAAGAAACCATCTATTTGTCCATTGTCAAAAGAGGTTGACCAACCTTCAGCCGGTTCAATAACCAAAGCACCACCCACATAAATCTTATTGGCTGGCCCAGCCGAGAGATATCCTTGGCTCTCACTTGCTTTTGTTCCGCAGCGAAAGAAGCTTTTCCCCTCACCCGATTTTGAAAAGTGACCGAGCCACATGTCTACGTTGGCAAGCTCTTTCGCATAACCACTAACAAAAAACCCCTCGTCATTGCAGGCAAGCGAACAAGCCAAAGCGAGAAAGTGAAAATCCATACGCTTTTGCCACAAGAGAGCACCCTTGCTTGTAAGAGTCAAAAGCATGGGATCGGTCCCACTAGTAACTTCTTTTGCCAATGCTCCACATGCAACGATAGTCCCCTTCTCGTTGACAGCTATCTCATAGACATTGGCATCACCATCACTGATAATTCTCTTTTGCCAGAGGATGTCACCCTTTGCTGAGAGGCGCATCAAAATAGAAAACTCAGGGGTTTCTTCTCTTCCATAACTCCTAATAGCCGGTGAGTGAATGAGCTTGCCAAAACCATATATCAATTTACTGATGAAAGATCTGCCATATTGAGCATTGAGAGAGACAACAAAATCTCCATTGGGACAAGAGGCAATATTTGGGACCTCCAACTTGCCAGCCAAAATCAGTTTTTTTGACCAGGCAACCTGGCCATCACGTGAAAGCCTGAGTACGTTGAGAAAACTGTCTTCCTTCAGTTTTTCATTGGCTATGACTGCATATCCCCCTGGGATAGTACAGAGCTGCCCACTACGGATGACACCTTCTGCTGAAATGTGCTGCTGCCACAAGAAATTGCCATCACTATCGATAGCTCCTATCCAGAGCAGAGAAGCACCGCCCATTCGACCACGAGTAAAGGCAACGACAACTCCCCCCTCAGACCGAGGGCTAATGACTGGAAAGGCAACAACATCGTTGATGGGGAAAGACTTACACCATAAGAGTTTTCCTACAGTGGAAAACTTGACTAGAAATGGAGTGAACTTCGCTTTCACCCGCCTCAAGCCCATGGCATAAATCAGCCCATCGTCAGTGCACAACAAATCGCGAATGGTCTCTTCTTCGTCAGTACCAAAATGGCAGGCCCAGCCTTCAGCCAAAACAAGAGCAGGAAAGAAGAGGTAAAGGCAAAGGAACAGTAAAAACCAGCTCTTTTTTCTCATCGCGTAGCTTTCTGCAACAACCTCCGCTGAAAATGTTGCACGAGGCTACATAATTCTACCATTTGCCAGAAGCAAAGAAGTTTGTTCCTTTACTGATGGGGTTTTCAGCATTTTGGCCCCAACTTCGCATTAGGAGAAGTGACACTGAAAGGAACTCAAAATGAGACATTCAATCTTGGTATCATCTCTAATCGCCATCATCGTTTTGCTCTCACCTGCTCTAGTCAAAGCCTCAGCCATTCAACGAGCCGCTGCCAAATCAGTGCGAGCTCTAACGGCAACAGCACGTCAGCTCGTCATCGAAATTCCCCGTCCCACTGAAAATGTTCAAGGTGAAGCTGCATTTGAAAACTTCATCAGTAAACGAAGATTGGTCATCAACAGTATGAAAAAAGTACTGCTGAAAAAGAATGTCCCTACAGCAAGACAATTGAAAAAACTTCGCCGCTGGCTCACCAAATTACACGCCATTGGTTCACAGGCCGGTATGTATCGACTAGGTACTGTTGAAGACGCTGTCTACTCAGGCTCTATTGCCACAGCACAATCATGTCTCGACACTGCTTTGCAAATGGTTCACGACGCCAAATAGGAGGTGATTAATCCTTGGGGTGGCCCTTTTGGGCCGCCCTTTTTGCTTTGTCCATGATTTCGCTCAAGGAATATCCTGTCTTGCGACTGATGGCAGCACAATCTTCATATTCAGGCTGAAACTTGGTCACATCCTCTTTCCAGTTTGCCACTTTCACTGAAACTGGATATCCCTCTACCTCTACTCGTTTTAAGAAACGAGGTAAACAGACCCTGTCAACAGGACGTTTGCGCACTCCTAAGGTTGTCGTCTCTCGAAAGACGATGTCCAATAGCTCATCTTCTTTTTGGCTATCAAAAAGCACCTGCAGAAGGTGAACGGGACGCCCTTTTTTCCCCTGACCCGTCAAAATGGTTACGTCTAAAGCACCAGCATTTTCCAAACACTCTCTGGCATATGAAAGCTGCTCAGGAGTGGTGTCATCGATGTTACATTCAAAAAGAAGGAGAGAGTTTTGCTCTTCCTCTATCTCACCAAGCCAAGCACGAAGAACATTTAAAGCTTCGTACTCTTTAGTGCCAGTGCCCA
Source organism: uncultured bacterium (assembly GCA_964643655.1). Taxonomy (GTDB): domain Bacteria; phylum Muiribacteriota; class UBA6191; order CAZXTJ01; family CAZXTJ01; genus CAZXTJ01. The sequence continues at coordinate 5,331 of CAZXTJ010000295.1, forward strand.
TGGCCTGCGCAGAAACTGTCATAGAAGGCATTTGACCAATTTTCTGGGCACTCTGGCCAATGAGGAGAGCGCCTGTGGGTGTTGTCATTTCGCCTTCCATATTACCGACTTCTACAGGTATTCCTTCAATTAGAGCAGCAACAGCAGGTACTGGCACAGGCAACAAACCGTGGGCTGTTTTTACAGAGCCATAACCTAGTTTCAGAGGTGATGCTTCTACTCTCTCTACACCAAGAAGATGTAAAGCCCAGAAATATCCCACTATGTCCATAATGGAATCTGTTGCCCCTAATTCGTGGAAATGGATGTGGTCAATGGAGCAACCGTGAGCATTTGCTTCAACTTCACCAAGGCGCTGAAAAGCAGCAATGGCTTTATCTTTCACTTCTTGGGGTAGATCCAAAGCCAAAACTAACTCTTTGATTTCACTAAGATGTCGTTCGTGAACATGTTCGCCAACATCGCCCCAGAGCCGCCACATAGTCAAGCCGTGACGTTTGACCACTTCTCTTTTAATGGTCAATTCTGGTAAGCCCGCTTCTAAAGGTGCTTTGAATTCTTCAAAATTCAAACCCAAGGCGCAAAGTGCGCCCAACAACATGTCTCCAGAGGCACCGCCTACGGATTCTAGGTAGAGAGTTTTCATATTAGGCTTTCTTTTCAAGAGCTCCGAGGATACGAGCTGCAGCGAAAGCTGCACCAACACCATTGTCCACATTGACGACAACGAGACCAGGAGCACAAGAAGACAACATGGTTAAAAGGGGCGTCAAACCGCCACCGCCGGGGCCATAACCAACAGAGGTGGGCACGGCAATGATTGGTGCTTTAATCAAACCAGCAATGACTGTGGGCAAAACACCGTCCATACCAGCCACGGCAATGACAACCTTTGCTTTTTCCAGTGTATCCATCTTGTTGAGCAAACGATGGATGCCTGCAACACCACAGTCATGTACGAGTTTTGGTTTTTCGTTCATGATAAATTTAGCCGTCTCTGCCACCTCTTCTGCCACTGGAGCATCTGAGGCACCAGCCGAGATTATGACCATCTCTTCATTTTCTTTTGTTGGTATTTTGTTTTCATTGCCATACCAAGAAAATGTTCGAGACCTGGCGTTATATTCACCTTCGGGAAATCGATCTTGCAGCAAAGTAACGTGCTCTTTTTTGACTCTCGTAACCAAAAGCGGTTCATTTCTTTGACGATAACAGCGAGCAAGTGACTCGAGTTGCTCTGCATCTTTACTTTCGCCGTACACTACCTCTGGAGCGCCTGTTCGTGCACGCCGGCCTATGTCGACAGTCACACCACCCATATCCAAGAAAGAGTGTTTCTCCAAGTGAGAGGCTACTTCTTCAACAGTAGATTTACCCTCTTTCAGGGCAGTAAGAAGACTAATGAAATGGTCGCGAGGCATGATATCCCTTTCCCTTATTTCGCTGCTAAGCGCCGACGGGCGTCAGCCATCAATCCGCCACCATCAATGAGATTTTTCATGAATTCAGGGAAAGGTGTAGCCTGAAAAGTCTCACCTGAAGTCTTGTCTACGATTGTCCCTGCAGTTGTATCGATTTCCAGAGTATGTCCTTCGTCGATTTTTTGGCAAGCTTCAGGGCACTCGAGGATGGGCAGACCAATATTCACACAATTTCGATAAAATATGCGGGCAAAACTCACTGCGATGACGCAGCTAATGCCAGCAGCTTTGAGAGTGGAAGGTGCTTCTTCACGAGAAGAACCACAACCAAAATTCCTTTGTGCCACTAGTATTCCACCTTTTTCGAAACGTTCGACAAAGGTCTCATCTTGGTCTTCCATGACATGTTTGGCCATCTCGTCTGCAGGCAGGTGGCAATAACGACCAGCTATAATCAAATCGGTGTTTACATGTTCACCAAAACAATATGCTTTCCCTACTAAGGTCATTCTTTCACCTCACGAGGGTCTGTAATATATCCAGTCAAAGCAGTGGCAGCTGCCACTTGTGGACCAGCTAGATATATCTTGCTCTCTTTGTGGCCCATACGACCGACAAAATTTCTGTTTGTCGTGGAAAGGGCAGTTTCGCCTGCAGCCAATACACCAAGGTGCCCGCCTAGACAGGGACCACAACCTGGAGGAGTAATCACTGCATGGGCATCAATCAATGTGCCAATGGTCCCATCATCGATTGCTGCTCGCAATATTTCTTGTGTTCCTGGAACGACAATCAAACGAACGCGGTCAGCTATCTTCTTGTCCTTGAGAATCTTTGCAGCTTCTTGCAGGTCAGGCAACCAACCATTGGTACAACAACCAATGACTACTTGATCCACTTTGATTTGCTTCAATTCCTTGGCAGGCTCAACCTCAGAAGGCAAATCAGGACAAGCAACTAGAGGTTCCAGCTCTGATAGATTTATTGTCAACTCTTCTGAAAAAATAGCGTCTTCATCGGACTGATAAGAAGTCCATTCACTCTCTTTGATAGCACGGCTTTGCAGATATTCTCTCGTCACTTCATCAACAGGGAAGAGAGCGTTTTTTGCACCACCTTCAATGGCCATGTTGGCAATGGTGAAACGACCATGCATTGGAATAGAGCTTACACCTGGACCTGAATACTCAACCGTTTGATATTGAGCACCATCAACGCCACAGCGACCGAGAAGGTGCAAAATGACGTCCTTGCCACCACAACTAGGTGATAATGAACCTGTCAATTTGACTGACATGGTTTCAGGTACACGGAACCACACGTCGCCCAGTGCCCAGGCAACGGCAATGTCCGTAGCCCCAACACCTGTGGCAAAAGCACCGAGGGCACCATAAGTACAAGTATGACTGTCACCACCGATAACAACATCACCTGGTTTGACCAATCCCTGCTCGGGCAGAAGAATGTGCTCGACACCGCCACGGCCAATCTCGAAATAATGGACTTTCTGCTCTAAAGCAAACTTACGCACTTTTGCGCAGAGCTGAGCTGCTTCCATATCTTTGGCTGGCGTGAAATGGTCAGGAACGACGACAACTTTGTTTGCGTCAAAAACCTTGTTTGCACCAAGTTCGTGGAAGAGAGAGATTGCCCTGTTAGCTGACAGCTCATTGACGAGAACCATTGAGCATTGGGCACGAACGAATTCACCAGGTTTTACACTGCTTTGGCCACTAGCGGCTGCTAGTAGCTTTTGGACGGCTGTTAATCCCATTGGGACCTACTCGAATGCGTCGCGGACCTTTTGAAAGAATGACTTCTCTGGAATGTTGAGTTGCTCTCCACCCAGCTCGGCAAACTCTTTCAAGAGCTCCTGTTGTTTACTCGATAATTCTGTTGGTGTGACTACACGAACGTGAACAATGAAATCACCACGACCATAACCATGCAGTCGGGGAACTCCTTCACCTTTGAACCTGAACTCTGTCGACGTTTGTGTTCCAGCTGGCAACTCGAGAGTTTCTTTGTTTTCCAAAGTTTCTATCTCGATTTCAGCACCTAATGCAGCTTGAACAAAACTAATGTTCAGGACGATATGAATGTCCTCATTTTCGCGATGGAATTTCTCATGCTCTTCTGTTTGTAGAACGAGATAAAGATCGCCTGGAGGGCCGCCATTGCTGCCAGGATAACCCTGACCGCCAACTTTGATACGGTTTCCTGTATCTACACCTGCAGGAATTTTCACTTGTAGGCGTTCCGTCACCATGACTACGCCCAAACCTTTACACTCTTCACAGGGATTTTTGACGATTTGACCTTTGCCACGACAATGGTGACAAGTTGTTTGCAGAGAGAAGAATCCCTGGGAGCGAATCTCTTGACCTGAACCACGACAAACGGGACAGGTAGTTACATCATCGGGCGATTTTGCGCCAGAACCATCACAGGTTCCACAGACTGCTTCTTTTTCGATTGTTACCTCTTTGTCACAACCAAAAACAGCCTCTTCAAAGGCGATGTTCAAGCGCTGACCAATGTCTTCACCTTTACGTGGTCGTCGACCACGAGCACCACCAAAGGCACCCCCGAAAAACTCGCCAAAGAGATCGCCGAAAATATCGCCGAATCCTCCTTGGAAACCACCGCCACCCATCATTCCTTCGAGACCAGCATGGCCATAAGTGTCGTAGCGGCTTCGTTTGTTGTCGTCCCCCAACACTTCATAGGCCTGTTGCGCCTCTTTGAACATCTCTTCTGACTCTTTGTCGCCAGGATTTCTGTCAGGATGATATTTCAGCGCTAACTTGCGAAAGGCTCGCTTGATCTCGTCCTTATTGGCAGAACGGGAGATGCCTAGTACTTCGTAATAATCTCTTTTTTCCCTAGATGAAGGCATTAATCGCCCTTTACTTTGAACCGGCGGTGACGGCTAAAAAGCCGCCCCGCCGGTATAAAACAAGTCCTTGGACTAGTCGTCCATCTTTTCGTATTCAGCGTCGACGACATCATCATCGTCGTCATCCATGTCACCATCGTCATCATCAGATGTGCGCTGTGCAGCTGCCTGACGATAGAGCTCTTCTGACCATTTGTGCAGAGAGTTCTGCAAGTCTTCCTGAGCTTCTTTGATGGAGTCAGTGGAAGCACCTTCTTCAGCGAGGACTTTACGCAGAGTTTCGAGTTTCTCTTTGATAGTCGTTTTCTGCTCGTCCGTCATCTTCTCTTCGTTTTCGCTGAGGAATCGTTCCATCGAATATAGGGTTGAGTCAGCTTGGTTCCTGATCTCGATGGCTTCACGGTTCTTCTTGTCTTCTTCAGCGTGGGTCTCAGCATCTTTGACCATGT
>CAZXTJ010000296.1:0-10094 GCA_964643655.1 uncultured bacterium
GCCTAGGAGTTATCGCTATTGGAGTTGTCTGTTTCTTTTTTGGCTTGTTAATCTACTTGGCCGTGCCTCTCTCAGTGCGCGGCTGGGCAAACACTGGTCAGTTCATAACTATCTTGCCTTCCTTTTTCATTATGGCCTTGGGAGCTATTGCCTATCTCTTGCAAGGTTCACGAGCCTATCTAGCTAGCAATGATCTCGACCAAGCTTTGAAATTGGATTTGTCAACATTGAGCAAGGCACCCAACGTTGCTCTGGCTCGCGAAATCAAACTCAAACCATTTACCAATTTCGTACTGACTTTTACTCGTTGTGCGTCATATGTATTCATATTCTTGAACTTAACGACAATGCTGCTTTCTTTGATAGGCTTGACGAGCAAGCACTCTTTGAAAGTATGTCCTGTTCTCTTATTCCTATTTTTAATGACGGTTGTCCCCATCTATTTCGTTGTAAAAAATCGCACCACTGAACTGGAAATCTTTGCTTCACGCCTCGAAGCAACTTTTGCTCAGCTAAAAAACGACCCCAAAAAAATAATTTAATTTTCTGCGGGGGATTTTGCCTTCTGCTCCGTTGATAGGGACGGACGGACCGGGAGGTGTTCATGACAACAATAAGATTTATTCTCTTTTTCACTCTTTCTTTGCCCCTTATCTACACCCCTCAATATGCTGACGCCGCATTGCCTGCCAAGGAGTTTACTAGTAAACGCGGGTTACGGGGCTGGCTGTTCGATTTACCTGGAGAAGCCGTACCGCCAGCCGTTAACGACAAGGACGTCGTTTTCACATCAGGGGGAAAAGGCTCCCACAAAGTGTATGCCTTGAAAGCGAAAACTGGAAAAGTCGTGTGGGAACATACGTCAGCTGACGATGGCCCCACCTCTCCTGTTGCCACTGAAGAGCATGTTGCCTTCACAACTTACAGCTGTACAGTTGATGTACTGGACGCTGAAACAGGTGAAGCCCGCTGGAGTCGCTGGCTTGCGCCCACCTTGTATGGAATGCCCACATTAGGTCCCAATACCATCTATGTAAGTTATGCATTCAAAGAAAGAGGCGGGCCAACCAAGTATTGTATCCATGCTTTGGATGTAAACAATGGCAATAATGTGTGGAAAAGCACGGTTGATGGAGAAGTGCTCTCTGCTCCCATCCTTGATGGACACTCCCTTTATGCGACAACGACCAAAGGCACTCTCTATCGCTTTAATGCGCTTTCAGGCACACAACATTGGCAATACAGTGGAGGAGTCATTGCTGCTCCATCAATCGATGAAAAACGAGTAATTATCACACAAAACGGTCATATCAGAGAAAAGATCGGTTTCGGCAATACAGCCAATTACACATTGTCTCATGTACAGATAATCAATTGGCTCGATAGTGAAAGCGGAGAACCTGCTTTTAACATCGATCCCGGTTCAGGATTTGATTACGCGAACCAAGGTTTGGGAATAAGAATGCGTTTATTCAATTTTTCAGGAGCGAGACCAACAAAGGCAGCCAATCTCATTGTTTCACCATCTCCTAGTGGCCTCATTGCAGTAGATGACACGTCTGGAGAAGTTGCCTGGTGCACTGAAATGGAGACGACTTCTTACACTAGGCATAATAGTCTCGCCGTCTCACCGGCAGCATTTGCAGGAGGTCATTTTTTTACGGGAACAAAAGACGGCCGCCTACTCTGTGTATCTCCCCAAACAGGTGAAGTGGTTTGGGAAGAAAGGGTCAATGGTCCAATCAAACATGAACCTGTTGTAGCCAAAGGCCGTATCTATGTTTGCTCTGGCAGAAAACTATACTGTTTCGACACTGAAGACCCCAAAATAGACGGATGGCCAATGTGGGGTGGGGCAATAACACGCAACAAATAGTTTCAAATATACAAACTGTTAAGACAAGATTAAGGTGACAGGGAGTCATCCATCGCCAATAATTGCCGCCAACTTCCAACTCTGAACGAAGGGGGCTCTGGCAAAAATGATGTTAGGAAAACCAAGTAATCTCTCGGATAAACAGCTCAAGGCCAAGATTGCTGAAATCAGTAACAATCTGTATGAATGGCGAAATCTGTTCCTCAGACTTCTTCCTGAAGTCTACTATCGAAGACTTTGGGATGATGGAAAATTCATGAACGTCTACCACTTCGCTGCGGTGAAAGCATGTTTATCTAGAGACACTGTTAATCGTGTCATCAATATGCACAAAAGGATTGTTAATTTTCCAAGTATATTGAATCTCTTCGATGAAGAAAAAGTTGGCTGGTCAAAGATAGAAATTGTCGCTTCAGTCTTAGACAAAGAGAATGAACCATACTTTGCGAAACGTCTCTTAGAAGATGCTGCCTCTACATTAAAACGAATAGTAAAAAAGATAAAAGGCAAAGACTCTCCAGAAGAAGAGAAACCACTCCCTGGAGCCAATCAAGACAAACCAGGAGATGGCACTGAAAAAGGAAAGGAAACAACTCCGCTCCCCGCCTCTGAGACCACAACAGACAGTAAGGGAAACCAAACCAGCCAAAGGGACGAAAACACAAAAACAACAGCTGAATCAGACAAAGGACCAATCTGCGAATCCTGCGGCCACGTGGCTGGTGATATCACTCACTCGAGCGGAGGAAGAGAACTCGTAACCTTGCACGTGGATCCTCTCGTTGCTGACCTCTATCGCCGTCTTCTGGTCGAATGGAAAAAGAAAGACGTCAAAGTGCGCATGTGCGATGTATTGGAGAAAGTAGCGCTTTACGCTTTCAGGAAAGGACTCGACGTCGAAGCATTATTGGCTGCTTCAAATAAAAGCTCAAAGCAGGAGCAAGGAGGAGATAAAGAAGACAACACTTTCCCCAAGCAAGATGAGAATAAATGGTGGCTTCGACAAGGTGTTCAAGTCATCAACTATGACGTCAAAACAGGAGCCTGCTTCACTCGTTCATCAAGCGGATATCAGCTCGTAAAAGAACAGGAAGTAGCCTATGTGACTTCCTGCGACAAGGATCCTATCGATTTGGCACAAATGCGACTGAAAGCAAAGAAATATGCTGCAGAGTATCTCAGAAAGAGACTGGAAGAAGGGAAAGACCTGACAGACTACATTCCAGTGCTCATCAGGGATTACTTATGGCTACGCTCAGGAGGTGGTTTCTGTGAGTTTCCTGGATGTAGAAATCGCGCTGTTCGCATTCACCATCTCAAACGTTTCGAGCTTGATCCAGATTGCGATCCCGATGGACTGATCTACGTTTGCCAGCACTGCCACGATTTGTTTCACGACAGTGCAGTGGCCAATGAGTTGAGACCCTTCAATGAATTCAGAGTAAGAATAGAATACACAGATGGTAGTCCTGGAGAGCATGAGCGAAACCGAGTAGATGCAGCTTACAGGCAGTTCCGCAACAGATATCCCCAGTGCAACCAGCTGAACAGGAAAAGTCAAAGACGTCGACATCAAATCAGACGAAGCTAACCATCTTGCCTGTCAGTAAAGGCGACGGAAACGACGTCGTACGTCATCCTCGACTGTCTTGTTGCCTCGGAACCGATGTTGTACAACATAAGGCTCACCAGAGGCTGGTACAAAATAACGTTTCTCGTAGCCTACATTTAACTGCCAAGTAGATTTGCTAGATTCTTTACTGCGGAAGCGATAAAGGCCGACAGCTTCGTGTTCATAGGAGAAGCTTGGACATTCACCTGTAACGGAAACATCCAGCTTGTCAGGATCGACAGCATTGCCTCTTTGGTTGAAGATGGACAAGAGATAGCCGTCACCATCAATGGCCTCGGCGAAACTGTGACGTAACTCATGGGGAAAAGCATAGGCCTCATTGATGCGGTCTACATGGCACATCCTAAAGGGAGGTTCACCTGTATCAGGCCCGACTTTACCGTCGCCAAAACTTTCACGGTAGACGAACCAAGTCTCGCCATTGATTTTACCAAAACCAACTATGCAAATTACATGGACAGACAAACCAAAAGGCATTGAGAACTCAACGCCACCATAACAAGGCCCATGGTCTAATAGAGCTTCTCTGAGTCTCTTTTCATTGGTCTCACTATTGCCGAAAGCATTGTGTTTGAAAACCACTTCGTATGCACGGTCCATGCCATACCAGTCTTTTCCTTTGTGAACCGCATATCCTGAACCCAAGGCTGGATCTTCATAGTTGGCAGCTGGTTTAGGCTCAGCGACAAGTCGACAATATGCCTCGAGATTGTAGGGAATCCGCTCGTGTGTATAAGAATCCATGGCTGGATATGGAAGCAAGAAAAAGCCTTGTTCATTAGCTTTGGCTCGGGCGTAATACTGCGCCTCTATCTCACGGGGATTCACTCCATACTCTCGCCCACCATGGGTAAAACTCTGATAAGCGGGAAACTCTTCAATCTCACCCAACTGATAGAGCCACCAGTCCACACAGCTAGACACGCCATAACTGAGGCACTTGAATGACGAGGAGCGTGGAATGGGAATATGCGTGAATTTTACGTCGAAGCTCCCATTAATCTCTTTTACCCACTCAGGAGAGGAGGCCTGATTTTTGATCGGAATTTTGTCCAAAAAGCCATCAACGATGAAAAAATCGGGATGTTCCGCTGGATCAAAAGGCACACCAACAGTGGCCGAAGCAGTATTTACAAGTAGAATTAGACAGAAAAAAGAGAATAGGATGGGTCGCAAGTACATGGGCAACGGCTCCTAACCATCACCAAAATCAGCCCCCTCTTGGCCTCCCCCTGCACAATCTATTATGGCTAAACCTTCGGCAAATGCCAAGGGGCATATATAATCTTTTATACATGAAAAAAGAGAAACTCAAAACTTGTCAGGAGATATGCAATCGATTGCGTTGGGATCCCCAATTCGACGAAGGTGACTTTATTGTCTGTTACGAAGGTCGATACGAGGGTCTCAGCGAAATGTCCCTGCCTGAGTTTAGATATAGCGAAATCCCTTGGCACAGAGTCCATTCCTTGAAAGGCCCAGATGGTGTTGTGTGGGACAGGGAGCGGCGCCTAGACAGAATTAGTGGTTCTGGAGATACACCTGCTGTGGCAGTCATCAAAAACAAAGAAGAAGAACTGAAAAAGCCAGCGGCAGAGTCGTTACTTTCTATCAATGTACTCTTCGACTGTTACGATGACGTGGATGTTAGAGCAGCCGAACGTTGGCCTTACTTACTGGATTTTTTGGCTCAGCAGCAACCCACGTTCATTGCCCTGCAAGAGGTGACCCCTTCATTTATGACTCTTCTCGAAAAAGAAGAGTGGGTGAAAAAGGATTACAACCTTTCTGATGGTCACCTCTCTCCTTTTGGCCCTTTGCTGCTCTCACAAGAGCCCATCCATGATGTCCATTGGCCTTCTGTAGGCCGTGGTAACAGAGCAATGATTGCTACGCTCAGCGATAAAAAAATCGCCGTACTCCATCTGACCAGTGATTATCGCAAAAAGAAAAGTAATCACCGGCAAAGGGAGATTGCTGCCGTCCTCGAATCCATTGGCAATGGTCCTGCCATCATCTGTGGTGATTTCAATTTCGCCAAAGAAGAAGAGGCGAAGCCCCTGCTCGAGGCTGGCTTTGTAGATACTTGGACACAACTGCGCCCCAATGAAGCTGGCGTGACATACGATCCTGACAACAATGAATTGGCACGGCAGTCGAGCCTAACGGGAAGGCAGAGCCGCCTTGATAGAATTTATCTTCGTGGTGGATTGTTAACACCGCAGTCCATCGAGATTGTTGCTACAGAACCAGTAGCTGATGTTGCTCCCCTTCTCTTTCTGTCTGACCATTACGGTCTCAAATGTACTCTTCAGCCATGTATAGAAGAATCTATAGACGGTTCCATAGAAGTCACATCACCGGCTGTTCATCGCAGCGCCCTCTGTATCATCCCTCCGAGACATTTGTGGCCAACAATCCAGTCTATAAGACATGGATTGGACAGACAGTATCTTCGGTGGCCTCCGCACATCAATTTACTCTACGGATTTGTTGGTGAGGACGAATTCAAAAAGGCAGCCCCCAAGTTATCCTCTGTCTTGAAGGATTTTCCACCTTTTACAATCACCTTGAAAGAGTTCAGTCGCTTTGACCATCGCCACTCATCAACTGTTTGGTTACGACCTGAGAGTTCCCCTCACGATAAAATCAGGCAGCTTCAAAGCCTTTTGGAAGAAACTTTCCCACAGTGTGATGAGCAAAGTTCCCGTGGACCAAATGGTTTCACTCCCCATTTATCTGTGGGTCAAATGAACAAAGGTGAGAAGTACCACCAAGCTTTCAAAGAAATCTCCTTCCAAGTGCATGAGTTAGCCCTCATCAGTAGGCGAGAGGAGCAACCATTCGCAATTCGTGGACTCGTCCCCCTTGGCACTAGTAGCAAAGACAACAGACGGCAAGAGCGATACGAAATCACGGATACTCTCATAGCCGCCTGTCGAAAAACCTCGGGCGGAGAATGTGTCGTCACTGGCTCCACTTTGCTGGAGAGCTACCTGCCTCATAGCGACGTCGATTTATTGGTCCTTGGTCCTCACAACCTGTCTGCTTTTGAGTTCACTGCCCGCCTTGAAGCTGAACTGGGAATGCAGCTCAAAAAAATCGATGATGCATATGCTCCTATAATCACTGGATCTTTTCAGGGACTCAAAATCGATTTGGCTTATGCTCGTTGCCCCCAGGGACTGGCACCTAGGCCACCAGCTGCTTTCCGATTGGATGAATTGACCCATTTCGGAGAGGATAGTCGCTTGGCCATTACGGGTTATCTCAACACACTCTCCCTCTTAGAGCAGTTACCCACTCCAGAAAGAAGACACAACTTCCGCAAGCTGCTCCGCCAGGTTAGACAGTGGGCAAGAGACAATAGGGTCGATGACAATGCCTTTGGTTATCTGGGGGGGTATTCCTGGGCACTACTTACTTGCTGGTTCATGAACTCAACTGAAAAAACAACCATCACAGACTTTTTCGCCAAACTGGCCGATTGGGATTGGCTCTCGCCCATCACAACGACCAAAGCTGCTCGAGAATACAAAACACGTTCCCGTGACCGAATGGCTATCATCACACCTATTCCACCTGTGACCAATAGTGCGCGAAGCGTCACCAAGTCGACGAAGAGCCACTTGATTACATTGTTCAAGGCTAATCCCCTACAAAAACCGACAACATCGATAGAGGTGAAAGTGCCTCCTGGCTATTGGGGGATAGCCCGAGGCAACCTCATCTCACTCTTGCTTACTTTGGAAGAGAAGTGTGGTCACAAGGTCTTGGCTGAAAAGACAGAGAGCCAAGAGGCATTCATGATCCATGTATATAAAAAAATAGACGGCAATTTCCTTCAAAAAATCATCGATGAATGGGAACAAAAATTTTTGGCCAATGTCTCATAGGATGTCTGCCAAGGAGGAACTGTGTCCCCAGAACAACTGCAAGTTGAACAGCTCCATGTAGAAAACCACTGCCCTGTCTGCGCTTGTTCTATTGATGAGAAGCCGGTCCTCTGCCCTCGCTGCCACGCGGCCCATCATGAAGATTGCTGGGAATACAACGAAGGCTGTGCAGTCTTTGGCTGCAAACCCTCCACCTGCCAACTGCCAGAAATCATCGTAAAAGAGCAGAAGATTGGCGTCATAGATGTTTATAACGAAGTCATCCTTGCTGCCCGAGCCATTCCCGTCTGGCCCTTGCTCGTCAGTGGCCTATCTGGCGTCATCACTGGGCTCGTTGGTATTGGCCTCACCAAAGGATTTATCATCAAGTATTGGTTTCTCAGTCCTCCATCTGAAGCCGAATCCATGTCTGCCATCTTCCTCGCCTTTGGTGTCTTTTTCCTCGCTTTGACGGCCCTTCATATTTTCCTCCGCTCCCCCTTTCTTCGTCCGTCCAACAATGTGACAGTCTTAGAGCACTCCACTAAAGATGTGGAAGGTCTTCTCTACGCGAGCCCCAAAAACGTCAATCTCATGGAAGAGTTGGCTCTTCGCCATATCAGCGAAGGTAATCTCAAACGTTCTGCTGAATTGCTCGAGCAGGCCGTCGCTCTCGAACCATTACGACAGATTCTCTGGGTACGTTTGGGCTTGGTGCGAAGACGCTTGGGCAACTTCCCTGGAGCAGTCTTGGCCTCGGTGCGAGCCGTAGCCATCGACAGCGAATCCAATGCAGTGACAAAGGTGACTGAATGGCTCAGTGATGTTGGCTGCCCCAGCCGCGATGTCGAAGCTTCAACTTCGGACTACTTGGAACAGACTCGCCTCTGGCTGGCAGACCAAGAACGTGCTTTCAACGACACTGAAGCCATCGAAGCCGTAGCCGCTTGAGCCCTAACATCAATTGCCCGTTCTGCTTCTGCTACGATTTTTGTCTGTCAGCATTTCAAGTGCAAAGTTTATGGCTGCTCCTGGTAAAATGGCCGAGTCATCAACGGGGGAGCGAAAAAGAGAGTTTTTATGTTGGATATAAATCGAATAAGACAAAATGCGGAAGAAGTACGGCAAGGCCTGCTAAAACGAATGGATGAAGTCGACTTCACCAATTTGCTGGCCCAAGACGAAGAGTATCGTCAATTGACTCACAAGGTTGAGGAACTCAAAGCTCGTCGCAACAAGGTATCCAAAGAGATCCCAAAGAAGAAGAAGGCTGGCGAAGATGTAGCCCCTCTCATCGCAGAGATGAAAGAAGTGGGCGATACAATCAAATCCATGGACAATGAACGCCAAGCCATCCAAGCATGTATAAAAACATACTTGGAAAGTTTGCCCAATATTCCAGCTGACGATGTCGTTGCTGGTGGCAAAGAGAACAACGAAGTCCTCCGTGTCATCGGAGAAAAACCGGAGTTTTCTTTCAAAGCCAAAGATCATATGGAGCTAGCCACTGGTTTGGGACTCATCGATTATGAACGTGGAGTCAAATTGGGTGGAGCTGGCTTTTGGCTCTATAGAGGTATGGGAGCTGTCTTGGAGTGGGCTCTGCTGCAATATTTTGTCTCTTCCCATCTCAAGGATGGTTTTGAGTTAATCTTGCCTCCTCATATCCTCAACTGGGAGTCTGGAGTGGCTGCCGGCCAATTCCCCAAATTCGTCGATGATGTTTTTGTTCTGCGCCAAGGTGAAGATGAAGAACAGGAGCAGACTCAGTTCCTTCTGCCGACTGCTGAGACTGCACTCATCAACCTATACAGAGATGAAATCCTCGACGAAGCCGACCTACCGCTGAAGATGTGTGCTTATACACCTTGTTATCGAAAAGAAGCTGGAAGTTATCGCGCCTCAGAGCGTGGAATGATCAGAGGCCACCAGTTTAATAAGGTGGAGATGTTCGTCTACTGCAAACCAGAAGACTCGACGAAATATCTCGAAGAGCTCATTGAAAAAGCCGAAAGTCTCGTCAAAGGCTTGGGACTGCACTACCAAGTTTCCAAGTTGGCAGCAGGTGACTGTTCTGCATCAATGGCCAAAACACTCGACATCGAAGTGTGGATTCCATCCATGAATGAATACAAGGAAATCAGTTCTGCTTCCAATGCCCATGAATACCAAGCTCGTCGAGGTAAGATCCGTTATCGCTTACCGGAAAAAGGTAAAAAAGCTTTCGTTCACACTCTAAACGCCTCAGGATTGGCTACTAGTCGACTTTTCCCAGCTATTCTCGAGCAAAATCAGCAGGCTGATGGCTCTGTCATAGTGCCCGAAGTACTGCGACCTTGGGTTGGAGCCGAGCTACTAAAACCCTAATAAAAGGGCAAAGATAAATATTTCTTTTTGACTTGATCAGGCGCATGTGTTATTTTTCCGGCGCCTGATTTCATTTCTCCCGCATTTCATGTGCGGGAAAACCCCTGAACGAAAAGATTACATCAGCACATCTCGAATCACAGCACATCCATTCCAAATCGACCGCGCGAGGTGATCAGTGGAATTCCGTAAACTCCAAAAGATGTCCCTGAAGGACATCCAGAAGTTCGCAAAAGATCACGAGATCGAAGTGGACGCCAAGTGGAAAAAAGAACAGATCGTTTATTTCGTCTACAAACAATTCGTCGAGAAGAAGTACAAGAACGTCACTCTCTCGTCGGGT
>CAZXTJ010000297.1:0-10039 GCA_964643655.1 uncultured bacterium
GGCCTGTACTGTCCAATTTGGTCAAGGTAGCCCCTTTGCTCACGAGGAGTTTTATGATTTCTTTTCTCTCATCTTGTTTGGCCGATGAATTATAGGCAGGTAATGCAGCAACAATTGCAGAGCGCCCCAAAGTGGTCTTGAAGTTGGGGATGGCCCCCATCGCTAGCCAAAACCGAGTTAGTTTTACATCTCCGCTGCGAGCGGCACTTATCAGCCAGGAAGAGTTGACGCCTGTTGGTGACGCGACTCCAACAGCGCAATACAAAGCCAAGATCATCAAAAAAAGCAGAAACCAATTTTGCATGTAAACCCCTCGAATTCTCCTACCTATTTAGGATACTACGAATTGTTTTGATCAGATGGTCTTTCTGCGAGAACTTTTTGAAGATCTGAGAGCTTTTCAGACTCTTCCTCTGTGAGTTTTTTATTACCATAGGCTACTCGGTAATAGCTTTCTGTAATATATGATACTGCCGTACTAGTCTCAGAATTGGTCCTAGAGGCCACGAGGGACAAATATTCACGGGGTGTATAGTGTGATGGTTTTGTCAGTCCATGAATATCAGAGAGAGTTTTCAACATTTTGCCGTAAAAACCGCCCACTTCTTTGTCTTGTTTTTCAGCCTCAAATTCCAACCAGCCTGGTCGCAGAGCACTCAACCTAAGCAGGAGTTCTTGTAAGATAGGCTGAAACTTGGCTCTTGTCCTCCATAGCAGGGCAAAAAATGCAAATAGAAGCAAAAGGTACAAAATAGAGCGACCAAAGGTGAGAGCGCTATTTCTTACACGCCAGTAGACCTTGTTCAACCAGTCGACGAGTTGACTGGCCACAGTCATCTGATGTTCTCGAGAGTAAATGATTACATTACGCTGCCAACTTGCGTCGAGAGCGTCGAAAAAGGCTCTGAATCTCATCCAGGTAGGGCTATTGCTCAGACCGAAGAATGCGGCTAGACCGGTTCCAGGTCTTGCATTACCTCCAGGTGTGGGATCAAACTCTACCCAGCCGTGATTGGGAATGTATACGTCCACCCAAGAATGTGCATCACTGTCGCGAACATCATAATAACCACCAAAATAATTGTAGTCTCCACTATTGAAACCATTGACTATTCGCGAAGGCACTTTGACAGTGCGTAACAACAGAGCCATAGCTGAGGCAAAGAGTTCGCAGTGACCACGTTTCCCTTCAAAGATGAAGTGTTCGACAGGGTCCATATTGCCAGGGAAGGGGGCATTAGTGTCATATGAAAGACCACTATCTTCAGTCAAGTACTTTTCTATGGCAACAGCCTTTTGATAGTTGGTCCTAGCGCCTGCTCTCGTAATGATCTCTTGTGCCAGAGTTTTCATACGCCCAGCTAGTTGTGGAATGAGGATATAGTTTCGTTTGCTGTAGTGAGCTTTTACATGACCCGTCGCTGTTGCCAATATGGTGGCAGAGGTCGATTTCAGTCGCGAATAAACTGTATAAACGAATTTGCGTGACCGGTCTCTGTCTGTTCTGAAGACGGTCTCATCGGCTCTTCTTGCAATGATGTGAGAGCCGGAGCCTACAGCTGTTTCAACACCCACAATGTCAAAAGCACCAAAGATGTTTCTGTTAGCGATAGGTTCGAGGATTATCTCTTGTTTCAGTAGTGTGGAAGCATCATTAGCTGCAGGTTCGATACGGATGTTGGTGCCACCACCTGCAAACTCACCCTTAGGTGCTTCACCTTGACTAGGCAACCAGGCAATAGTCTCCTTTGCTCCTTTTCCTCTAGCATAAAGAGACATGCCGCGAAAGGTGGAACGCCAACCACGACCTGTGTAGTGATTGAGAGTTGCTCCTCGCCAACGGGCAGCTTTTTCTGCTGTCACTCGCATTATCAAACGACCCGTTGCATTGATATTGCCAACTTCTCCCAATTTGACCTCATTGGCAAAACCTGCAAGTTGAGCACCGGCAACGCCGCGAAAGAATGTAAATGAAGCTCGAGGAAAGATTAAGAAACAAGGAACGAGGCAAACTAACAACCAAAGGGAGACGCGAAGAGTCATTGCTTTGAGATTGATGACATCTTCTGAGTGAGGTAACTGTCGCCTTATTGTGGAGGCTACGAAAAAGAGCAAAAACACAATGAAGAGTAGTAAAAAGTGGAGCTCCATTGTGTGATGGGCAAAGATGAGAAGTTGAAGGATTGGTACGAGGAAAATCTTGTTTATAGCGCTCTTTTTCTCTCTGATTTTGAATATCAAAACTAACTGAACGAGTGATAAGTACAAACAATAGGCAATCAATTGCTGGCCTGTAGAAAAGTGAAACAATAGTGCAATTGGTGCAGCGATAAAACTATAAAAAGTAGCCTGCTCTTGCGTAAAACGTATTTGCCTACTGCGAAGAAGGAAGAAGAGTACGAACCAGAGGAGATAAACTGGCAAGGCAGTGGACGAGACGCCGGCACAGGCAGCCATGCCCGTCAACATCACCATCCAGTCAATGGTGTCCAGGGCAATCAATCTATCTTCTTCGAATAGAAATTCGCCGTTCATTGTTCTGCCAAAATTTCTCTTTTGTTATCTGTCGAGGGACAGACAAATAGAGGATGTATTCCTTTCCTTTTCAGATCTTTTGCTAGTGGTCCTTCGCTGAGTTCATCAACTTTCTTTTTGGTTTCCAAGTTGAAAATGGCAATGCAGCCTTGACCTGGGCGAGAAGCCTCGACCATTTGCGCGATAGTCTCTTCGTCCATATCTACGAGTATGAAAACGAGAAATGAATTGGGGATGATTGCAGGCAAGGTACGATTGACCAAACGAGCTAGTGAAGAGTGTGAAGTGTAATTCACGCCGCCCAGAAAATTGAGCATGAGGTAAGCGTCAGAAGATGTGAAGATTGGGGGAGATAACTTCACATCGTCTTGGTAAATGAGCACCTGCGTAAGATTGTTCTCTCGAGAAAGCTGGTGACATAGCGTGGCACATAAACGAATTGAGCGCTCAAGATTGGAGTCTCTGCCTTTTCCAATTAGTTTGGCTCTCTCTAGATCCAAATAAACGTAATATCGTGCCGTCAAATTTGTTTGATATTCTTGGACCATCAATTGGCCAGTCCGGGCAGTCGATTTCCAATGGACTGATTTCATAGGATCGCCAAAAATGTACTTTCTCAGTCCATAGAAGGTCATACCTTCGCCACGTTTGTATGTTTTCGTGTCTTCGTGATCACTTTCTTGCTCGTGACTAGAGACACCTTGAAAAGCTTTATCCAGAAGGGATGGTGGAACAACAGTTGTTACTTCGTGTTCGAACTCTTGGCGCGGATAGGTCATCAATCCAAGGGGAAAGGTCGATTCTAGTGACACCCATTGCAGGTGATAAGAGCCACGCATGGGAAACTCTATGGCAACGGTCGTACGCTTCTCCTCTCCTGGATGAAGAATGGGCACATTGACGTGCTCGTGACCTACATGTCTAGAGGACATTCCTTCATTGGAAAGGAAATGAACACGAATACGAAGGAACCTAGCAGCCCAAGAACCTGTGTTGTGCAATACAACAGTCACATTGACGCGCTCTTCTTCCCCTGCCATTGGCGGTGCTGTCACCTTGGCTCTTATGTCTCGAACAGCAACCTTGGCAGCAATTACGGAAACAATGAGTGATGCCAAGAGGGTTGCTGATAGCAGAAATATGAGGTTGGTGCCAGTGTTGTAGGCAGCTAGCAGCGAAAAGAAAAATAGCAGAAGACAGGCACGACCATCATCGGTCAATTGAGGTAAGGCAGATGTCGGTAGCTGCCTCACGGCACTTCTACTCCATCTAGGATGCGTTTGACCAAGCTACGTTGCTCTTCCACGTTGGACCGCAGGCTAGAGGGTAAGATGAGGCGGTGAGACAGTACGGGCACTGCAAGTTCTTTGGGATCGTCTGGTAGACAATAGTCCCTTCCAGCCATGAGGGCCCAAGCCTGAGACATGCGACACAATACGAGAGAGGCTCTCGGACTTGCTCCACAAGTGACCTCCTCACAGTCTCTCGTTTGACGAGTAATGTCCAGAATGTAGCGCCTGATTTTTTCGTCGACTCTTACTTTACGAACTTCAGCCTGCAAGCTGCATAGTTCCTCACTCGTCAAGACGGGCAACAACTCTTCTATGGGATGGCTCTCCTGTTGGTCCGTCAGGATACGGTCTTCTTCGTTGAGGCTTGGGTATCCCATTGTCACTCTGGCTGCAAATCTGTCCAACTGACTTTCGGGCAAGAGGTAAGTACCCACTTGTTCAACAGGATTCTGTGTGGCAATGACAAAAAATGGATTTGCCAACTCACGCGTTATCCTGTCGATAGTCACTTCGAACTCGTTCATAGCTTGCAACAATGAGCTCTGAGTACGGGGCGTGGCGCGATTTACTTCATCTACTAACAAGATGTTGGTGAAAATGGGGCCTGGCTGAAACTCGAATTCATGTTTTTTCTGATTGTAGATAGAGACGCCAAGAATATCGCTGGGTAACAAATCGGAAGTTGCCTGGACGCGAGAAAACTGGCAATCGACTGATCTAGCGATGGCTTTGGCCAATGTCGTTTTGCCAACACCAGGTACGTCCTCAACGAGTAGATGTCCTTGTGATAACAGTGTTGCTGTTGCAATCTTTACGACATCTCCCTTGCCTACTATAACTTTTTCTATATTGTCGACCAATGCACTTATTTGATCTGCAAATTTGCTAGTCACTATTGTCCTCACTAATCTTGCTCTTACTCTATTTTTAATGGTAGCCGCTTGACGTTTCAATGAGCCATTCTTATTGTTTCGCCAAATGAATATTGAAGGTTTGGAGAGGGTTATGTTTCGACCTCTAGTTTTTTTGCTTTGTCTTTTGAGTCTCAGTTCCGCTCTAATGGCCTCAGATGCCGATTATTTGCTGCGTCTTATTGTTGATGACGATGGCGTACCGCCTTCAGCTTTGCAAATGCCATACAAGAAATCGGTGAAAGGTCCGAAAAAAGGACTAGGCCCAGTTTTGCATAAGATTGTCACCTCCGATCCAATCTTTCGCCAGGCTTATTATGACTATCTTGCCTATCTCGACGATTTGAACAACCGACTCAATGAAGCTGGCGGTGGTGCCTTTCGCATGCAGGCCATTATGCGAGGCGCTGAGGATTTTGCCAAAGCCATAGAATTAATGGGTGGTTCCTCTAGCTGTGAAGTAAAAGCAAACGATCTTGGTGTGACTTGGGATACCATGATGTCTCAAGCTCGAGTTTTTGCTGATCGCGCTCTCAATGACAGCTCCTTAGAGCTAAGTAGCGATGAACACACCTTTTTGGCCAACATGTTTGCTTTGGGCTGTGTTACTGCGGCATCAAATCGAGTATTGCCTGACGACTATATGACACAGTGGAAAGCTAAACATCCGGAATACACTGAGCCTTCAGAGGAACCTCAAGGTGGAATAAAACCAATTATCTGGAATGGTGTTCGGGAACAAATCCCTTGGATGTATCATGCCGGTTCCATGCCTTGGCTCGAGCCAACTTCCAATGATCCCCATGACTATTACGACACATTCCACTTTTTCTCTCACGGTTGGATGTGTCACTTTAATCTCTACCGTAAAAAATACTTCAAAAAAGGTTTGTTCAATAAAGGCTTCGCAGAGAGCAAACTCAAGTGGAGTCATCTTCGCAAACAGTTTTGGTATTCAGACTTCATCGGTTTTGGTTATGAAGTAATGACCGTAGCTACTGCTTCAGGTTTTCTTGATGTGACACCAACGGATGAGTTGCCTGGTGGATTAAAGGAAGTTGCTCAATTCCTCCATATTGGCGGATTGCCCGTTGTAGAAGCTATCAGAGACACAGAAATCAATCGTGACGGCGCTGAATATGGTGCTGCTTTGGCTGTGTCTTTTATGGTCCTCGAGCCCACTCAACGTGAAGACCATGACAAACTACTGAAAGACTTCAAAAAAGGGCGGCTAGAAAGCCCATCAGCACAGTAGTTCAGCCTTTTAATTTCATGGGCTTGACACTTTCTTTCTGCTCCTAATAATACCCAAAAACAAATAGAACAATAAACACAAGTAGTTTTCGTTCTGGAAGGAAAGTGAAAATGAGGCGCAATTCTATTCTATCTATTATCCTACTCGCTTTTTTGGCCTGTCCCATGTCGGCTATGGCGTTAAATGAGTGGACAATCATCATTTACCAATGCGCAGACGACAGTTCGTCTTCAACTTTGGAAGATGCGGCAATCCGAGATCTAATCGAGTTGGACACTGTTGGTTCACAAGGTGGTTTGGAAATCATCGCTCAAGTTGATAGAGGCACTAAACTCTCCAACTTGATGAAACAAGTCTATAGTGATCCCGATTATAGTGGTGCTTCTCGCTATCTCATCAAAAGAGACAAATGGGTTGGCGAAGGCAAAATTGGTGAAGTCGATATGGGTTCACCCAAAACATTATGGGATTGTTTGAAATGGGCAGCTACAGATCATCCTGCCAAACACTATTTCCTCGTACTCGCCGGTCACGGTAGTGGTGTCTTCTCTTGGCGCGGTACTGGTTCCGTTTCTAGCTCGACTCCTGGATACGTAGATTTTGATCCTGACAACTTTGTTGCTTATGACGACTCTAGCGGAGACTGTCTGACTGTCTTCGAAGTGAATGCCGTTCTCAGCACTTTCCAGCAACGATACAATCGTGGTCGTCCCATTGATATGATAGCTTTTGACTCCTGTAATGCAGGTTGTGTTGAAGTCATGTACCAGCTGCGTAACACCTGTAAAGTCGCTATCGCTTCAGCTTCTACTGTTCCTATGTGTGGTCTCAACTATCGGTCAATCGCTTCTGCCATTGTGCGTAACAATTACATCGACCCAGAAGAGTTGGCAGAGATAGCTGTCAAAGCATTCATCGATGACGCACCTTGTAACGGTAAAGGCGACATCATGGGCGCTTTCCGTCTTAGCCAAATGGAAAACCTAGCTGGTTCCATTTCACGCCTTTCTCTTGAATTGCTCAGAGCAATGCAACAGACAGGCAAAGGTTTTGGTGTCAATGACCTCGTTTCTTACAATGACAACTATTGGGACATTAAACGTCTCTGTCAGTCCATCGTACGTGGTGACCTGAAATTGAACGGCGCTTCAAACTATGGTCAGGTACAAGAGTGTGCCCAGGAAGTATTGACTGACCGTTCTGCTGCTGTAATCAGTCTCTGGTACGGTGGCGGCTACGCTGACCAAAAAGCTGGCGGACTTTCCATTGCTTGGCCAGAAGCCAAGGATTACAAGAGTTACCGCAACTTCTACAAAGCTCTGGACTTCTCTCAAGACACCAAATGGGACGAAGTGCTCGATAGACGCGAATTGGGTATCTAGAACTAACTAAAGCAACAAACCGCCCTGCCAGCTATGGTAGGGCGGTTTCTTTATAAGTAGCCTGCGAAGTAAAATGGGCTTTGTCAGCGCACTAAGGTGGAGAAAGAGGAGACATGGCAGACAAGCCACTGAGGCAATTATTAAAGTCAGATTTTGGCTCCAGTGCACCTTTCATCTCGGACCAGCAAAAGGGTTTACCATATCCTCCACTAGAGGTTGTTGCCCCTGACGGAGCAGAATTGATCGATTTACCACCTCTACAGGATTTTGCTGAGTTGACCAAGGCAGATCTCTTCTCACTGATCAAAGGGCGACGTTCCTGTCGAGTTTTTGACAAAAAGGGCTTGTCTCTGCAAGAACTAGCTTTTCTCTTGTGGTCTACTGCTGGTGTGCACGAAGTTGTTGGTGAAAACTATTGTACTCTTCGTTCCGTGCCTTCAGCAGGAGCACGCCACCCCATTGAGACATACATCGCTGTTCGCGATGTGGAAGGTCTTGAAAGTGGCGGTATTTACCGCTACCAGCCCATAGAACATCAACTATTCTTGGTAAGAAAAGAAGAGAACCTTGCTGAGCTAGCCTCTGCTGCAGCTTTGCAACAACGGTTCGTCGGCCGAGCGGCAGTTACTTTTTATTGGGTCTGTGTGCCTTATCGAAGCGAATGGAGATATGGTCCCCATTCTTACAAGGTTGACCTGCTCGATGGTGGGCATATAGCGCAAAACCTTTATTTGGCAGCAGAAGCCATTGGCTGTGGAACCTGTGCCATTGCAGCATACGACCAGAAAGAATGTGACTCCCTCCTAGGAGTCGATGGTGAGGATATGTTCACCATATATCTATCCCCTGTAGGAAAAAAGAAGGTGAAAAAATGAGAAAATCTCCTTTGTTTGGAGCTGTATTGTTGATTGTCCTGTGTCTTAGTTTTGCAGCAAAAGTTGAAGCGAGAAGGGGACGCAAGCGAATAATCGTCGCTCATCGAGGAGCATCAGCATATTTACCTGAGCATACTCTGGAAGCAAAAGCGCTG
Organism: uncultured bacterium; assembly: GCA_964643655.1. Lineage (GTDB taxonomy): Bacteria > Muiribacteriota > UBA6191 > CAZXTJ01 > CAZXTJ01 > CAZXTJ01. The sequence goes on from CAZXTJ010000297.1 coordinate 8,406, forward strand.
GCCTACGGCATGAATCCTGACTACATTGAGCAAGACGTAGCTTTGACTAAAGACGCCGTGCCTATTGTCATACACGATCATTATCTGGATACAGTGACAAATGTTGCCAAGTTGTATCCCAAAAGAAAACGTAAAGACGGACGATATTATGCGATAGACTTCAAATTGTCCGAAATCAAGCGACTGCGTGCCTTTGAACGAATTGATTTAAAAACGGGTAAAGCGGTCTATCCGCAACGTTTTCCCTTGAAACACAAACTTCCATTTCGAATACCAACTCTTGAAGAAGAGATTCAACTCATCCAGGGATTGAATGCAAGCACTGGAAACAATGTTGGTATGTATGTTGAGTTAAAAGCTCCTTGGTTTCATCGCAAGGAAGGTAAAAACATCGCCAAAGCTGTAATGAAGGTTTTGCGCAAGTATGGATATGACAAACCTAGCGCAAAAATTTATGTTCAATGTTTTGATCCGAAGTGCCTTCGCTATTTACGATATTTTCTTGGTGTAAAGCTGAAGTTAGTTCAGTTGGTTGCCAACAACGATTGGAATGAAACACCTGGTGTGGATTACGACAAGATGTTGACTGCTACGGGAATAAAGAAGGTTGCTCGCTACGCTGATGGACTCGGACCTTGGATCCCTCAATTGTTCTCCAAGAATAAAAAAGGGAAAATCAAAATCACCAAGGTTGTCAAAAGAGCGCATGCCGAAGGTTTGGAAGTTCATCCATACACTGCAAGGGCAGATAGTCTGCCCAAAAATGTGAAGAGTCAAACAGAGCTCTTTCGTATACTCTTTCATCGTATAGGTGTTGACGGTGTTTTCACTGATTTTCCAGACAAGGGTGTTAATTTCCTGAAGTACAATCGCCGCAGAAGACGCTGAGGAGCCAAGCTGATGGCCAGAGTAGTAATTGAATTTCCCAGTGATAAAGTCGTATTCAGGCATGAATTGCCAGTAAGAATATGTGATGTGAACTACTTCGACCACTTGGGGCATGACGCACTCGTCACCATGTTGCATGAGGTAAGGGCACAGTTTTTTACGGCCCACGGTTTCCACGAGAGTGACACTGAAGGCTGTTCTTGCATTGTCTGTGATTTGGCTGTGATTTATCGCTCTGAAGCACACTATCCGCAAATGCTCGAGGTTGAGATTGCAAGGGGTGATTTGGAGAACTTTGGCTGCGAACTCTATTATCGTGTGCTGCAAAAAGACTCACGTAAAGTAGTGGCCCTAGCCAAAACGGGACATGTTTTCTTCAAAGGTCGTGAAGCTACTCTACAGAAGATCCCTTCAGCTTTCAGGAAAATGCTAGGAGAGACTCAATAATGGCTTCCACAGGTGAGAGGACTCTGTCTGCTCTTGCTGAAGAAGCCAAAACACTTTGTAATATTGCCATGGACGCCAAAGAGGGCGGGATAGAAGTTGGTCGACTCTTGGCTATTGGTGGTTACTCAACCGTTTTTATGGCCAAAACTCCTGGTAGAGAACACTGTGTTCTCAAGATTCCGTGGCTTCCTCCTCAGGCCCTTGATGAACATCCTGATGTTGTTGATTTGGGTCATGGCCCGCTCAAAATAGAATGTGTTTCACCGACGGGACCATTCTGTCTGCGTTCTCCAAAAGAA
>CAZXTJ010000298.1:0-10025 GCA_964643655.1 uncultured bacterium
TCCACATCGTCATCACTAGCATATCCTGATGATAGGAGGATGGGGATATCTGCTCTAATTTTTCGCAATTCTCTGAAGCAATCTCTACCATTCATTTTAGGCATGTACATGTCCAAAATGACCAATTCATAATCGTCAGAATTTTCAGCGAAAATCTCAGTGGCTTCTCGTCCATTTTTTGCCAAAGTTGTTTCATAACCAAGATTCGCTAAAATGCGCTGACACACATCACGAATGACTGCTTCATCTTCAACGAGCAGTATATGCCCTGTCCCTCCAATGAGTTTTTCTTCAGCACTATCTTCATTAAGGTCGGGCTTATCAATTCTGGGCAGCAATACTCTGAAAGTCGTTCCAACGCCAAGCTCACTATCCACTGAAATCGAACCATGGTGTTGCTCTATTGTTCTGAATACTCCATAGAGACCAAGGCCTGTTCCTTTGCCTGGTTCTTTGGTAGTGAAGAAAGGTTCAAAAATGCGAGGCAAGTCTTCTGCGGCAATTCCTATACCTGAGTCCTCTATCTCAATCTCTACGAGGTCTGCTTTTGCCTCAGCTGAATTCCGAAGGCGAGTCCTAATTGAGATGGTTCCGCCTTCAGGCATGGCTTGAGTTGAGTTGATGAGCAAATTGAGCATAGTGTTTTGTAGTTGCGCTCTATCACCTAAAACACATGCAGCTTCAACTAAGTTGGCTTCCACTTGAATTCGCTTGTCAACAGTGGTTTGTAACAAATCTAAAGTCTCTTCAATGGAGCTCTTAACGTCGATTGCTTTTCGTTCAATAGGTTCTTTTCGAGAAAACCTAAGTAGCTTTCTCGTTAACTCTGCGGCTCGTTGAGCTGACGAGTAAATGAGATCCAACAATGAGCGTTGTTCGTGTTTTTCGTCTATTGTGAAAGAAAGCAATTCTGCTCCACCAACAATGGCACACAACACATTGTTGAAGTCGTGGGCTACTCCACTAGCCAGTTGACCAACGGCACCCATTTTCTGGCTCTGTAAAAGCTGCTCTTCAGCTTCCTTTTTATCAGTTACATCTAAAGCCGCAGTCAGAATAGCCTTTTGGTCTTGCCAATCAATGAGCCTGCTGGCAAGTAAAACTCTGTGACGGTTGTCATTTAACTCAAAGTCGAGTTCATCTAATTCAAAAGAACCTGATTCATCAACACGCTGGAAAAACTCTTTGTCTGGCAATGCTAAATTCTTGAGACCTATCTCAGAAGCAGTCTTGCCAATGATTTCCTCTGATGGTTGTCCAACGAAGTCACAGAAGTGCTGATTGACCATCAAATATCTACCAGAAACATCATTGATGACGCAGGAGTAAGGAGCTAAATCGAAGAGAGTGAAGAAACGTTCTTTACTGGCTATGAGTTCGGCTTCTGCTCGTTTTCGTGAGTCGATGTCTACGAGTGAGACAATAATGCGATCATTGGAAATGTTTCCACCAATCAAAAAGAAACGTTGCTTGCCATCTTTGCACAAGACTGTCAATTCTTTGTGTTCTATACGCCCATCACTGGCAAGTGCTTTCTCTACCGACTCTTGCCACATCAAACCTGCTTGCTCTCTGTAGTTTTCGTCTGGATAAACTGTTTTGAACCAGATTTCAGCTGTTGGAACATCGCTCACCGTATAACCAAGCATCCTTGTGGCAGCATCGTTGAAACGTAAAATCTCACCACTGACGGTGACTTCGAGCAGGGGAAGGGGAGCTTTGAGAAAAAGTGTTCTGAACCTCTCTTCGCTTTTTGCCAATGCACTGTTCGCCTCATGCAGTGAGTGCAGGTTTTCATTCAGTCGTCTTTTCAAGAAGGCAGAAACGAGTGCCAAGCCAATAATCATGACCAAGAGGGTGAAACCCACTGACCATAAACGTCTAACAGTTTCAGTGGACAGGCCAGGATGGACACGTAATGCAATCCACTTGTTTCTGACTTTTTCAAACTCTTCAGCTTTTATGGCGTCGAGCCCTTTTTGGATCAGTGTCTGTAGTTTTTTATTTTTGCCGCTAATTGCCATTCTGAAGATAAAGTCATAGTCTGTTTTACCAGCTATCTTGAGGTTGTTGATGCCGTTTGAGCTTATGAAATGAGAGGCAACGGCAAGATTTTCAACAAAGGCGTCTATCTGCCCTAGGGCAACTGCCAAGACTCCTGCCTCAACGTCTTTTACCGTATGGACAGCAAACTTACCTTGAGCTCTTTTTTTGATGTAGGTTTCTGTGGCAAATCCAGCAACAACTCCCACTTTCTTCCCAGCAAGATCAGCCAGCGTGAGATTATTGTCCAAACTGTTGGTACCAATGATAACGACAGGCACGCGGGCGTAGGGAGAGGTGAAAAAGGCGTATTTACTGCGTTCTTCAGTGAAAACAATTGTTGGAGCAATGGCGCAGTCACCACTTTTTAGGCCTGCAAGGTGTTTGTTCCAATCTTTGCAAACACGTTTTGGGAAACTGATGCCGAGCTTCTCTTCTACGAGCTTGATGACATCTGCGCCAATCCCTATAAATGTTCCTTTTTCGTCGGCAAACTCTAATGGTGGGAAAGATGGATTGAACCACAACTCGAAAGAGTTGACATTGTTTTTGAGCCAGGATTTCTCTTCATCTGTCAGTGCTGTGGAGGCCTGACAAACTGCAAGGCTCAACAAGAATGCAAATAGCAGTGATAAAACTGCAGACTTCGTATACGAATGTAAAACACCCATGTCATCACAATAGATTCCTAACTGGCTCATGACAATGTCTTAAGTGGATGTCCCGTTTTGCAGCACAACTCTGCCATGAAATGGGGCAAACTGGTCCAGTTTTCTTAGGATGTTTTAGTCTACAAATGTGACAACGTTGAGTTGAGAGAACTCCGCTTCGTCATATGGAAAAGGCTTTTTCAGTGATCCAAAGGAGGTGGGTGAGAAATAAAAAATCCGCTCATCGCCATAGTTGAGAGTGGCATTCTCAGCCCAGTCGCATAAGTCTTGGAAACGGGGAAGCAGTTTAAAGCAGCCCTGCTGTTGTGTTCCTTCTGCCTGCCAGGCTCGAGGAATGCGTCGTTCCTTCCAGTAAGTAGCGCAGATGGACATTCGCGCCACAGCTTTGTTGAGCAAGGCCAATGCATGAGCCTGGGCAAAGATGAAATCACAATATTCAGCTTTGATACGGCGTGAAAACTCCTCTTCCTGCCAATTATCAAACTGCAGTTTTTTGGGTGTTTTTGCCAAAGTTGGAGGGGAAGGGAGAAGGCTCTTTTCCATTGTGCAAAGGGCCTGTAAGGACTCCTCAGCCTCTGCCAGTTGGCGATGAATATATAAAGTCAACTTCCGAGGAAGGGGAGAGGCAAAAAAGCTCTGACACTCTTTCGAATAAGATCGCTCTTCTGAATGGGGGAACACCCAAAAGGAGCGACCGCAATTGAGCGGTGTCTCATGCGAATCTCTGATGGGAAAGGGAGGTTCAGAGGAATTGAAGACTCGCCAATAACCTTTGTCATAACGAATATTGCGAAAGGAGCACCAGTGTTCCAGAACAATGAGCAAAGTGTTGAGACGAGTGAGTTCGCAATAGTCATCGAGAGCTTGTACACTCACTGTGCTCTTTGAGAGCTCCCGGCTCAGCTCCCTGCGGATCATCGTCAAGTGGTTGTCTGCTCCATACATAGCGCTTTGCAGTCTACGAGCCGCATTGGTCATCACATTGTATTTATCTTTGTAACCATTGGCATCTCTATCTCGTGACCAGATTCGAAAAGCTGTACCAGTGTCTGTTTCCACTTCATCAGTGTCTGCATAACGGACGATGAGATTGAATTCAGTGAAGGCATTTTTCAAATGCTCTTCAGTCTTCTTCAAAAAGTCCTCGTTCGTTGGTTCTAGTGGGGCTTCGATGTCACCCCAGTCACTTGCCTCTAAGTCGTTATTAGTTTGGTTTCCAAGAAGAGAAATCAAGTCATCTTCTTGGGCAAGAGTTGGTGTAGCAAGAAGCAAAAATATGAGTAAAAGAGTCATAGCTACCTCCTCAGTCATTGATTGCCGTGCAAGAAGTTTGCCGACAGCGCGGAGGTTTTTGTCAGACTTGACACATGGGGCTGAAACTCAAATCATTTAATATATATGGACTGGATTGGAACGACCGGGAGGTCGACCATGCGCTATAATTTTCTTTTGTTTTTGTTAGTCTCATTCTGTGCCGTTTCTTGTGTTTCGGCTCAACAGACTCCTCCTCCAACAGTTGGTGCAGTGACAATATCTTCACCCACGCAAGCTGGTGGTGACCCTTGGCGAACGAACAAACAGGTCATTCCTCTGCAATTCACTTCAGATGCGACCAATGGGCGATTTGTTGCTACATCTATTGGTGGTGACGTTAGTTTCAGTATGTTCTTGGCAACAGGTGGTTCTGGACAAGTGGCCGTTGGTTTCAATCAAGAAGGGCCCCACAATGTTCAAGTAGTTATTGCCTCTATAAATATGGGGCCAGGTGGAGCCAATGTGAGTTCGGCTTCTGCCGGTGTGAACATCATTTACGATCTCACTCCACCTACTGTCAATGTGACACAAATAAAGGTGAATGAACTGCAGGGATTTGTTCCTTTCAGCCCCAATGAGACTTATTACACAAATGCCAATGCAGTAGTTTTTAGAGGGACCGTTCAAGACCAATATACCCCTCGAGATCAGATTGTGGTGAAAGCCCAAGGTTCTGTTACGGCTGAAACTCAGGCTGATGCAAATGGTACCTTTGAATTGTCTGTGGACATTTCTGCTCTTGCTGATGGCGTCATCGACATTGACCTTGTTGCTGCTGAAACAATGTCTGATGGAACAGTGAGTCAATCGGGTCGAGTAGTCCGTGCTAGATTAGGTGGAGACCAATAAGGTCACGCCCCTACGCTCTGCCACAATTCTTCGCTCATAGCTTTTTCTATGTCCTCACGCCCATCAAAGAGAGTCCAAGCTGGGCGGCGAACATTGGTTCGCCTTGGTTCTCCACCCTCAACTGCATCGAGGCGGTCTGTGAGGCAGGGAGAAGTATCAAAGATACCTGTAGTAGCGTTCATGAGCTCATCATGAACTCGTTTTTCCTCTTTTTCGAAGCGACGAACGTTGGCTTTGGCCACAGCTGAATATATGTTTTTGACTCGAGCACTTTTTCTCGAGCCATCACTGATGAAGTTCTGCAAGAATCTCTCTTGTATTCGAGACACCACGATGTAAGAGGTTAGCGTTTCAGCGAAGATGTTGGTTCCATATCCTTCTGCGGCATGTTGGTCTGCTTCTAGGGCCTCACGGCGCAGACTAGGTGCCAAGGACGATGTGAAGAGCCGCTTCAGGATTGCAATATACCAACCAATTGGGCTGAGGGCACCTGCGTAGACTCTTCCCATTCCTTCCAGATCTTGCATGAAAGCAGTCAAATACCAACGACTGAAGGAGCCTCTCACCCTGCGCAGCGCAAAGGCTCGTCCCAAGAGCACTTTCAACTCATGAGTGGATAGATATTCAAGAACGAGAGCTCCAACAGCTATTACGTCGCCAGAAGCAAGAGGTAAGAGGGGAATGGAAGTGAGTGTGAGCACATCAATAGTCCCATCAGGGACGACGATGGCATCATTGATAGGTTTTGCTCCCATTCGTTGGGCCGCAGAAGAGGCTGTCCGGTGGAATTTGTCGTGAGACTTTCGGGGCAACCAGGTCCAACAGAGCCTCTTTCCTTTGGGCCAAACAATGTATGACGTAAGAATGATGACTGCAATGGGAACGCCCATCCACAAGGGATCAGCTGCAGATCCGCGACGAACGGCAACATGGATGAAATACAGAGCAGCCACATAGATTGAGCAGATGCCTCCATAAAGTAATAGGCCTGAAAAGAGAGCACCAGCAGCCAACATTTGGTCAAAGGTCGTCGACTCTTCTCCTCCTTGGATTTTGACTGCAGGCATCTTCAGCTCGCTCGTTTGCGACATAATTCGCTTTTTTGCGTCTTTTAGGGAGACAGATATGCAGGAGTCTGTCAGAGGCGACATTTCCGCATCTGCCAAAAACTCTTTGGCTCTTGCTTCTGCAGCTTTTTTCTCTTCTGCCTTGGGAGCATAAGAGCGTGGTTCGCCAACCATGGGTTCTATTGGACTAGGTGGTATATCTACAGGAGCCCTTGGAGCAGAACCATCAGAGAAGGAGTTGTCCAGGTCATAGAGGTCATTTGATTGCAGTTCCGCGCCTTCAGAACCAGCACCAAGCCAAGGGTAATTCAAAATTTGCGAGGACTTCAGCGATTCGGCATTGATTATGCCACTTGGAGTTGGTTCAGCCTGAGCTGTTGTTGCTGCCAGGGTAGCAAAAGCAACTGCAGTGGGTGCGACTTTTGATGGTGGTCTGACACGACGAGGTGCAGCCAAACTAGGTGGAACGGGAACAGCTGCATCACCTGCTGCAAAGGGAGTTTGTGGTTGTGCTCCCATAATGCCCAACTGCTCATCGAGGGAAGCTGGTGCTGCCATATCTGGAGGTAGAGGAGGAGGAGCTGGAACAGAGATGGCCACAGGTCCTTTTTTAGCACCAGTAGGTACTGTTGAAAGAGGTGGTGTCGTTTTTGATGGTGAACTAGCAAGCAGTTGATGTGCTGCCTGTACACCAGACATGGCGAGACGCGTGACAATCTCGCGAGCTTTGTGGCGTACCTGATCTTTGTGGTGATTGAGTGTCGGCCCCAAAAGAAGCATATAAGGGCTATCACCAAGCAAAGCGATACACTCCATGGCAGAAATGGCTGCTCTGGCATCTGCTGATGACAACATGGATGAAAGCAGGCGGCTGAGGTGTTCTTCTCCGCAAGATGTCAAAAAGGAGAGTGATTCACGAGCCAAGTGGTTGCGTGCAGAAGCTGCCAAACCAACGACAAGACTCCAGGTGAAACTCTTTCCTATCATAGTTAAAGCGAGCAGAGCTGCTGAGCGTACATGTTTTTCTTGGTGGTTCGAAAAGCTAAGGATAAAAAAAGCTTCTCGTTTAGAGCCCATCATGCCCAAAGCTTTTAGGCAGACAATGATCACATCAGGATCTTTGTCTTTCTTTGCTAATCTCATCAACATTTCGATGGCGCCAACATTTTTGGCCATGGCAATAGAGCGCACTGCTGCAATTCGAACATTTGCCTTAGGTGAAGACAAGGCTGCAATAATTGCCTGTTGAGTGTTGGCGCTACCTTTTTGCAGACCAGGAATCCTCTTGAGAATGCGTGTTACAAGCAGGTTTTCACAAGCAGCAACAGCCCTTGACGCCGCTTTATGAGCAGTTGGGTCTTTTTCATCGCTCAAAGCAGCGCGCAAAGAGTGCAAAGCCCACAGATCTGCCACCCGCGATAGTGCTGCCATCGCTTTGGTGCGTTCTTGTGGTGAGCTGTGGCGTAATGCGTGCGCAACGCGATGTATCTTCACTTGGTAGAGCCTAACTCTCTTTGAGGGTCATTACAAAAGGTAGCCTGTTTATCATCCAAAAGGAGACTGGTATTCCAATGAAAGTGAGAGCTGCAAAGAAGGCAAGTTTTATCCAAACTAGCCCAAACCACCAACCTACGAGTATGAACCATAAAAGCCGTAGGATAAAAGGCGCGTCCTCAGCCTTTTTGAGGTAGTAGGCTGTCTTATCGCCAACTTTGATGACACCATATCGGTCTTCGTCTTTGAGAGTCATTATTGAAGGGGCTGTCTCAACCATCCACATCCCCAAGGGCAAACCGATGATTGTGACGCAGCAAACCCAGGCACCCAAGAGCCACAAAGTGCCTAACCACAAGCCTATGCAGTAGAACCATAACAACCTGAAGACTATGTTCAACTCGTTACGAGCCATAAAATCCTCCCTAAAGAAGTAGGCTTTGCTCATTATACTCAGTGGCCAAAATGAATGAAAGGTAGCCAATGTGCTACCATTGAAGACGATCCATTGTAAGAAAGGGACCCTTGGTGAAGTTCTTCAAGATTCTCGCTTTTTTCCTCGTTGGCACTCTTGCAGGCCAATTGGCTCCTTTATGCCAAGCAAAGGAAAAAAAAGCCGCCAAAGCAAGCCCTGAAAAGAAAGAAACCAAGAAGAAACTCGTTGGATATGCAAAGGTGAGGCGTATAGTCTCACGCCTAGAAGCAATCAAGCGAGGACTCCTCGAGAGCGGTCAGTCTCAGAGTTGGCTCATCGAAGGACAAATACGGGTCATTCACTATTCTCCAAACTATTGGGAAAGAGCCAAAGAGTTCGTCGAAGCTTATCGCAAGCTAATCGCTCTGGTGGTGAAAATCCCCGTTGGTGCCTTTTTGACCCATCCACGAGGATTTGTCAAGATAGCTGAGTTGATAAAATGGGGACAACAGGTTGCCATAGGAAGGCACAAACTCATTCAGCCAGGATTTACTGAGGTGATTCCAGTTCTCGAGGCCAAGCTAAAAGATGCTCCCAAAGTGGATAAAAAGACAAAAAAGACAAAAAGTGATAAGAAGAGTTAATATATAGAGAGGACGAGGTATAGCGCCATGGAACGAGATGTTCAGCGCACCTCCGATACGAGGAAGGATTTACCGTTGGGGTACGAGTTCCTGATAGTGGATGACAGTGCAATCATGCGTGAGACAGTCACTGACTTCGCAGAAGATTTGTCACATAGTGTTGTCGCTGTGGAAAATGGCGTGAAAGCACTTGAAGTTCTTCGCGAACGCAGTTTTGATCTCATATTTTTGGATATATATATGCCTGAAATGGATGGCATCGAGACCTTCAAGAAGATTAAAGAAATCAAACCGACTCAGAAAGTCGTTTTCATGACTTCTGATAGGGATGAGGACGTCTTTGGTCGTGCTGTTGATCCATCCATGCGCTGCTCTGGGTTTATCAATAAACCCTTTACGGCAGCAGTTTTCAAAACTTGTATCAAGACGGTGCTCGAACTCAAAGGTACCTTTTCGCACAAGAAAGAAGGCCTGTATTAACAGGTTCTTGGCGTTTTCTGGAGGCCACCAATGTTCAAGATCCCCTGGGATGAAATAAATAAATCAGTCGAAGATGCAACAGCTCGTAGTTTCGATTCCATCTTTAATTCATTAGATGGGTTGGAAGCTGAAGTTCAAGGTTTGATGGACAAAGACCTTGAGTTATATCGAGACAAAGTGGCTGAGCAGATAATAGGTGAGGCCTGCAAAAAGACGGCAATCATCGGTGGCGGAGCTGCAATACCTGACATATTGCCCCTCGCTGGTTGGTCCACTTTTATAGCGGCTGTTGGTGCTGATTTTGCACTTACACTCAGGGAAGACCTATCAATGCTCATGCGTTTGGCTTATCTCTATGGCCAAGATGTATCACGAGAAGATAGGAAAAAGCAGGCTGTAAGTCTTCTGGCCGCTGTAGGTTCCAAAGAGGGAAAAGGCAATCCCACCCGCGAAGTGACCAAACTGATGGGGATGATTGGCACCAAACATGTGTCACGTAAACTGCTCATTAAGGTGGGACGAAAGCTGGGTGAACGTTTCTTCAAACGGAAACTCATCAAGCTCATTCCTGGTGTGGGTATACTTCTTTCTGGTGGCGTTAACTACTATTCCACACGCACTCTTGGTGAGTACGCTCAAGACTATTTCGTTGAATGCGCTGAAACGGGTGAGCGAGCAGCTGGTATTGCCAACGAAATGAAACTCTTCCACGAGCTCTATCTGCGGGCTCTGGCCAATACTGCCAAAAAAGATGGAGCCATCTGTGATGAAGAGCTCACCTCTTTTAAAGACTCTATGCTCATGTTTGGCTACACCTCAGCAGAGCAGGACAAATGTCTTACAGAGCTCAACGATCTAGAAAACATTGTTGAACTGGAAACTCGAGACTGTAAAAAACTCTCTGAGCAAGACAGATCTTTCATCCTCAAATTTTATTTCAGTTTTTGTAGGATGAATATTAATGTCAATATCTCCCGGATCCGTATCAAAGAAAATAAAAAATGACGGATATAAATCTGAGGGCAATATGTGTTCATACGCCTTAATC
>CAZXTJ010000299.1:0-9910 GCA_964643655.1 uncultured bacterium
GTAATAGCCAATGAGATAGTCTCAAGGTCACGCATCTCACCTACGAGAATGATGTCAGGATCTTCACGCAAAGCAGAACGCAGAGCGTCGGCAAATGAGCGACAGTGATGACCAACTTCGCGCTGAGATATGAGACATTTTTTATGAGTGTGAACAAACTCAATAGGATCTTCGACAGTTATGATGTGTTCTTGCCTAGTGTGATTAATATGATCGATCATAGAAGCGAGTGTCGAGGATTTACCTGACCCCGTTGGCCCTGTAATGAGGACTATTCCCTGCTTTAGCTGACAGAAGCGGCTAAATACCTCAGGTGGCATCTTCAACTCTTCGAAGGATGGAATCTTGGTGGGAATGATACGGTAAACACCATTGAGTCCGCGACGCTGTCGGAACAAATTGACCCTGTAACGGGCAACTTCGTCTATCTCGTACGAACAGTCCAGCGCCCAGTCTCTTTCGAGCTTACGACGCTGATCTTCACTGAGATGAACCTGAAGCATTCGCTCAGTGGCTGAACGAGTGAGAACGTCGTAGTCCTCGAGAATAATCAACTCACCATGAATCCTGATTACTGGTTTACTTCCAGGATTCATGTGCAAATCGGAGCCATCCATCTCTTTGAGAAGATTGAGGAAATGGTCCAGCTCCGTTCCAGTCATTGGCTTTGCGCCATCGACATGGAAAGAACCCGTATTATTTACATTGAAAACACCAGTGTTTGATACGTTAAAAGCACCAGTATTACCCAAATTAATGGGGCTATCCTTTGGACCAGGTTGAGGTACTTTAAAAGAGCTAGAACCGCCAAACTGACCAGCATCGGGTTTGAACAAACCATCCATGCCAGGATCAAAAATACCTGACATTGCAAATGGATCGCCGTCGCTCTCATCTTCGGCAGCTGCTCCAACTCGCTCTTTTAAGTCTTCCATTGGACCATTGAGAGTCTGAACGAGCTCAAACCCTGGTGCAGAAGCAAAATAACCTGCCGCTTTTTTGCGCATGTCTTCAGCTTCTTCCAACCAATCTAGCATTTCGTCCAGATTCTGATTACCCAAACCAACTATTACTTTTCTGGACCAATACCTTTTGTTCACATTGTCCGAAAAGAGCTGAGCAACGAGGAAACGAGAAGAAGAGACACCCTGTGCCTGCATCAAATCAGCAGCCAACTTCTGTAATGCAGCCTCTTGGTCGTCGAGGACTTTGATCAAACCTGCCATAACTTCGTCTGGAACAGGTGGATTGAGGACACCCAATGCATATTTTCGCGTATCTTTGTCAGCTGAAGTAATGAGATTTTTCAAGGCACCAGAAGCAATATGTCCCATGTCTGCCAAAGTGCGAATACACCAGTATTTGACATCGTCTTCAGGAGAACCAACTTTATCGAGCAACATTGGAATGGCCGCATTGCCGAGGATTGCCAATTGCTCAGAAGCAAATTTGCGTACACCCCACGAACGGTCTCGGAAACAATCAATCAACAGATTTATGGCTTCAGGAGCTTGTATCTCAGCCAAAGCCTGCATTCCATAAAACTTGAGCTCTTCGACCTGTCCATGAATGAAACCACGATAAGTATTGATTTTGGAGGCGCCAGTCAAGCGAGCCATAATTTTAATGGCCCAATATTTCATGTCATGAGAACCGTCCTTGAAGGCGACCTTCAAGAAAGATTCTGCATCTTGCCCACGCTCCATCAACGCTGTAGCAGCGGATTTTCGCACAATCCAAGATGGATCATTCAAATGGCTTATGAGAATAGGAATGGAAGCCTCGTCGACCATATGGCCCATAGCCTGTAAAGCCGCGCAACGAATCCTCATATTGGGATGCTGCAAGAAAGCATGTACCGGATTGTTGGGGTCAGAACCAATAAGGCGGCTCATTATGCGCAAAACCCAGAAAGTCAGATTCTCGGAGCCTTGTTGTAGTGCCTCTTGAATTGCCTCGATGACTGGCAATGTCCCTGCTTTGGCTTCCAAAACGAGAGAAGCTTGTTGCCTATTGATCCATACGGGATCATCCAAACGTTCAATGAGGGCTGGCAAAATATCTGGAGCGTCATGGCGTCCAAGTTTGGTTATGGCTTCTTTTCTCACATCTTTATCAGGAGTACGCAAAAAGGATATGAGCAAAGGTAATCCTGGAGGGCCTATCCTATCCAACACCTGCACGACCCAATATGCTTGATCAGGCGTAAGCTTGTCCATCTGACTCTGAATGAAGCCTAGAACAGGAACACCTATTGAACTCATCAGGACGGCAGCCATTTCGCGAACCATCCAAAAACGGTGTTCAAAAGCTTTCAAATAGATGGATAGTGCTGCTTCACTAGTATCTGAACCAAGAGAACGTAAGCCATCTTTGACCTTTTCAGGATCTTTTAACAAGAGGGCTTTTTCAGCCTTTTTGATGATCTTTTCGTCTACCATAACCATCCTTCTCGGATGACAATTGTATCACGGTGTGTAGTCTGCAAAATAGCCTATTAGCGGAGAGCTTTGCCTAGACTTCTACTTTTTGTGATAGTTGATCAAAAATCTTGGCTTCTGCTCGAGCCAAGAATAAACAAAGAGACCAGATATTGGCTTCAAATGATAAGCCTCTGCTCCCATTCTTGAACTAATCTCTTCTGCATCCTCCAAGGATGACAAAATCAGAACTGTTGGAATGTGCTTCATGTCCCATTGAGAGAGCATCAAGCAAGCTTCCTCAGCTGAACTACTCTTCCAATCCATATCAAAAATCAGCAGGCAGGGACGTTTGTCTTGGATTATCTCGATGGCCGCTTCCATGGTTTGCGCACAACAGAACTCCATGACATCACCACAGGCCTTGAGTTCAGCACACAAGTCACCTTCATCTTGTACGACTAATACGCGGCAAAGGTGCTCATCAGCTAAAGGAGCCACTAACACCGTCGGTACTTCTTTCGGTTCCTCAATCTCAGGTACCTCTGGAGCTTCTGACGCCTTTGTTGGCTCCTTTGATGGGGTCTTTTCTTCAGGAGTCAGACCTGCCAAAAACTGAGAAAAGTCTTTGGGGCTCAATGGTTTTCGGAAATATCCACAAGCACCATACTTTTTCACTCGTTTATCCATATTGTCAGTTTTGGATGTTACTAGATAGATGGGTAAATCACTACCACCTGCAGCTCGCAACCTTTTGCATATGAGCTCAGGGCTGCTCTTGGCCCTCAACTCTAGGTCTAACAGAACCATAGCTGGAGCAGATTTACCAACACGCTCGATTGCCTCTTTGGCACTCTTGGCAACCATTGCAGCATAGCCATTTTCCGTTATACTTTTAGCCAGGAGGCGACAGAGGAAACCTGTTGACTCAACGATGAGTATCTTGCTCAATTTTCTGCCCTTCTCATTGTTCAGGATAGAAAACTACAGCACCCACCGGTCAAGCCTTGCGTTTTGCAATACTATTGATTTTTGCAATCTCATTTTGCAATACTATTGCTATGTACAATGCATCAAGGGGATTGCAATAAGCCATCTATCTGGCTCTCTGTGCGTTTTCGCACATTTGAAAGGTGCAATATTGCACTTTTCAGCCATTGCTTTTTGCTAATCCTGCCAATAATGGGCATTTGGCCCACTATTGCAAAGATCGCATATGTTGGCACAGTGTGTGCATTGTGCAACGATTGGCAGCTTTGAACTTGTCAAAAGAACGATAAAAAACAAAATGCCAATACTTTCTTTGTTCGAGGGGTTTGAAAGGGTTAGCTGAAATGGCTCGCATCCTTGTTGTAGATGACAGTGCAGGTATCAGGATTCCATTGGCGGATCTTCTTACTGACGAACTACATGACGTTTCCCAAGCAGCCAATGGCAACGAAGCCTTGGATCTTTTGTCAGCAGAAAACTTTGATTTGGTTATCAGTGACATCGTTATGCCAGCTATGGATGGTCTAGAACTTCTTCGCGAAACGAAAAGACTTCGACCTGAAACTGGTTTCATCATCATCACTGCTAATCCATCCGTACAGACAGCACAACAAGCTTTCCGAGAAGGTGCATTCGACTACATTCTCAAAGAAACTTTGTTGACGGACACTGTTGCTGCTGTAACGAGAGCCATGGAACGTCTCGAGCTCAGACGCGAGAACAAGATGCTCCATGAGGCACTTCATGAAAAGTATGCCTTTGGCAAAATGGCTGGAAAATCTCCGCAGATGCAGAATGTATTCGCAACTGTACGAAAAGTTCTCTTTAATGAAACCACCGTTTTGATCACTGGAGAAACAGGTTCTGGTAAAGAACTCGTTGCGAAGGCCATTCATTTCAATGGCAAGAGACGCAATAAACCTTTCGTCGCAGTCAACTGTGCCGCTATCCCCAAAGAGCTGCTAGAAAGTGAACTCTTTGGCCACGTCAGAGGCGCATTTACTGGTGCTGTAGCCTCTAAAAAAGGACTCTTCGAAGCTGCCAATGGTGGCACAATCTTCTTGGATGAAATCACTGAAATGGCTCTTGATCTGCAAGGAAAACTCTTGCGTGTATTGCAAGAAAGAGAAGTTCAGCCAGTCGGTGCAACTCAGCCACGCAAAATCGATGTTCGGGTGATAGCTGCTTCCAACCGCAATGTTGAACAAGCTGTTGAAGAACGCGTCTTCCGCGCTGACCTTTTCTATCGACTCAATGTGGTACCCATTATGTTACCACCGCTGCGCAATCGACAGGGCGACGTGGAACACCTAGCCAAACATTTCCTCCATCTTCACTGCGCAGCTTATGGTGTACCTGAAAAACGCCTCGCTAATTCTGCCTTGGAATGTCTTGCTAACTACAACTGGCCTGGAAATGTTCGAGAGTTGGAAAACGAAATTGAGCGTGCCGTCAGTTTACGGGAAGAAGAGTTATTGACCTCAAATGCCTTTGGTCACCTTGGACGGCGGGAGCCTGTAGAGAATATTGGTTTACCGCAGCCAATGGCACCTGTGGCAGCGCCATCTGACAAGAATGTACTCATCTCTCTGGCTGATGCTGAGAGAGAACACATTTTTGCTGTCATCAAAGCCTGCGGTGGTAACAAAAGCAAAGCATCTCGCATCCTGGATATCAATTACTCGACCTTGTATCGAAAATTGAAGCGATGGGAAAAGGAAGGCATCGGATCAGGCGAACTTCAATAAAACCATCGTAAATATGAGCAGAGCCAAACCACCGGCAACGACATACCAGAGGAAAGACTTGGTCCAGCCGGTGGTTAACTCTTTGCTGTAATCGAGTGCTATATCCACCGTTTGCTCGTCTTCGTCAATGCCAAGATCTTTTGGTGCGCGAAATTTGATAACCCCTTCATCTACTTCGACTAGAGCAGTGACGACAAACTGAACAGTAGGCATCTTCCTATCGCCCATCATTCCCTGCATGGCTGCACCTAGAACTCGAAGAAGGGGCGATACCTTTTCAGCTGATCGGCCAATAGAAACGTAAATCACACCACCTTCATGCCTAACGTCAGCAATTAGTGGTTTATAAGTGGGAATAGCTTTTTTAGATGTGATTGGATAATAAACGACCATTTCACCAGGACCAGGTTTTGGCAAAACCAATCCTGTCTCTTCTCTCAAGCTGTCACATTCGGCAGCACTACGAAGAGCCCCTGCTTGCCTCAAAAGTGTAGTCTGTTGTGATTCTTGGTGCAGAATGACCCATTGTTTTTTAATCTCCAGTGTAGGATCCAAGGCAAAGGACAATCCTAGGGCCATTACAGAAAGAACAAGAAAGAGGACTGCTCCAGTCTTTACTTTTTCGAGCAATCCTCTAGCTTCCAATTCGGCTTTGGCTTCAGCTTTGGCAACTGCCTCAGACTGTTCCTCATTTTGCTCTACTCCACCATCTTTGAGCTCAGCTCCACATTGAAAACAGTCTTCAAATTTGTCTGCAAAATCAACCTGGCAGTTTGGACAGTGCTTCATTTGAGCCCTCCTCCACAAGGAACACTACTTTCCTCCTTACAAGAGACTTGCCGCATGAATACCAGGTTGTGTTGTTGTCTCAAGCACTCATGTATCCTTTGAGACAGCAGTGTCTCGAATGAGACACATTTTTACACGTTCCAAAATAGCCTTAAAAAACAAAACCCTGTATTAAAGGGGCTTTTGCTGTACAAAATCATGTTGGCACGGCCATTGTATTTACTTCTCACGAACGCACCTAACTAACACTTAGGATGCTACCTCCGGCTACAGTTCAAGCACCCCCCGAGGAACCCTGCCTCCCAAAAGGAGGCGGGGCTTTTTTTTTACTGGCTAACTTTTGCAGCCACCGTTGGAAAGCTAAGGTTGACGGCTGAGGCCTCCTGTGGGCAATGGACAACCTTCTTCTTCTCAAAGTAAGCCCGCAGAGCGTCAGCGTCGAGAATGCCAAGCTCCTCACGAGAGATTGCCTTTTTGAATTCCTCGAAACCATCGCCACCATCGGCGAGAAAGTCATTTGTAGCCACCGTATAAACCTTCTCAGGCTCAATTGCTTTGCCATGCAACTTAAATGAAAGCAGACGTTTACCAATGGGCAAACGTGGGTCATAAACAAATTGTACGCCTCCACCAACGAGAAAACCGACATGTCCTCGCTGAGGAACGAGACCTGCAAAGTCATGAATGCCATATTGGCGTAACAAATCTTGCTTGTCAGCAGGGATTGGCATGTACGGACCGTTCACAGCTTCTTCTATCAATCCCTTTACTTGGCGACCAGTCATTTTGAGTTTGACGACATAATTTCGAAAAGGCACAGCAGTTTGAACTTCTTTCAATTGAACTTCACCTTTGAGAATGCCTCTTCGCGTACCTCCAGTGTTCATCAATCCAATGTCGGCATTAGCGGCTACTCTAAAGGATTCAGCCACAACTTGTGCCATGGGAGAATAACCACCACTGACTCCTTTGCGGATGTCCGTAGGGGCATGGCCAACGACAACGCTGAGCCTTTTATCGATTTCGTCCGTATAGGAGGCTACGAGCTTGGCAACTTTGGCGTCTGGAAGGTATTTCGTGCGATCGACCTCACGAAGCTCTGACTTGAACTGCTCAATGTTTCCATCTTTATTCACATCGACGCGCATCACACCAAGAAAGCGGGATGAGGCTCCTGTTTGACATATCCAGGTCTTACCAATTTTTATTGGTGTCATTAGGGCGGTATGAGAGTGACCACCAATGACTATGTCGAAACACTGATGCTCTCGAACGAATTTTTCATCTTCGTAATGGCCCAAATGACTGAGAAGGATGAAGATTTTCACTCCGTGGAGTCTTCGGAGCCTTTCGACGAGTGGTGGTAAGACCTCATATGGCGATCGAAAAGTCATACCAACAATTCTTTGGGAGAGTTGTTTTTCTGGAGTGGTAACTGTCGTGGCACCCAAAAAGGCAACCTTGGTTCCAGCCACTGACCAAGTCAAGTAGGGGCGATAGCGAGCACCGAGTGAAGGAGCACTAACCGTTGAAGAAAGCCACCAAAAACGACTTTCATCCATTCGTTTTTTTAAATTCTGCCAACCGTAGTCAAACTCATGATTGCCAAAAGTGACAAAATCATAACGCAGCTCATTCATGACTCTGATCATGACTTCACCTTTGGTCTCATTGACTACAGGTGTTCCCTGGAAAAAGTCGCCTGCATCTACGAGCAATGTTGGTATTCCCTCTTTGAGAGCTCCTTTGCGAATCTGACCTATCATCGTTGCTTCTACATCTAAACCGGCAACTGGTTTACCTGTGTTCAGGTCCTTGCGAGCTTCCACGTAACCGTGACGGTCGTTGGAATGCATAATGATAAAACTGCGTTCTGCTGCAGTCAGGGTAATAGCTGTAAGAAGAAAGAGAACTAATACAGCAAATATCTTGCTTTTCACTGAACCTCCCGCGAGGGCAGGTTACCTGCCTTCACTGCTGATTTGTACTGTCAGATTTTCTGCCGACACCTCTGTTGGTGGCGAAACAGTGCCTTTTTGTTGAAAATAGAGCCGTAAAGCATCGGAATCATTAATTTTTGTATCGATTATCTCAGTTCCCCGCGTAAATTCGGCAAAACCATCACCGCCGAAGGCCAAGAAACTGTTCATAGAGACAGAATATTTTCGCTCCATTTCGAGTGGTTTTCCTAGAGCTTCTACTTTTAGCAGCCTTTGCCCAGGCTGCCGAGAAGTATCAAATGAATACTTCAAACCAGCTCCCACAAGAAAACCTATCTTCCTTTTACCTGGGATCTTACCGGCTATCTTTCCGCGTCCTGCTTCTTTCCACATTTGCTTCTTGTCTTCAGGTATCTCATGCCAAATGCCTGAGAGAGAGCGTTCTATCAAATTGTGCAAATCTTTGCCTAGCAAGTTCATTTTGACAACAGAATTCTGGAAGGGTGAAATGAGCATCAATTGGCGCATTGTGACGGGCCCCTCATTTAATCCCGCTCTTACACCACCAACGTTCATAATGCCAATCTCAGTCTCTGTGGCAGCTCGATAAGAGTCAGCACAAATGATACCCATGGGCGAATCTATGCCAGTAAAACCACGTAAAATAGGAGCTGTCGTCGTTCCAACGACTTCATCGAGACGAACATCCAAATCTTGCGTGTATGATTCGACTATCTTCTGCACATCAGCATCTGCCGGGTACAGCGAATGTAACACTTCGCGAAGTTTGGCTCTGATGGTTTGCACTGTGCCATCGGCCCCCAAAGTAATTCTTGCCAGACCAACGTATCGACTGTTGCAGGAAGCTTGCACAATCCATGTATTACGAACTTTGGCAGGCTCCAGAAGGCGTGTATGAGAATGACCACCGATTATGAGATCAATTCCTTCAACTCGTCGCGCCAACCATTCGTCACTCTGGTTTCCCATATGGCTGAGCAAAACAACTACTTTTACGCCGCTATCACGCTTCAAACGCTCAATGAGCGGAGGTAAAACTTCTCGAGGTTCCTTGAAGACTATACCTTCAGTGTTTTTTGGATAGGTGATATTGGGAGTTGTAATCGTTGTTATGCCAAGAAAGGCTATCTTCGTACCGGCCAAGTCATAGGTCACGTAGGGAACGAAATGCTGGCCCAAATATGAAGACTCAATATTTGAAGAAACCCAAATGAAGCGGCTTTCTCTCATCCTCTGGAGGAGTATCTCTTGGCCATAATCAAACTCGTGATTACCAAAAGTAATGAGGTGATAGCCCAATTTGTTGTACACATCGACCATACATTTGCCTTTGGTGGCATTGACGACGGGTGTACCTTGGAATAGATCACCAGCATCTACGGTCAGTACAGGGATCTTCTCTCTTCGTGCAGCTCTTCTAACTTTACGCAAGAGAGTAGCTTCGTGGGCTACACCGCCGACAGCTTCACCTGTGACCGGATGTTGTGCTGGTTGGAGATAACCATGCCTGTCATTTGTGTAAATTATTAGGAAGGAACTATTGGGCGCTCCAGCATGCAGGGCATTGGCGCAGCAAATGACTGTGAGAAGGGCCCACAGAAGTTTGCCCATAGAGCTATTCTCCTTCTACTCCCCCGCTCCATTATTACATGGGGAAAAGGAGTGTAGCGCCATTTACTCTTTAACGCAAGGATAGCTAGTAGATAGGATTGCCGTGCCCACTGTGTGTTCGCTATGCTTAGTACAGCAGTAACAATCTAGGAAGGCTGGAAAAAGTGAGTTCAGCTCATCGTTGTAATCATTGTGGAAGAGCCATTATTGCTGGCGACGCCTATCAATGCACACGTTGTTCGAGCCTTTTCCACGCCACCTGTTGGGCTAGTGACCCACGCTGCACCTGCTCATCTACCTCTAGTAGAGTCGTTCATATTGGCCCTGGTGGGCGAATTGAAGTGAGCGCTCCTCCTTCAAGACCAACACCTACACACAGGCCCCCTAGCGG
>CAZXTJ010000300.1:0-9868 GCA_964643655.1 uncultured bacterium
AAGGAGTACTCAAGGTATTGACCAATTTGACCTATGGTACGCCTATCACACGTTATAAGGTAGTTCTGCAAGCGGCTGTTCGTTCGTCTCTGCACGCCTCTTCATCAACGAAAGAACGCATATTTTTCCTCACTCTCAATCCGCAGTGGAAAGGGGCCGTGCACCAACATCAAACACTCGTAAAAATGTTGCTGCTTGCCTTCCGCAGAAAACAAGCCCTGCTGCGCTGGCGTTCATACCTTTCTTCAGCAGCTTTGGCCAACCGCAGCCTTCGTGATGCCAGACGTTTTGGTGACGAAGAGGTACTGGCCATCCTCCGCGACAGCGAAAAATTGGCCAAACGTGATCCCGCTGATGACGAATTGGAAGAGATTGCCTTTGACCTGATGAACGAGTCAGGCCGCGTTTTAGGGCGAATCACCGAAAAAATCAGTGCCGTAAATCAAAAGATTTTGGGTGTCACTCGTATTGGTTTCTCCAATCTAGAATCCAATCGTCGCCTACAACGACAGACTAGTGAGCAACTACTCAGAGTAAATTATTATCGAAACCTCTTGGTTACTTTCCTTGGTGTTGAACAGGCTGCCGAAATACGTGAACGCCTCGATAGGATTATCTTTTTCATCAATGAAGTAAGCCGCACATTGCAGTTTTTGTGGAACATGAAATCCTCTGGAGATCTTGCCGTCTTTTTGGGCAAATTGAAAAAATCTCTGGCTCTAGAGAGCAAAGAAATCGCTGGCTTGGCCCGGCGTTTGGCGCGAGTCTTGGGCCGCAACAAAAGAGCTAGTGAAGGCTGGGGGGCTCTCTTTGAAAGCCGCCTCTACAAAGAATTGTACCCTGAAGAAGCTCAGGGAAACAAAGACGCCATCTGCCAAACAATTAGAACTGTATTCCAGAGTCTTTATTACCTACTCGTAACTCAGCTCTACCATACGAGAATTCTCGAAGCAGCAACGGAAAAGAGCTTGAAACCCTTTGAGCTGGAAGCTCCCAAAGTTGCTCTCAAACCACCCATCGATGACAAATCACTGCCTGAGTTCCTCAAGGTCGTTGCACCACTGACTGGTCAGACAATCAAACCTGGTGACATTGCTCACTATCGCATTACATTCCGCAATCTTCACCATCAGCCAAGAGAAGTTCGTGTTGCGGAAGTGCGCAAACTGCCTTCTGGATGGATTTCGCGCTTCACTGACAATTCTGTTCTTTTGCAACCTGGTCAGCAGAAAACCATTACATACGCTATTACTGCGCCCTATTACACAGGTCAAACCATGACGGCTCGTTCTTCTGTACGTATCTTTTTTGCAGAAGATCCTGGTCGTTTCCATGAACCCATTTTCCAGACCCGTTGTCTCGTTGGTCCTGATATCGTGGCCAAAGTACATCCTGGTCCCAACCACCTCAGCGTAGGAGTGCCAGACAGCAAACGCTCAATTCGACCAGGTGGCGTAGCTACATATTTCTTCACCCTCCGTCACGATGGTCCTGCTAGAAAATTGGTCAACTTCGACATCGTTTCAGAGCTTCCAGAAAACTGGATAGTAGACGCAGAACCAAAACGTCTCTACCTCCAACCTGGTTTGCCTCAACGTGTAACTGTGAAGGTTACTGCGCCTTTATATTTGAAGAAAGCGCAGCGTGTTGAACTCGTTGCTGGCGTTGGTTATGCTGACGAATTCGACTCTTTGGAGCGTATCAAACTAACGACTCTAGTCACTGATTTGAAGGTCGTTCAAGCCAAACCTGTAATCAACAACGACGAAACTCGCACTTATTACGCACCGCGTGAGCTGCCTTCAGAAATGTTTGTCACCATCAAAAACATTGGCAATGCAGACGACACCTTCGACCTCTTCTTGTCACCACCACCAAAGGGTTGGCACATGAAGCTGGCTCAAACGAGTGTCGTATTGCCTGCAGGCTCCAATCCAGTCAAGATACCTATCAATGTTCGCCCTTCAGTCAAATCAAGAGCTGGCGACTTCAAGAAGGTTCACTTGACGGCTGTGTCAGTGACACACCCAGAGATAAGAGCAGAAGCAGATCTCGTCTTCTCCATCGTAGAAGATGTACAGCTCGAGGTAGTGCCCGTCAAGCGCATATACCGTGTCGCTCCAGGCGATGCCTGCGATGTTGGTTTGAGAGTGACGAACCGTTCGGAGCAACCAATGCACGTTGGTTTCCGCACCTCTCTCTACAACGACAGAGCTGCTTGGCTGAACCTCAGAGAAATGCCATCAACACTGGCACCTGGAGAGACGAGATTGGTATCTGGACGCTTGCGTGTACCAGACGACCAGAAGATTGGCCAAATCGTTCCGTTCGCCGTCTCGGCAATCAATCAACGGGGCGACGAAATTGGTGCAGTCACCTTCGATGTAAAGACCTGCAAACGTTTCCAAGTGAACGTCGTTCTCGACGAAGATGGTACTACACGCAGTCCAGGCCTCATTACAGCAAGACTGCACGTAACGAACTTGGGCACTGTCCACGACACATTTGCTCTCATCATCAGAGGAGGCAAACGTCGTTGGCATGCAACATTGAGCTCTACGAGACTCTCTCTGGCACCAGGTCAGAGTGGTCAGTCTCGCCTCATAGTGAAGATTCCAGCGCGAGTACAGGAGCGCAAGCTAATCAGCGTTCACGTACAAGCAAAATCAATAACCAATTCGAGCGCAACCGACTTTGTCACAGTCGATGTGAAACCTTAAGGAGGAACGTTTTAATGAAACGGACACTCATTTTTGTAGCCCTATGTGGACTTCTGGTAACTTCTGTTTTCGCTTCCAATGCTTCAGAGTACGAAAAACGGGCAGACGCTTATATGAAAGAGCACCGTTATCGTTTGGCTGCAGCAAGTTACAAGATTGCGCTCAAATATGCTCCCACGAACAAAGACCTATGGGAAAAACATAGGCAGGCAATCGACTCTGGCAAAGCCATAGAAGAGTACGTACAACGTGGGAAAGAGATGTTGGCCAAGGGATTTATCGAAGATGCAGGTAATCTCTTCAGAGAAGCAGTAAAGCTCGATCCGCGGAATGAAACTCTTTGGCGACTGTACGAAAATACACTAGTACAGAACCCACATACTGTTGTCATCCGCTCCGAACGAGATGCCTGGATGGCCTTTAAAAAGGGAAGAACGAATTTCGACGCTGGTCACTACGAAGCTGCTCGACGCATTTTCAAAAAAGTGGCTTCATCGACGAGCGATCAGAAGCTTCTTTATTACGCACGTGATTATTTGAACAGAACAGATGAAAAGCTGCGCGACTTCTATCCAAACATGGAACAGCGCACTTTCCACCCCTAGCCCATTGAAGGGAATAAAATGCTTCGTAAGTTTACATTCCTAGTTATCGTTGCTGCTTTGTTAGTATCGATTAGTACCCCTTCTCAGGCTGGGAAAGTCTTTAATCCCAACCGCCGTGCTCTGCGGGTAAAGGTCGATGACTTCATTACTGATTCTTTTCCTGTCATTGAAGCAGTCGTTACCATTGAAGCGCCGAGAAAACTCGATTTTCGCTATCTCAATCGCGACAACGTTGGTGTCATAGAAGAAGAGGTACCCGTTCGAGACCTCAAGGTCGTTCCTTTTGTACCTCCTCTTTCCATATCACTCGTTCTCGACGATTCAGGTTCAATGGAAAAAGACCTGAAAAAAATGAAAGAGTCGGTAGATCACTTTCTGACGGAATTGGCTGAAAGAGATGAAGCCTGCCTCGTTGGTTTCCACAGAGGTGTGCAGGTCCATCAGACCATGACCTATAGCAAACCTGCTCTTCGTCGTGCTCTGGGCACCTTGCGTGCTTATGGTGCCACAGCACTTTATGATGGTCTGCTTGCTGGTCTGCAACAGCTACACCGAGCCAACTCGAAACGTACGCTCATTGTCGTTTCTGATGGCACTGATCAAGTTTATCCCGGAGGAAGACCGCTCAGTCGCCTCAATGTTGACAATATCGTAGCCCTTGCTCGCAAAGCAGGAGTTGAAATCTATTCAATCGGTATTGGCCGTAGAGTTGACTTGACCGTTATGAAAACCTTAGCTGAAAAGACTGGTGGTTTCTTCTGGCATGCTCCCAATCCACGTTATTTGAAACCCATCTTTGACACCATTGCTCGTTCATTCCACAGCCGAGTGAAAATCTTCTATGAAAGCCCCAATGCAAACTTTGATAGAAGAGATAGGACTGTTGTCGTTGATTTTGCCATGGGTGAATATGGCGGCAAAGGTGTAGCCACTTATTGGCTCGATAGACAGGCACCTGCCCGTACCCTGACTGTCCAACGTAACACAGTCAAAGGACCAGGGCTCTCGAAACTGCGTCTCTTTACCTGGGGTGTGAACAGGAAAAACTTGGAGATGGAGTTTTTCCTCTTTGATCAGCGAGGAAATCTCGTTCGCCATGGATTTACCACTCAAGATGGATTTGGCAAGTTGGAGCGTTCAAACTCTCCACAGTTGACGGATATCAAACCAGGTCATTACCGCCTCGTCCTCCGCCGTGAAGGAACTGAGTTGGACTTTGACCATCCTGACGTACACTTGGAACCTTCCAAGACTATGACGCTAAATCTAGGTTTCTCCAAACTGGTCTTCCGACGGGATGGTAAACCTTATTACAATCTGCGCCATGATTATGGTGAAACGGCAGATCTCATCAACATAAAAGTGAAAGACATTGCAGCTGGTAAGGAAATCTACAATGGCCGTTTAGTCGATTTCATGACCAATAGAGAAACAGCCATTTGGCTGCAAGAGGGCGCTTACAGCGTAACCTTGGACAATCAGTGGGCTGTGAGCAAAGGAAAAAGAAGACAAGCAGCAGTCTTGAAAAACTCTCTTGGTGCTGAATTCCAAGTGGCTGGTGGTCAGAAGCTCAACTTTGACACTCAAATTGCTGATTACTTACTGCCAACAAATGTTCTTTCACGAGATTACCTCATCACCCATGCTGATGAGTCCCCCTTCAAGGCACCTACACCTATGACACAAAAAGAGGTAGCAACATTGGCTCGTCATCAAGCTAAACGCTACAAGAAGGGAACCTTCGACCGTTTCCGCGAAAATGCTCGTGAAAGCGACAGTCTTTATCCATATTTGGGTAAAGGAACGATGGACCATCGTGTTGGTGAATTGGTGCAAGAACGTGTACCAAGAAAAACGAAACGTTATCGTGAGGCAATCTTACGTGGCGAGAAATTCCAGGTTCCTTATCATAATCAGAAGCTGAATAAATATTATCGCGACATTCACGACAGGCCCATCAAAGCAAGACGTGAAGAACCTGTACCAATGGATTATGAAGAGCCCCAGAAGCAGGGTCCCGAAGAGAAATATTTCCTTCCAGCTGACGTTTCCATGGAGGACTGCCTGGCCAAAGGTCACGAAAAGATCCCTCAGATAGATCCGAGGCGGCCTTCACGAGCTGAAATCCTGCGAATGAAAGCTCGCCGCTTGCGCTCTTCTCAGAAGAAGGTAGCCACAGAACAAAGTGAAGCTCCGGCACCTGCGAACATAGATGAAATAGAAGCCAAACGCATTGATTCCATACTGAACAATGTTCGTGGACAGCTTGACGGTTAACTCTCTATACCTTTACGGGCTTCAACGCCCTGCTGGTAATAGTGTTTGATCTCGCGCATTTCAGTGACGAGGTCGGCACGAGCGACTATCTTCTCGTCTGCCTTGCGCCCCGTGATGACTAGTTCTACGTGCTCAGGTTTTTTCTCTATGAGCTCTAACAACTCATCTACGGTCACAAGCTTGTAATAGGTAGCAATGTTTGCCTCATCGAGAATGACGAGATCATATTTGCCTGAAAAGAGAGCTTCTCGAGCTTCTTCGAAACCCTGGCGAGCCAAATCCATGTCTTCTTGTTTGGGTTCACGATGAATGAAACAGTCGCGGCCACATTGGCGAACAGTCACTTGCTCACCAAAGGTCGCCAGTGAATTTAACTCGCTATAGGCCATTCCTTTGGCAAACTGAAGGATGTATACCTTCAAACCAGCGCCCACTGCACGAAGGGTCAATCCCAAGGCGGCTGTCGTCTTACCTTTGCCGTCGCCTGTATATACTTGTACATAACCTTGCATTATGAGTCCTCACTCTTTTCGTCCAAGAACGAAGAGATTGTTGTTGATGTTCCACGCCCCAAAAGAGAGGGCGTAAATCATTCGTGAAAGAAAAAACCAGCCGTTTTTGGCCCAAAGGGCCAATTTGCCTTTAGAACCGGCCACACTTTGAATGGGCCACAGATGTGTGTATTCGATTTTGGCAAATCCGCAGCGAGCGAGCAATTTGTTCATCGTCGTCATCTGATATAGGTGCAGATGATCTTTGGCCTCCAAATAGTGGAGTCCCTCTTTCATGCCACGCAGAGTACATTTGAGCTTAGCTTTATAAAGTTGCATTGGAGCATTGGGTGTATGAATGAACAAGATTCCTCCCTCTTTCAACAAAGAATGGAGGTGTTTCAAGAAAGAGTCTGGGTCAGCCAAGTGTTCAATGACATCCCAAAGGGTAATGATGTCAAATGAGGCTGGTTCGTAACCAGCTTCTTCAACTAAGCCAGCGTTGATGTTTTTCAGGCCAAGCTTTTCTCTTGCGAAATCGGCAGCCTGTGTTGAAATTTCACAACCAAAAGCCTCCCATTGAGGCCACTTTTCACAAGCTTTCACAAAAAAGCCCAAACCACAGCCCACATCGAGGAGTCGCCCACTCTTGCCAGAGAGAAAGACACGCCCAAAATGGTCGTACATCTTTCTATGAGCAATATCCCACCAATGATGTTTGTCCTCACTGATGGTTTCATAACCAAAGTAGCCATCATAGTGAACATCACCCTGGTATGACGAAAAGACGTGTCCGCAGCTCTGACAACGCAACACGTCCACATCGAATTCAGTGAAAGCCACCAAAAAACTGGTACCTCCACAGATTAGGCACTGTCGCTCCATATGGCGTTGAACTATATCATATGGTCCACTCGGTTGCCTTCACAGAGCTCGCGGTGGTACTCTTCCGGCAGCTTTGCTCATGACACAAGGAGGATTTAGGTGCGTTCATTCGTTGCCATAGTGGTAATTTTTAGTCTCTGTGCCCCTCTATTTTTGAACGGTTGTTTTGACACTGTCGAACTGCCACCTGCACTGCAAGACAACGTTGTCACCATACGTTTCTGGCATGCCATGGCAGGTGAATTGGGTGAAGCACTCAAAGTTCTCATCAAACAATTCGAGAAGGCAAATCCAGGTATCCGAGTAGTTTCGGTTTATCAGGGTAGCTACGGCTCTTTGAGTCAAAAACTCATTGGTGCAGTCATAGCTCATGAACCTCCTGATGTATCTCAGGCTTATCCAGCTTGGGTCAGCTATCTCAATCAAGACGAAAGTTCGCCAGCCATTATGGCTTTGGACGAGCTCATTGCCAATGATCCTCAATTCGACAAAGATGATTTGATACAGGTCTTGCTCGAAGATTGTCGCCTCAAAGGCAAACTCTACGCCCTGCCCTTCAACAAGAGCTTTCCTGTTCTTTATTACAATCGCGAGATGTTTAAAAAAGCAGGCTTGAAACCTCCTCGTACTTGGGCCGAGTTTGCCAAAGTTGGCCGTGCGTTGACTGTTGATAATGACAATGATGGTCGCCCAGAACAGTGGGGATGGGCCTTTAACAATGATTCCTGGATTTTCGAGTGTACTGTTCTCCAATTTGGTGGCGCTCTGATGAACAGAGATGGTCGCTCTTCACCATTTGACCAAGAGCCAGCTCATCGCGCCCTACACGCCTTCGTCGATGCTGCCTTTGGTGCTGCCCCTTACGCCTATCCCGTAACGGGATATGACCATCAAACAGACTTCGTTGCTCAGAAAGTGGCGATGATCCAAACATCCAGTGTCAGTCGGAAATTCATGCAGGATCAGCTCCGTTTCGACTACGGCATGTTGCCTCTGCCTGCTGGCACGAGAAAAGCTTCCATCCTCTCTGGAACAAACATCTGTCTATTCAATACAGGTGAAAAGGCTCGCCAAGAGGCCTCTTGGAAGTTCCTCAAATATTTCACCTCTGCCAAAGCAACAGCATTTTGGTCTATTCGCACCAGTTATGTACCCGTGCGAAAGTCCGCTTTGAAAGAGATGAAAGACTATTTAGATAGTGATCCCAATGCCCGAGCAGCCATTGAACAGCTCGATTACGCCTATTTTGAGCCAACCTTGCCAGCTTGGTACGAATGTCGCCAAATCCTACGAAACTACTTCCAAAAGGTGACAACGGAATACAACGAGAAAATGGCTCATAGTGACTATGAACATATGGCAAGAAATGAGCGAACGCGAGCCATCCTGCAAGAGTATCTGCAGCGAGCCAATAGCGAAATCAATGACAAGTTGACTGTCAGCGCCAATATGAAAAAGGAATAACTCAGAAGCCTGTTGGTTTGAAGACTACGACGTGGACAGTACGGGCCAAAATGAGAATATCCAACCAAAGTGACCAATTCTCTATGTACCAAATGTCATAACGTGTGCGCTCTTCAATGGGGCATTGCCCACGAAGACCATTCACTTGTGCCCAACCAGTAATACCCGTTTTGACGACATGCCTGTCCATATACTGGGGAATCTCTTTTTGGAATTTCTCAACAAAAAATGGACGCTCAGGTCTTGGACCAACAAGACTCATATCACCACGAAGCACATTCCACAGTTGCGGAAGTTCGTCTATGGAATATTTCCTGATGAACTCACCAAGTCGAGTCTTTCGTGGATCATCCATCGTTGCCCAAACGGGACCAGTCTTGTCTTCGGCATCAACTCTCATTGAGCGGAATTTGAAGATGGTGAAATGATTGCCATCAAGGCCAACTCGTTCCTGGCTATAGAAAATTGGACCTTTTGAATCAAACTTGATGAGCAGGGCAACAAACATGTAGAGGGGAGACAAGAGGATGAGTCCCAGCAATGCTGCCAATCTATCAAAGAAGGATTTGAAAAACCCACCCCAACCGTGAATTGGCAGTGGTCCAAGATTGACAACTGGCATGCCGGCAACATCAGTAATCTGAACTGAACTCGTAATGATGGAATAGATGTTGGGCACGATGTTGATCCGCACTCCCAAGCCCTCGAGTCGTCTGAGCAAAATCAGAGCTCTTTTATGGCCAGAAGGCGGCAATGCCAGGAAGATGTCTGTCACTTCCTTCTTGTGAACGACATCCTCTACGTCATCAAGGGAACCTAGGAGGGCAATATCTGGATCTCCCTCTACTAATGGTGGTTTTTCGTCACCACAAAGCCCGAGCAGCGAATATCCCAATAGGACTTTCTCTCTGTCGAGCCTTTTGTAACAATCGACTCCCATTTCCCCACTACCGACGATGAGGACTTGGTGTACACCTATGCCACGTCTCTGCAGTGCCAACTGCAATTCCCTTTTGAGGAGGTGAAAAATGGAAACGAGAGAGGTTGTCGTGGCAATGGAAATAATGACAGTCAAACGTGAATAAGAAAAATCACGGTAGAAAAACACACCTACGAGAACAGCTGCTGTGGCCAAAAGAACAGTCCGAATGATGTAAAAGACCTGCTCTATGCCAAACCTAACACGGTTTCTATAAAGGCCAGCAAAAGAAAAGACAGCGAACCAGAGAAGGCTCATGGCCAAGAATGTCTTGTGATAGGTGGCAAATGGAGGAACCCCTAAACGAGTGGGGAAATAACCACTGAGAAATCGCACCCAATAGGCCAAACAGAGGGAAGCATAAATGACGGGGACGTCCAACAAATCGAGTACATGTTTAAAGATGACATACCCACGTATTCGACCATTGCCACCTTTGTTATTGGC
>CAZXTJ010000301.1:0-9834 GCA_964643655.1 uncultured bacterium
GGCCAAGACCAACGACACCAACAAAGGACCAAGCTGGATCAAAAGCGCCATCACACCACTGGATGGGGTGATCAAACGTCCCACCTATACGAGGGATCAAGCGAATTGCCTGCTCTTCGGGCCAGTCACAGAAACCTGGCCATTGGCAGTGGGTCACATGGAGTTTTTCTTTCTTGGCAATGAGCTCAATACGTCTTTGCACCCTCTGAGTCAGATCCAGTAGTCCAGCAGATGCAATAGCTTCTAAAATGCGAGCACCTTGCATGTCATCTTTGTCTTGGTGAATGCGTATTGGTTCATCAACGCCATGACCTAGTGTGGTTAGGAAAAGGGCACATTCATCGCAATTGGTCAAAAGCTGCTTCAATCGTTTGCTCTCCAATTGGATGCCAGCCAATGAAACGTCAATGCCTTCCCCCATTAAAACCCTGTCTATTCTCAGGTACGCAGTGGGTGAGAAATGCCGTCTTGCTACGGCTATGAGCTCTTCAATCCTCTCGACGATTTTCCTGTCGAGATGACCTTCGGCATCAGGAGTCAAATCAGCCTTGTCAGCATCACTGAGGCGTGTTCGTCTTCTAGCGCGGGCAAAGGAGGGACCGGGACGTCCTCCTTCATTTGTTATCTCCGCTGAGTTTCTCAAATACCAAAGGGCTGTAGGAAGATCTGGCTCTACGAGGATGTCTCGTAAGATGAGCATGCCATCTTCCGTGCGGTCAAAGCTGTAACCCAACTCCTCATTCCCCCTTCTACTCGTCGTCTGTCTTCTTTCCTGAGGTTTTACGTTTGGCTATTCTTTCTGCCAACTCTCGTGAACTGAGTGGTGGTCGATAAGTCATATAACGGTTTCGACCGGCATGTTTTGCCTGATACAAAGCTGTATCTGCTAACTTGATCAATTCGTCTTTGTTTTTCGCGCGGCTCACTTTGAAGTTGGCCACACCTAGACTAATCGTGACAGAAAGCGTCTGACCTTTCACCTCGAGTTTATGTTTCTCTACGGCAACACGAAGTCTCTCGGCAAAGGTCTCTGCTCCTTCGAGATCTGTTTCCGGCAAAACGGCGCAGAACTCTTCGCCACCATATCGAGCCACGAGATCTGTTGTCCTTGCAGTCTCTTTTAATATGCGAGCAACCTCGATGAGGACTAAATCACCAATCTGGTGACCATAGGTATCGTTGAAACTCTTGAAATGGTCAATATCAGTCAGAATCAGCGAAAGCTCTGTGTCGTATCGTTTAGCCTTCTCGAATTCTTTCTGCAAATAGGCTTGGAAATAACGGACCACGTGCAAATTGGTCAAACCATCAAAGACAGCCAAATGGTAGAGACGGAAGTTCTCAATTGTAACTGCCGCTTGACTAGCCAAAGAGGTCAATAGTTTGAGGTCATCTTCGTTAAAGGCTTCGTCGTTTCGTTTATTGACCAAGTTGATGGCACCAATGACTTCATTTTTGGTTTTCAAGGGAACACAGAGTATTCCTTTGATATCCATCTCTTTGTCTGTTTTCTTGAGGAAGAGAGGATCATTAACGCCCAAATTGGAAATGACACCCTCACCAGTTTCAACGACTTGCCCAGCTAGTCCTTCGCCTTTTTTGAGCTTTATCCTGGGTTCATCGTTATATTCTGGATTGATTTGTCCACGAACCACTCTGACAGACAGGTCTTCTGTCTCTTCATCAACTAGCAGGATGGAACCTCGCTGCGAGCCGATGACATCAATGGATTGGTCCAATATCTTCTCGAGTACAGTGTCGAGATCGTTGACCATGATCAAGCTCTGGCTTACCTCGTACAGTGCCTGCAACTCGCGAAGTTTGTGTTGCAGAGCTCTGTTGGCCGAACGCAAGTCTGTAACGAGGCGAGCATTCTCGATTGCCATAGCCGATTGGTTGGCCAAAGCAGTAAAAAACTCTGCGTCCCGAGGCGAGAACTCTTTCATCGTCTCTTTGGCATCGACATAAAGGGTTCCCAATGTGCGTCCTTTGGCTATGAGGGGTGCACAAATGGATGAACGAATATTGAAATCGACGACACTCTTTGAAGATAAGAAGGGATCCTGCAGTGTGTCCTTGGCGACTACAGCTTGACCTGTTTCCATAGCTTTTTTAGCAATGGAACGACTGAAGCGATTTCTTTCGTCGGTAGTTAGTGTATTATCTACGTCACGAGCAATAACGGGCACGAGTTCGTCTTTATCAGGATGGTAGAACATAATAATGCCCCGTTGACCACCTGTTGCTCTAATGACGTGTTTGATAATGAGTTGAAGAACTATAGATAGCTCTTGCTCTGAGTTTACAGCTTGCCCGACTTCATATAAGCATTTGAGCTCTTCGACAGAACGCTGAATCTCAGTGTTGATGTTGTTAAGGACCTGGGAATCGACGAGACTACCGCCTTTTTTCAGATTTGAAATGGCTGTATTCAGCGTCTGTGTAACGTGCATTCCGTAAGCAGACTCTTCATCGTTGATATCCACTTCAGTGTGATCATCGATGAACTGTTTGAGCAGAGCATCATCTGGGCTGACCAGAAAAAGAAGGTCAATTTTGGCACCAAGGCAAACATGGTCACCATGCTGCAGAGTGTGAGTTTCGATTGGACGCGAATTGACTAAAGTCAAGTGTGTCGACTGGAGGTCCGTAATGACCAAGCCATCAGCACTTTCTATAACTTCAGCGTGGCGACGGGAAACCCTGCTGTCTTTGAAGACCAGATCACATCCATCGTGACGTCCAATAGTCACGGGGAAAGTGGTCAATTCCCACTGCTGCTGTACTTCACTATTCTCTATATATAAAAGATAGGGCAACGGAGCCTCCTTGCTCCCCCAATATTACTAGGGCCCCGGCGGTTATTCAACACAGCGAAAAGCCCTAGTTTTACCAGCAGCACTTTGACCGAGCCCTCGTTCAGTATTATGATTGGCTGTGGCGGCGACGTGGAAGGAGTCCTGTGACAGTCGAGGCCAGTAGCACACCCCCACCTAGGGGCTTTGGCCTGCACTCCAAGGTGATGTTTATCACCTCTATCGTTTTGCTGCTCATTTTTGTTCTCATCGGCCTTCTTGCTGTTCAGACTGAAATCAACAATTTGAAGGATCAGGCTCGAACTAGAGCTTTATTGACTGTTGGTGCTCTGCACTCTGTGGCTCGACAAGCTTATTTCGCCATGCAGTTCAAAGAGCTACGCAACTATCTACGCCATCTAGACAGAAATGACCCAGACATTGTCGAAGCTGCCGTCTATGACCGGAAAAACCGCCTTGCCTTCAAAATGCGACCAAGAATGATCCATCAATATGACTCCACCATCAGTCTCGAGCGAACTTTTTACGTAAACAGACTCAAATTTGGCTCTGTCCACATCGTTTACCGTGTCTCCAGTGTAGAAACCTCTGTGAAACGGATAGCTCGATTATTGTTGAAAGGTCTGCTTGCCTCTTTGTTACTCGTTGGCCTTACAGTCCATCTCGCCGTCAAACACCTCATATCTCTTCCTCTCGGTGACTTTGTGGAGACTGCAGAGCACATCACCTCAGGAGATCTCCGGCAACGAATAGAAATGGATGGAAGAAAAGACGAAATCGGCGAGTTGTCTCGCGGGTTTAATATGATGGTCGGTAGCTTGGAAGCTTCCCTAGAGGAGATTGAGCATATCAATGTAAGCCTGGAAAACATCGTTTCTGAGCGAACTAAAGAGCTTCGTCAAGAACAGGCAAGAACAGAGAACATCATCGAGTCTCTAGCCGATGCACTCATTACTGTGGACAACAGTAGCCAAGTCACCTATTGGAATCACGCCGCAGAAACAATGTCTGGAGTGAAAGCGACAGCTGCAGAGGGTAAACCCATTGGAGATGTACTCATCACGTGGACTCGTGCCGGAGAAGACGCGCTAGAAGCCATGTTGATGCGTACCAATCCAGGACGTCCAGAGGAAGCTATACTCGAAGCCAAAGATGGCAAACAAACACCTGTAGTTTTGGCTTGTGCCCCATTGAGTGATCCAAGTGATGGCGAACCTCTGGGAGCTGTATTAACCATCCGTGATATGACACGAATACACGAACTGAATGATCAAATTCGACGTTCTGACCGTCTGTCTTCCTTGGGCGTTCTCGCTGCTGGAGTGGCACATGAGTTGAACAATCCATTGGGTAATGTTTCCACCTTTACGCAATTGATGGCGGAGCGAGCAAAAAAAGGCAAAGAACTATCTCCTGACTGGCTCGACAAAGTCCAGAGTGAGGTCGATAGGGCCTCACAGATAGTCACGCAGCTACTGGAGTTCTCTCGTCGCGAACCTACTAGTTTTGTAAAAATGGATTTGCGAGAACCAATTGAGGCTTGTGAAGGATTATTGGGCTCCACTTTTAGCAAAGAGCGAACTGTGCTCAAAGTTGATATGCCCACAGAACCTGTCCTCATCATTGGTGAAAAAAGTCAGTTACAGCAAATCTTCATCAATCTCGTATCCAATGCTGCACAGTCAATGCAACCAAAAGGTGGTGCAGTAGAGGTAGTTCTCAAATCATCTCTGGAGAGGCCCAATTTCTGGGAGGTCACTGTCTCTGATGAAGGCTGTGGAATAGCTGATGAACACGCAGACAAAGTGTTCAATCCATTTTTTACGACCAAAGATGTTGGCAAAGGCACTGGACTTGGATTATCAGTAACCTATGGTATCATCCAAGATCATGGCGGCGAGATAGCCTTCCAGAACAGGCCTGGCGGAGGTACGACCTTCACGGTTTTGTTACCAGCAGCACCAGTCGAAGCAACTGATGAGACGGAGGAAGACGAATGAGTCATGAACAAACCGTCCTCATCGTCGATGATGAAGCCATGGCCCGCGAGGGTTTGGAGCTAGCTCTCGAAGACGAAGCTTGTCGTGTCATAACGGCGTCCAGTGCCAAACGTGCCCTCGAGCTTCTGAGCAAAGAGAGAATACATCTTGTGCTCACTGACCTAAAAATGCCCGACATGGACGGCATTGAACTGCTCTCGAGGATTAAAGAAGAGCTGCCTAATGTGGATGTAGTCATGGTTACTGGCTTTGCCACTGTTGATACGGCAGTCCAAGCCATGCGCCTAGGAGCTCTTGAATACATATGTAAACCATTCAAGTTAGATGATGTAAGGCGCACTGTGCGTTTGGCTCTCGAGCAACAAAGATTGTCCACAGAGAACAGACGCCTCAAGGAAGAACTCTCAGCCTCTCGCTGCCCCAAACATATCGTCGTTGAAAGTCCCAAGATGAGCAATATTCTGGAGTTGGTCGCCAGGGTAGCTCCATCGAAATCCAATGTTCTGATTACAGGCGAAAGTGGGGTTGGCAAAGAGCTCATTGCCCGCACAATTCACTGTCAGTCGCCACGGGTTGAAAAACGGTTTCTTCCGTTCAATTGCGCTGCTAGAGCCGAAAGCCTACTCGAAAGCGAACTCTTTGGTTATGAAAAAGGAGCATTTACAGGTGCTGACAAAAGGAAAGAAGGCATTTTTGAGGCAGCCGATAGTGGCACAGTCTTTCTGGATGAGATAGGTGAGATTCCCCTAGCCCTTCAGGTCAAACTGCTGAGAGTCATCTACGAACGTGAGCTCATTAGGTTGGGGGGAGACCACCCAATTGAGGTTGATTTCCGCCTGATTGCCGCCACCAATCGTAATCTTGAGGAAGAGGTAGAAGGAGGACGTTTTCGAGAAGATCTCTTTTATCGCCTCAATGTCATCACCATTGAGGTCCCTCCCCTGAGGCAAAGAACGGAAGACATCCTTCCTCTAGCAAAACAGTTTCTCGCCAATTATGCCAGTGACGAGGGCAAGAACTTCAACGGATTTACAGCAGAGGCAGAGGACGCACTCATCAGTTACGGCTGGCCAGGGAACGTAAGAGAGCTACAGAACGTCATCGAGCGAGCAGTCATTTTGACTACGAAGAAGAAGATATCGGCTGCCGATCTACAGCTTAGGACCAAATCAGAAGGTTCCAAAGCTGCGACAGAACTGATTTCTTTGGCTGAAAATGAAAGACGCCACATATTGAGTGTCATGGAGCAAGTTGGTGGTAATCGCAGTCGAGCTGCCAGGATTTTGGGCATGGATAGGTCATCTCTCTGGCGCAAATTAAAGAGTTATGGAGAAAATGGTGATGACGAATGAGCGTTGCAAATTTCAACACATCGAAAAGCAGCGCCAGATAAGGATTTCAGCTGTAGTTGCCATTTTGTGAATGATGTTATAACCCCTCTATTGTGAAGGCGGTTGAAGGGTGCAACACCTATAAATAGATAGGACAAGTTGCCCGACTGGCTCTATTGCTTAACTAGAGCCGAATAGACGCCTTTATCCCCACTTTGGCCTCCTCTTTGCTCTGTTGTCCCTGCACAGCTTTATTCAAGATGAAACAGATAGATGGGAAAGACAATGAGTGCAACGCGCAGTGCCACAGCAAGCAATGATGACTACAATATCTTGTCGAGTTATCTGCGAAACGTGTCAGGTCACAAGACCATAGCTCGTGAAGACGAAGTAGACCTAGCTGCTCGCATCAAAGATGGTGATGAAAGTGCACTGAAGACATTGGTTCAGGCCAATCTGCGTTTAGTACTGAAAATTGCTTACAAGTACAAAAACCGCCACTGCTCTTTCCTTGATTTGATCAACGAAGGAAACATCGGACTCATATACGCTGCTCGCAAATATGATCCCAAGTTCGGTCTTCGTTTCTCTTCCTATGCAGTTTGGTGGATCAAACAGGCCATTTCTCTCTATCTCATTCAGCACGCCAAAGGCCCAATCTCTGTACCAATCCGAAAAGTGCTCCTCCTTCAGAAAATTCAAAAAGAATCTGAAAAAATGAGAACCATCCTTCATCGCAACCCAACGGTGGAAGAGTTGTCTCACAGACTCAAACTAGATCCCAAAGTTGTCAAAGAGACAATGCAAGTAATGCCAGAATATACTGGTTGGGAAGACTACTTGGACATGCACGCTCAAGAGGGTGCTGACGTTGAACGCGACGTCGATCAACGACTTTGCAGTGGTGTCGTTCGTAATCTCCTAGAAGACTTGCCCGCCAACGAGCGCCGAGGAATGGAACTTTATTACGGACTCAATGGCCGTGCCTCCAACAATTTTGCTCAGATTGGCCGTGAACTGAATATGTCACGAGAGGGCGCTCGACAGCTGGTCAAGCGCTCCTTGAATAAACTGCGAGCAATGCCTCGCACAGAGACCCTGAAAGCCTACTTGTAAGGCTCTTTCACTGACGCCCCGGCCGCTCTTCGTGGTACTATTGCCAAAGCGATGGACGAGCTGGGGTTTCTTCTTTGGAACAAAAACAAACTGTAGGTAAATATCAAATTATCGACGAGCTTGGTGCTGGCGGCATGGGCACTGTATACAAAGCCCAGCATGTACAGCTCGAACGAATTGTAGCGCTCAAGATAATCAAAGAGCGTTATGCAGGCCAAGAAGCTCATCTAGAACGTTTCAAAAGAGAAGCTGCTGTCTGTGCATCACTTCGCCACCCCAACATCATCCACATGTATGATTATGGCGAAGAGAATGGTGTCTTTTTCTTCGCGATGGAGCTCTTGGACGCCGAAACACTCGATGACTACATTGAACGTCACGATGGCAAAGTTCCGTTGAAAAAACTCATCAAAATCGCAGAAGCCATGTGTTCGGCCTTCACCTACATCCATGAACGTGGTCTCGTTCATCGAGACATCAAACCGGCCAACATCATGATAGGCAAAGATGGCAAAGTCACCATCATGGACTTTGGTCTCGTCAAAGCTTTACAGCAGACTCAGCTCACGCAAGCAGGCAAAGCCATAGGCACGCCAAGGTATATGTCACCTGAAATGCTTCGGGCAGAAAAGGTCGATGGGCGTTCCGACATTTTCCAGTTGGGTTTGGTTCTTTATGAGGCAGCGACTGGTGAGATGCCCTTCAAGGGAAACGATATCTACGTTTTGGCGCGCAACATTCTGACAGCTGATCCCAAAAAACCTAGCAAGCTGGCAAAGGGGTTGGGGCGCAATTTTGATGCTCTCATTTTGAATTGCCTCGAAAAAGAGCTAGATAAACGTTATCAAAGTGCTGAAGAAGTACAAGCTGACGTAAATCGAGTAAACAAAAAGATCCCAGTCAAATTGCGTCGTCAAACACTGAGCCAACCAGAGCTCACTGACACAATAGTTCAGAGTTCACCTTCTGCTGGCACTGAGGCTCTTTCTTTATCAAACTCATTGTCACGCATCAGCCTCTCTGCTTTGTCCAATCCAGTTGAACTCATTAGAGAGACCCTGAATCTAAGACAGATTCTAGCCTTGATTGTCTTGTTGACTGCCATTCCTTTGGGTCTTTTCCTTCTGCTCAGCGGCGAGAATATCGTTTATATGTCGCATAATGTTGATATCCAACCAGGAATAGACGCTGCCCAGATCACCTGGTCTTCTGAACACCCCTACGAAACTGCAATCGTTTTGAAAGAGGCTGACCTACCTGAAGGTAGTTTCAAGGAACATGAGGGTAAAAACGAAGAGAATATTCATAGAGTTATCTTGAGCAATCTCAAGCGAGGAGTGAGATATGAATTTCAGGTTTTGTACCCTGATGGCCGTCGCTCTCTGTCTCACTTTATTGAACCTCTACAGCATGACAGGATACAGATATCTCGCTCTTCCGTCCATTGGCCCGATTTGACAACAATTCGCGGCAATTGGGAAACCAACGTTCCCTGCACGAGTCGACTGACCTATAGGTGGCGTGGAAAAGCCAAAGAACAGACTCTATCCGCAATTGCAAGTAATCACCACAAAGCCCTTTGGGAAAAAGTCCAATTTGACGAGGTCATCTCAGATGCAGTAATTCATTTCCAATGTATCAAAAAGAAAGAGATGATTGCTCTTGGCGATTTGCATGGGGCTCAAAAACCTGTAAACACCTTGATGAACTCTCTAGCTGATTTTCGACCAAGACAGCTACTTTCGAGAATTGCAACTGAGTTAAGATTAGCGGGACGTTCAAAAAAGCCAGAAAAAGCTCAAGAAAGACTTCTCAAAGAGCTTCGCCATGAGCAAAGTTGGAAACGTTTCAAGAAACTTCGCCCTCTCATTGGTCCTCTATTCAAGTCGCCTGATATTGGCATAGAGAGCATCAAAATGCCATTATATATGTCGCTGCGCAAACTGGATATGCTCGATGGCCTCCTGGACTTCAACAAAGTTGCACCAGTAGTCAAAGTTGCAAACAGTTTTCAGCCATTCCTCGCCTTGAAGCACTCTCGTAAAGAACCCTCTGGTCGATATGTAGAACTGGCCGCATTCAGTGAACTCGATAGCTCCTTTACTCCCATAAACATGAACAAAGAGTCTTTTGGCGGCATTGCAGCTGGTGTTCTCAAGGTTTACCAAAAACATCAGGAAATGCCCACAAAAGATAAATTGGAACTCAATCCAAACTTGAGTGACTTCCTCGACTACTGTTCTGACAATCCTCGCTTTGTAATTAGGGCAAGGAATTTCCGCCCCGAGTTCTTTTTCCGAGTAACTTTGAACAACATTTATTCACTGGATTTGCGCAACACATCACAGTCAGCCCCACCAACAATGTGGTTAGCCATCCAAAAGGAAGTAGCTCTACCTGACAGTCCAGAGTACAACAAATCAGTCAACTTCACTGCTTTGACTATTCCCAAAAAACTCTTGCACCGTGGCCCAAACAAGCTGAAGATCGAATTGCATATCCTGCCTGGCACAAACACT
The DNA here is from genome assembly GCA_964643655.1 of uncultured bacterium. Taxonomy (GTDB): domain Bacteria; phylum Muiribacteriota; class UBA6191; order CAZXTJ01; family CAZXTJ01; genus CAZXTJ01. The sequence continues at coordinate 9,783 of CAZXTJ010000301.1, forward strand.
GTCCATTTCGTGCAGCTACGTAGTCTACGGCTTTATCCGCAATAAGCTGCCC
>CAZXTJ010000302.1:0-9808 GCA_964643655.1 uncultured bacterium
GCATGGAGTAGGGCACAATGGCAGCGGAGTCATTTTATGAAGTCTAAAAAGGTTGGAGCGGGTCATCAAGTGGTAGAGGTGCCGCTTGGTGCTTTGGCGAAGAGTTATCGTCTTTTAAATAGTTCGCTTGCTCTTATTGTTGTGGGCTCTGCAATTGTTGCAGGAGCTCTACCCATTAGTGAAAACTACTTTGGCTATGACAATTATCTCTCCATTTTTTTGTTCCTTTTTGTCTTTTGTTGGATTTTAGAATTGGTGATTACCAAAGCCAACGATATGGTGAACCGCCCTTTGGGGTCTTTGCTCGTAGATGATAAAAACAATAGCCTCACCGTGCGCTGGGGTTACCCAAGGACCAAGAGAGAGAAGGTTTATAAACTCTCGTCTTTGAATGCCATTGAATTGATGGTTTTGGCTGCAAGGCCCGATTATGGGCAACTCTATCTGCGTTTGGGCGAGAGACTGGTTCCTCTGCCATCGTCTGTAGATGCGACCAATAGGCACGAAGAGGCTTGTAAGCTGGCCGAGGTTTTTCAAGTGCCTGTCTTTCGTTTGAAATCTTTGGTGGCCAAAGACCCTACCATTGAAGAGCGACGCCTTCCTTATTACATTCCTGTTTCTGCGCGGGAGGCCACAGTAAAGCTGCTCGAGGGCGCAGCTGCTGAGGATATTCTCAAGGAGATAGAGTCAGAGCTGAAAGTGGAGGAGGCTTGTTGTCAGTTTTGTGGATACAGCCTCTCTGAGGGAGAGGTCGTAGGATGTGTAGCCTGTGCGACGCCCCATCATCGCGATTGTTTCGAAGCCAATGGGCAGTGCACGACATACTCATGTGAATGTTGTGAGTTTGTTTTGTTGGAGCAAAAGCAGTTGCCAAGTTAGTGAAGTGCCCACTTCAGGGTGTAAGATGTTAATTAGCTACTGTTTATGGATGGATGGGTTGTTTCATAATGTTTGCTTCACATAGGGCTTTTTCCAGCACTCTCTTTGTATCCCTACTCTTAATTGAGCTTGTGGCATTCCCTTCTGCTCTTCAGGCTTCGGACATTAGCAAGCTGAAGATAGTGGAAGACTGTATCACTGTCCACGGTGGCAGGCAGGCTATGGAATTCAAGGATGTTTATGTGAACATTTATGTGCCAGGAGGGATGGTAAAGGCCTATTGGCGCAAGCCAAACATGTTCAAGCTCATATACGTGGATGAGACTTCGAGGGGACGCAAGTCTGCAGCGCTCGTTGGAGACAAAATCTTTGGTGAGAAGCTCAATATACATGGATATAACATTTTTGATTTTGCCAGAATTGTACCTCTGCTGAGTCTGAGTCAGCTGACGAATGAACACACTTTGAGGACCAAAGGCCGCTCCTATGTACATGATGGAACGGAACTCACTGAAGTGAGCCAGCAAGGTGGAATTGTCAGTCTCATCAATCAAGACAACAAACTCTGTGGAGTTCGTTACACTGGTCCCGCCGAATCGGATTACACTGTCATCTCTTTGGGACAGCACATCAAGCTTGGTGATGTCTTGGCACCCAAACGAGTGGAGATCAAGAAGCCCAGGCTTCCTGCTCTACAAATGACAATTCGCTGTCACAGCAAGGACCAACTCAAAAATGAGGATACCTTCTTTAGTGACCCAAAAGAGCGGCCCAAAAGGGCGAAGAAGAGAAGGAAAAACCGGAAGAAGTAGGCTGTCTAGCCCACACTGTTGACGAGCTTGAGCATTGGCATATAAATGGCCACGTAACCGATGTATTCGAGAATGAATACGACAATGATGAGAGCAACCAATCCTGTGAAGGAATAGACTCTGGCATCTCTGCCTTTGGGACCAAATCCCTTGGCCTTGAGCCAGAATGTCCATTTTGAAACTGCCATAGCAGTCAAGATGAAAACCATTGGGATAATGAGGAACCAATATTGATTGGTATTGCTTCCCAGAGAGAGCAGTAGCTGAGTAATGAAGGGTAGCTCAACATTCATACTGGCAAAGATTGACTGAAACTGTGGGAGTACGATGACAACACTAAAGAGCTGCTTGCCCAAGAGAAAAAGAGAGTAAACGATTAGACACAAATCAACTTTGAAGGTCACAAAAAAATCTGACCAAGAAGCCTCTTCCATCGGTACGTCCACAAATTTTCCTCTCAACTAATTCCACTAGTCAAAACGACGAGACAAGAAACGAAAGACAAGCGAGCCACAAACTCGAGTGTGTGCATGAGCAAGATGGCGAATATGATTCCCAATAGAGCACTCGCGTGAAGGTCATTCGATTTTTGTCCTTCTAAAACCCTTTTCAAACTAGACAAATATCCATGGACAAGAGTGCTGAAAACCCAGGCAATTAGAGGGAAAGTGATGAGCCAATATTTGTCCAGATTGGAACTGAGCCAAACAACGACCTTGGTAACAAAGGGCAACTGCAAATTCATGCCTTCTAGAAGACTGCTGTAAAAAGGAACAGTGTACAAAAGGTCATACATAATGCAGCTGAAAAAATAGACCGAAAATAGGAGGAGGAAAATCTCCGTCCGCATGCGGTCGACAATTTCCATTAACGATATGTTGCTGACTTTTTCAGCCAAGTTTCAGCCCTTTCGTTAGATGAGACCAGAGCTGCTGCTACATTGTTCCTTCTGATCAGTTTAGATTCGTTTAGATTCATTTAGATATATCTAGCGCTGCTATGGTGCAGAGGGAGTATCGACAATGCACTCTTTCAGTAGGAGCATAAAGTTGCCAACACTGTGTAGAATGAACAGATAAGTAAAGTCCAATCTGAGGAGCTCAAAATGAAACAACAGCCAGCTGGCAATTCGTGGACGCGAAGTTTGTTTAGTGTCTTATCAGTCATTGTTTTTTTGGCACTTGTAGCTGGTTATCTCATTTTTCAACGTGTCTCCATGGTGTCGGCCATTAAGAACGACTTCAAAGAGTTGAACACCGTTGAGGTTGGAAAATTCGAGAAGTTGCCAATAGTCGATAAATATCAGCTCGATAAACTAGACAACAAGGTTTCCAACGCTTATCACGAGAAAGATGATGAGAAGTTTCTGGAGATGCTGCAGTCTCTTGGCGGTGAGCTAAACCAGTTAGCGAGCAAGATAGCCCATCGCAACTACCATACGGATTGGTCCGAAGGCGTTGAAAACCTCAATGCCGAGCAGCCCAAAATGATCAGTCTCGACCTTTCTGCCAACAACATTGAATATCGTCAGGTAAGAACGGCATCTTGGCAGATAGCTGCTTTGGCTCGGGCTAGCTTTCTCCGCGGAGAGAATGAAGAGGGCGCAAGACTATTGATGGCCAACTTTTCTCTTCTTCGCCAGCTTGTCTCCTATCGCAAGGCAAATGGTGGATTGACTTTGATTGACGCGATGATTGCCCTTTCCGTAGTGAAACCAGTTGTGAAGACTTTCAAAGAGGTCAAAGGTGTCTATGAAAAGGCTGACAGATTGTTCCCTCTTGTAAAAGATAGACTCGAAGAGATGGATGAGCTCTTTTCATTGGTTGCACCAGCTATGGCGCTCGAGAAAACGATAGTGCCTGCGTTTTTTGCACGCTACAACAATAAAACGAGGAAAAAGAGCGGTACCTGGGCCATCACTGTCGACGAGTCTTGGTTGAAGAAAAAGATCGATCATTTTCATCCCTCGACTGACATTTTCCAAAAACCTTACGCAGTAGCCGAACCTGAGTTAGAAATCTACAAAAAGCGACTAGGGAAGTTGACCTTCAAAAGTGATTTTACATATTACATTCGTGGATTTTTCAGCCCCTTTGAAATGGTTGCGTGGACTTTGCTTGCTGTTTCAACACCAAATTATCTGAGAGCCTACAACCGCGAATGTCGAGTACGTTCAGATCTGCGGGCAATCTATCTTGCTTTTGCCATTCATTATTACAGACATAAAAAGGGCGAGTTCCCAGGCACACTCGATGAGTTAAAACCCTATATCAAAGCTCATATGATAAAGGATGCTTTTACTGGGAAGCCCTATTCATACAGGCGTAGATTTGATGATGTGAAGCTACATTCTGAGCGTGAAGGGGAAATCGAGAAGTTTCTTTATTAAAGTCTGCATTGCCAATAGGCTTCATTACCAATAGACCATAGTCCCACTTTGGTACCTTCCATGGATCCGATATGGATCCGAGTCTTCATCACTCTCTGCCAAAAGCTTGGTTTTTATGCCCATTACAGGTTGGTACAGAACGTGCGTATGCGTTTGCAACTGGAAAGTGGGCCAAAATGGGCAAATTTAATCTGGGCTTGTTCTTACTATTTATGCTGACAGTTTCTTGCACAACTACGAGAGCTGAAAACCCTAAACGTCTCTTCAGACAGTTGCACAGATATAGTAAAACAGAGGCAAATTTAGTAGGGCTGCAAGTCGACGACAAGACACTCGAGGCCATGAAAGAACTTGCCCTTGCAGGTATAGAAGCAACTTGGCCATTGTTGAACGACCCGCGTTTCGAAAAGACCTTTTCTGTTGAAAATGCACCTGATGAAGAGGGAGTTGTCCTTTTAAAGGTCACCTATGGCTTTAAAAATAGCGTGTCTCAAACTCGCCAGCAATTTACCTATTGGGACATCTATATCAATGTAGATGAACAGAACTATCCTCTTTCGCTCAACTATTTGTCTTGCCAGAACGGTTACTACGACAGATCTCCAGATGACATCTCTGATGATCCTACGACAATAAAAATCCTGAGCAAGGAGCTGCGCAAGAAGATTGTAGATTTTGCCAGACCATTTTTCATGCATGAAATGAAAAAGGTTCTGAAAGAGAGCGAAATACCAGAGGAATGTATTCTTTTTGCAGGTGCATGCAAAGAGTACTTTTCTGAAGATGGTTTGGAATATCAGGCACAATTTTGTTTCAACGAAATCCTCGAGGATGGCTCGTTATATACACTTTACGAAGGTACTCAGATAGTTAGACTCGATGAGAAGGGCACACCAATTGCAAGTGTTGATGAAAATGACATTGCAATGGTTCAATTGGACGATATGCTTGCTGGCATTGGCATGGAAAACTCAGCCAACGCAGCTAATCAACCTGATCACTGGTGTGGTTATCAGAATGTATCCAACGAATTCGATTGCAAGTAAAGAGACTATCAAACCAAACAAGCCGATGAAGGAATGAGCTCTTGCTATTTGGCCTTTGGGGCCAAGACCGTTTTTTCTCATCCATTTTGCCCACTTGGCGACACCATTTGCAGTAATGATTACAGCCATTGGTATGAGCACCAGCCAAAGGTCATCACAATAAGTACTCAAACGAAGCAATACTTTGGAAGGCAGTGGTATGTCACTTCCCATTGCTTGATAAATGTTGTCAAACTTTGGCAGGACCAAAATCATGTAGAAGGTCTGCTTGGCTAACAAGAATAGTGCAAAGACTAACAAAGAGACATTGAACTTGAAGGTGACTATAAAAGCAGACAAAGAAGTCTCATCTTTTGAAAAATCCACTTGTTATCCTCTCAGGAAATACCTTGATTGAGGGAGGCAAATCTGAAAAAGACCAAATAATAGAAAACGGTATGTGTTGAATAGAGAAATATATTCAATGCGATGGCCCCCATCATCGTGCAGACATGAAACTCATTGTTTTTGGGATTGGCGAGATGCATTTTCACCCTGCGATAGTAGTAGCCAATGAGGCTGAAGAAGCCAATGGCAGTAAGCGGGTAGGTGAATACCCACCAAACATTGAAGTTGCCACAAAGAAGCAAAAATGCCTTTTCTGTGCTGGTCAAACGCACCTGCAGTACTTCTGCGTATTTAATATACCCAGGCATTGTCAGAGCCAGGTCATAAAAAAAAGCCATAAACACATAGATGCCAAACAACAAGATTGTGGCTTCAACGAAAAGGTACTCTGCATGTTCCAAGAGGGAGGGGTCATTTTTTTGGTTAGTCAAGTTTCTGCCCTTTCGCCCTTTTGAGACAAAGAGGGAAAGGGATTGTTCCTCTTGATTTTTGTAAATAGAGACCGTCACTCAGCAAAGAGAAATTGTTAGCCTACACTACAGATCAACCTGGAATATGTTAGGGCTCCATAATCATAAGTGAGGCGTGAGATGAGGATTAAAAAGGGTACGTAAAGACTAAGAAAAAGCAGAGAGTAGGTTCTAACTTTTAAACCTTTGTCTGTAGTGCCATAGGTGCGAAGTGCCTGAAAGAGTTCCATAGAACACCTGTAGGTAGCGATTAAGACAAGAGGTACGATGAATGGCCAATCAGTCTCTATTGTCTCTGCGAAGAAAACGATTGCCTTAGTGCCCAAGGGAGGTGTGATGTTCATTGATTCCAGAATGGACATAAGCCTTGGGACAACTTCGATGTACATCCAAAGTAAATAGACAGTGGCTATATTGGCAGCTACAACCAAAACAAAGTGCAATCTAAATTTATCTATTACCTCGAGCCAATCCAATTGCGAATTGTTTTCGTACATTTGCCTTCCTCCTGATATGGACTTCTGTCAATCAATCTAAGCGCAATTAGCGAGCCATAATCGTCGATTGCCGTTTCCAAGCTGCTTTGAGGTATTTGAACTTTCAGAATATCCTGATATGTATCAGCCACATTACAGATCTGGGTAGATTCGTAAACACTATGGTTCATTCGACCCATTTTTGACTGTTGGTATTGCATCTCTGCTCTGAAACCAATAGCCTTTACTGCGCCCGTCATGAGTGGCACGAGAATTGACAAGAATTGACATGAGTTTACAAGAATTGACAAGATTTGACTGTTCAACTGTAAAGTCAGTTTTTATTGAATGAGTAAGCTGATGAAAAAAGACATGGAATGCATAGACGTCGCAACCTTCAGTCCACCCTACGAGTTTGCCAGGGGTGTCTGCTTTTTCATTCTCAGCGCCATGTTTTGGGCTTTCTTATATAGTGCATTGGGGCACTTGAGTCATGCATCGGGAACATCCTTGATAGGTTTTTTAGTGGGAGTTTTTGGAGCATGGGCCTTTTTTGCAATGGGAGCATATTCAATCAGAGCTTCGAGAGATCCAGAGATACACTTCTGGGCAACACCAATAGGCCTGGATATCAATACACCTTATGATGGAGGCCTAGACGCTCTTTTCCTTGGCTATTCAACAAAAAAGGTGAAGTTTAACTGGGAAGAGATTGAAGGCTTCGAACGTTTGACTGAGACAAGCTCAAAGGGAGTCAAACACATTCAGTTTGTCATCAAACTCGTTAGCGGTAACAGGTATTACATCATGCCTGAGTTTTGGCAAGAGCCACTGGAAGATATCGCTGAAAATTGCTCAAATGCTTACAAGAAGCTCTACAAAAAAGAAGACTGATTTTTGTGCTGATTTTTCACGGTTTAACCTTCCCCGGGGAAGAAAAGTCGCCAAAACGACGTCTCTGGGCAGATTGTAATTTTCAGAGTTTCGAGGTTGCATTGCAGCTTTGAGTCTTCACACATTGCAAACTCAATCTAAAAACGATGGAGATTTGCCTCTTTCGCATTTGCAAAAGTTAAGGTCCTTTAAGGCCTCGAGCTATGGACATAGTTGGACTGCCAACCTATTATCGCTGCACGCTCAGCCAGTAGAAAACTTCGTACAGAACTTTTAACTATTTTTGCAGCGAAAGTAGGCTTCAATTTAAGACGAAAGTCAACTCTCATCAACAATATCATCGTCTTCAGGGTCAGGTGGCAAGGCTCCCTTTTTTTCAGCCTTTTCACGCTTTTTCTCAGCCTGTTTTCGTAGATGTCGAGCTTCCTCAGTTGCCTGTTGAGCTTCCTTTTCGAGCTTGGCAGAGTCGTCTTCAACGGCAGTCTCTGCTTTTTCCTCGAGTTGTTTGGCTCTTTTCTCAGCCTCTTCTGCTTTTTCTTGGGCAGCGAGTGCTTCTGTAGCCATTTTCGCCAGCTCGGCAGGTTGTCCCTCTTCAGGCTCTGCAGTTAGATCGATATCTTGGGCTGCAATGACGCAGGCTACTTGCTCGAGTTCTGCCATGATTTTGACCCAGTCAAAACCAAAGGAGTTCTCGGCTTTCCCGCGACGCAGTTTGGCAGGGACAAAGACGAAAGAGGCTTCTTTACTGAGCTCTATTATCTGTTCTTCCTTGCACTCTGGTAAGACAATGACCTCTGCATCGATACGCATGTCTTCTATCTGTTTTTCCAGTGTTTCGATGTAGTGGTCGGCTGCTTTTTTGCGAGGGGAAACAACTCGTATCTTGGCCTCTTCCCACTTTTCTGTTCTTGTCATCAAGTGGGCCAGCAGTGCCTGAAGGTTTGCCGTTGCGCTGTCATTCCACCAGACGTCAATGGTGCCGCCTGCCTTCAGTGTTTTACCAGCTTTGAAGGCTACTACGTTGCAGCCCAACTCAACGGACTCGGCAAGGTAGCGCGAGTAACGTTTGGTCAGGGTTCCTTCATGGTTCAATGAACGTTTTTCTGGCCACTCGAGAAGGACGATGTTGGCGCGTAAGGGACCAAGACCAAAGGACTGCAGTAACATTCGCAAACCGTTTTGCAAGTTCGGAGCAGAGATGGCGAGGGGATAAGCTTCGCAACCTGATTTTTTGATTTCGAGGTTGATCTCGTTTTCCACCTCAGCAAGCTCCTTTTTGGGAGTACGCCTTTCGCTTTCGACGACTTGCACGACTGAGGTTAGGCCTGCTCCTCCTTGAAACCATGAAGACAGGTTTAACAATCTCCTCCGACCATCAGGTTCGTCAGAGAAGGCAAGAATGACTGGTCGCCAATTCCGTGGGTGATCAATCTCTTCAGCCATGTTGTGTAACTCTTCACGAATGACTTGGAAGGAATAAGAGCGACGACTGTCGGCCCAGGGTACGACTGGGTTCGATTGTTTGATGTAATAATAAACGGCTGCCAAGACGGCAACGGCCATCAAGCCAGCTTTCATATCGATGGCCATCATTACACCAAGACAGCCAAGGGCTCCGGCCATACTGGTGTATTGGTTGCACCATTGGAAACGCGGTCTGAAAGAAGGACTGGCAGAACGGATTTCGAAGAATGTGGCGTAGTTGAGCAGTCCGTATGAGATGAGAAAAAACATAGAAACGATGGGGGCGATGATGTTCAAGTCGCCCAAGGCAATCGTAATGATAGCAATGACCAAAGAGAGCAAAATGCCACGGCGGGGGTTGTTTGTTTCTCCTTCTCCTTTGGCGAAGAATGAAAGGAAGGGAAAAACCTTATCAGCAGCCAGAGCCTGCAAAATGCGAGGAGCGCCCATAAATGATGCCATGGCCGAAGAGAGGGTGGCGCCAATGACACCAGCATCAATGAGCCAGGCAAACTTTGACATATTTCGCATGGCTTCATAATCTGATGACAGCGTTTTCAGAGGCATACTGACAGCAAAAAAGAGGGCGGCAAAACAGTAGACGATGATGGAAATACCTACTGCCAGAAATGTTCCCAAGGGAATGGATGCGCCAGGATCCTTCAAGTCACCAGACATACTGATGCCTTGAGTAAAACCTGTTACAGCAGGAAAAAAGATGGCAAAGATTATCCAGAAGTTACCCCAGCCTTCTGGTGCGTCCATGTTCTTGGCGAGGAGTTCACCATTCCAAGAGCTTATACCTCCCCAGAAGAATGAGATGAGGGAGAGGATGAGCAGAGCCATGATTACATATTGGAGCTTCGTGGCCCAATCCGCTCCACCCCAGGCGAAAACGCATAAAACGAGTGTCGAAATGAGGGCAATGAGGGAAGGGAGTAGGGGATGGGACCAGGGCAGGAGGGTTGCCAATGCCTCTCCAAAACCGATG
>CAZXTJ010000303.1:0-9805 GCA_964643655.1 uncultured bacterium
GTATATGTATATGCAATAGAGGAACAGCCCCTTGATTTGGCCAAAGCCACTACTTTCTCTGGGGGCAAATCCAATGCTTCTACGTCTTCTGGATTCTTTTGAGAAATGGTCCAATTTTGACAATATCGACAATGAAGACAACATCCCGCCGTTGCTATTGAAATTGTTTTGCTACCCGGCAAAACATGATACATCGGTTTTTTCTCGATGGGATCAATATGAACAGCACAGGGGCGACCATAAACTAGAGAATGTAACTCGCCTCCCACATTGATACGTACGCGGCATTGGCCACGTTCATATTCTTCGAGACGACAGTGATGGGGACACAACAGACAATGAACAGTCATCTTTTTGCCTCCCCTTCCCTTTTATAATATTGCGCCTCATGTAGCTTCAGGCCGGCCCTCCCCTTGATTACCTCTTCGTAATACTTCTTTCGTTCTTGCAGAGAAGGACCACTTTCAGGTCGCGCTTCTTCTTTGATAGCCTCTTTGGTCGTAGCCCAAAGATGGCAGAAGAAAACTAGAGCCAGCAAAAGTATTATCCCCAGATTGTTCCTTTTGTCTTTACGCATCATTCACCTTTGGACAGCAGGATTTGCACTTTCCGCACATAATGCAATCTTCACTGGAAAGAGTCAGACAATCGTCGCCTGCCCTGATTGCTCCCATTGGGCAGCTTTGTTGGCAGAGGGAACAGTTTGGTTTTTGCTGACAATGAAAGGCAACAGGTGCAGGAGCAAAGATACCCAAAAGAGCCAATAGCGCGCCTAGGGGACAAAAGAGCCGACACCACAATCGACTGATGAAACATGAAGCCACAATAATGGAAAGCACTAGAACTATTGCCGTAGGCTCAGATGCAAATGTGAGAAAGAGAAAGATTGGATCAGGTGTGAACCTGGTGATAGTTGGCACTTGACCAGCTATGAAAACGACCAATGCAAGCAAAACAAATCTCAAGTATCTCGTTCTCTTCAAACCATAGGAACCCGAGCTCTTGGCGCACCAAGCAAGTGTTTCTTGTGCACTTCCCAAAGGACAAATGTGACTGCAAAAGATACGACCACGAAAGACTGCGGCAACAAGGCTGCCAATGAGAAGGAGCGAAAAGGCATAGTTGTTCTGCCAAAGGAAACGCCCTCGTATCAGAATAGGCCACATAGTTTCTATTGAAAGAAAAACTCCACAAAAACCAAGGAGCAGGCCTGTAAACATTGCCACCTGACGTACCTGAGGTTGAGAACCATAAAAACTGACAAGTGCCAAAAGGAGTACTAAGAGCGCCAAAACAATGGTGAACAAACTTCGCTTTTGCGTCTTTACACTTTCCTGGGGACTTTGCTGACCGGCCCAAGCCCCCATTGCTGACTTTATGGTTCTTTTCAAAGTTGTGGCAGAGACTGTTGCACCAGAAAGTCCATCGAGCTGAAGAAATGCTCTGTCGATGTCCGCGAGTTTGCTTCCTTTTAATCGCTGTATATTTGCATCAGCAAAAAGCAAATCTACATAACTAGCAGTCTCCCTATGGACTCGCATTTTGATGTTGCTGAGCTCTCCTTGACCATTGATTGCCAGAAGTAACTCTATTGGGCCGCCATATCCTTCCACCATCACTGTTTCTGTCGTGAGTATGACCCAACCAAGAGGACGATGGGGCTGAGAAGTTTTGGAGACTTCCCAGTGAGGACAGGGAGTAGACCTTTTGGCAAAACGGTCTCCACTGGGAAAGAGCGCTTTTAACTCAGCGTTTTCGACAGGTCGCCTGAAAGGAGAAAGTTGTGGAAAAAGAGAAAGATTGTGTGTGAGAACGAGGGCCAATGTAAAGAGCACCAAGCCAGTAGCTCTTGCGGCCATGGTTCGTCTCTCAGGATGGTTCGAAGGGGATCATGACGACAGCAGTGACAACCAACAACAGAAACAGAGTAAAAGCAACTGAGATAGTTTGCCCACAAGTAATACCCTCATACTGAAAGAGAGATTTGTAACAGGCTGGACAAATATCAGCCTCATCAGGAACTTCGGCATTACAGTGGGGACAGCGGTTGGTTTGCAGATAACGATCGTATTTGTAACTGAAAAGCAGAATGGTGAGCCCAAGGAGAATTAGTCGTAACCCGCGGATGGATTCGGGGTGGATGACGACCTTCACCTCACTTCGCTCCCATCTTTATCAATAGCACAGTTACAGTTCACTATAGCTATCGGCCACATAGGGCTTTCAGGCAACCATCTAATCTGGCTGTGCTGAAGCTCTCTTGTCTACGACTTTTGCTTTACCTTCCTCATCGGCCTCGACAACCTTGGCCTCTCTCTCGCCCTCATTCTTGTCCTTTGCGCCGCTTTCATTGACAAAATTCAGACGCAAATTAGTGAGATGAGTTTGTAGAAAGACATCCTCAGCATGGTTGAGGTTACCTTTCATTTTCTCAGCCAACATTTCGATGATATCGATGAACACTTTGGCTTGCTCGAGGTTTTTCTCTTGCTCACCAGTAGATGGATTGACGATTTTTCCCATGGCCATCATGGCCATTTCGGACAACATCAGAATGAGACCGATGAGTCGGCCGTCACCCTGAGGAGTTTCATGGGCTGCTGAAGCCATAAAATAGCCCCCTTGATAGGTTATTCCATGTAAAACTCTTTGAGTTTTTTACTGCGACTGGGGTGACGAAGACGTCTCAATGCTTTTGCTTCGATTTGGCGAATACGTTCTCGCGTAACACCAAATTTGTGACCGACCTGTTCCAATGTCATTGGACCGCCACTATCGAGGCCAAAGCGATATTTAATGACTTCGTTTTCTCGTTCGGACAATGTGCCCAACACACCCTGCAGCTGTTCCTTGAGAATGATTCTATTCGTCTGTTCCTGAGGATGGACGGCATTTACGTCTTTAACGAAATCACCGAGACAGGAATCGCTAGAGTCGTTACCCAAAGGTGTTTCCAATGAGATTGGGTGGGTAGCGCTCTTGTAAGCATCTCGAATCTTTTCAGGGCTCATGTTCAGCTCAGCGGCTATCTCTTCATGAGTAGGTTCACGACCCAACTCTTGCATGAGCATTCTTGCCGTCTTTTTGACTTTGGCGATTGTCTCGTTCATATGGACTGGGACACGAATGGTTCGAGCCTGGTCAGCAATGGCACGAGTAATGGCCTGACGGATCCACCAAATAGCATAGGTAGAGAACTTGAAACCCTTGTTATAACGAAACTTCTCAACGGCTCTGATGAGGCCTTGGTTACCCTCTTGGAGCAAATCGAGGAAGTGCAAACCACGTCTAGTGTACTTTTTCGCCACCGACACGACTAACCTCAAGTTGGCTTCGATGAGTTTTGCTTGGGCAATCTTGTCGCCTTGTTCAATACGGCGAGCGAGTTCGACCTCTTCCTCAGCTGTGAGCAGAGGAATGTTACCTATTTCTTGCAAGTAGGCTTTGAGTGAGTCATCAGCCTTGATGTCATCATCCGTCGTAGAGGGTGTCATTGCAGTAAGTGGATTTTCCTCGAAGTACTCTTCCACATTTTGAGCTGCAATCTGCGGAGAAGAGGTGGATTCTTCTTCCTCACCTTTGTCCTCTTCAACGATGGAAACACCTTCTTCTGACAGAAGACTAACAATCTCAGTTACTTGTTTTGAGGTAACGTCATCAGGAACTTGCTCTGTAACTTCAGCAACAGTCAGCGAGCCACGCTCTTTGCCCTGTTCGATGAGTTTAGAAACAGCCACACGCAAAGCAAGAGAAGGTGCTCCAAGCTCTGCATATTCGGGAACGGACTGTTCTACCTCTTCGACAACGCCACTATCTGAAGATCGCAGACGAACTTGACTCTTGTCAGCTTTCGCCTTTTTAGATTTGCTCTTGGCTTTAGTTTTTGCGGGCGCTTTGGTCGTTTTGGACGTTTTCTTAGCTTTCGCTGTGGAAGATTTGGCTTTAGTGGCAGCCTTCTTCCTTGTCTTCGTCCCCCCAGTGCTCGTCGCCTTTACCATTTCTATGTTCACCTCTATTAGGGCCCCTCTAGGCTAAATCGTTTCAGGACCTACGTCAAAAGCGGGGCTGGAGCCTATTTAAGACTCTGCTTACCGCAGCGCAGCGGCCCCAAACTGGAGCCATACACAAGCAGACCGCAGCCGAAACCGGCGCGGCCGCACAGGCTACTGAACTATAGTCACGGCTATGTGGGACTGTCAAGGCGTATCACCGTATTTTTACGACTGTCACATGCGTCCCGAGCGGACAATGGAAAATGCAAGCCATAGCCCAAGAACTCCAGCAACAACCCACATCACAGCCCCCATATTCATTCCCCATAGTCTGACCACGTCTGATCGGGTCATGACAAAGGAAGAACCAATGATACAAGCCGAAATGACCAGACTGAATGCAATGCGGTTCGAACCTTCATCTAGCTGCTGCAGAAGTTCGTTCAATCCTTTATGGACAAACTCAATGGAGAAGGTCCCCCGTTGCATGCGAGCCAACAAACCCTCCACACGGAAAGGTACTCGGTTGAGCATCCCCGTCATATCACGAAGGGCCAACAAACCATCACGCTTCAATCGTTCAGGGGAAAAACGTTTCATGACGATGCCGCGAACAAAAGGAGTGGCAGCAGCCATCATGTCAAAATCTGGATCGAGTTGAGTCCCCAAAGACTCGACAGTGATCAAAGCTTTTAACATCAATGAATAAGAAGATGGAAATTTGACTTTGAAACGAGCGATGACATCCAAACACTCTTGGATGAGAGCGCCAACATTTACTTGGCTCAATTTTGCCCCATAAAAAGGGTCCATGGTCTCTAACAAAGCTGTGGCAAGCTCATCCGTATCCACATCATGTCTGGGATTTGAAATGCGAACGATCTCACGAGCCAAAACATCGTAATCCCTCTTGCTGAGCGCAAAGAGTAGGGAGGAAAGATTATCCCGCATCTTTTGAGAAAGTCGACCAATCATACCAAAGTCGACAAAACAGACAGTGGAACGCCCAATAATCAAGATATTGCCGGGGTGAGGATCTGCGTGGAAACAGCCATCGGCGAAAACCTGCTGTAAAACGGCATCGACACCATTTCTGGCAATCGCCTTCAAATCATGATCCTTCTTGTTCACCTCAGACGCTTTGACCCCTTTGATGAATTCCATACAAAGGACTTTTTGTGTGGACAACTCTGGGAACACTTCAGGCAGATGAACACCTTCATTGTCTGCAAAGTTCTTGGTGAAAGTGTAGATATTGCGAAGTTCCCGCATATAATCCAGCTCTTTACGAATGGAGCGAGCAAACTCTTCCACGATATCTTCTGGATCGTAGATGTCCTCTAGGACTTCGTTCTCTTTCATCAATCGGGCAAGAGAACGAAGGATTTCTATGTCAGAAGAGATGATGGCTCCAATGCCCTGCCTCTGAACTTTGACGACGACTTCTCGCCCCTCTTTGGTCACAGCTCTATGAACCTGCCCAATGGAAGCTGCCGCCAAAGGTTCCTTGGAAAACTTTTCAAAGAGAGCATCAACAGTGTCACCAAGTTCATCTTCTATGACTTCACAGACAGTCTCGAACTTCATTGGTGGGACATCGTCCTGCAATTTTTCCAACTCTAATATGAACTCTTCACTGAGAAGGTCGTGACGAGTGGAGAGTATCTGGCCCAACTTGACATAGGTTGGTCCAAGCTCTTGCAAGACATTGCGCAACCGCACTGGCAAGCTCTTTTTGACAGATTCCCAATCTTCTGCCTGCTGCTGGAACATGGAACGCACTTTGGCCACAACGGGCAAACCCAGCTCATCGGCAAAATGGTGCAATCCGTGGCGCAAGAATGTTGTCGTAATATCACCTATACGCGGAATGTTACGGATCGATCGTAATCTCATTGCCCCTCCTGGGTGCCATCATACACTTTGGGCGTTAATTGGACATTTGGTGCCCATAAAAGTCCTGATATGAAAGCATCATACGTTTGTTCAGGGGGAGAAACCAAGGTTCCTTCCACCATGCCACCCATTTGCAAGGTCAAGGTGCCACTCAAACTGCTGCTCTGGTCACCAACGACGAGATCCAACTCAGCCACTTCCAAAGCCCCAGGTACTAGGCGCGCTTTGACTCTATCTGCCACTGCTCTTTGAGTCACGGAAGAACCATCCAACTGTGTGAGACTAGTCTCTCCCATGTCGAGGGAGGCGGCAATCAACTCGATTTCATAGGCTGGAAAACCACCGACGAGAATGGAAAAGAGGCTACCAGCGCCAATGGAGAAAAAGCCCGATCCAGAGATCTGGCCAGAGTGACTCATACTCTCCAGTTTCTCTATACGCAAAATGACACCATCGCGGCGCACCTCAACACGCAGAGATTGGCCACCAGCATTTTCTGTCGTTGCTGCACCAGTGAGTCTCAACCCAGAAGCGTCGAGAATTCCATCGAGCTTTTTTTGCCTCTCGTCCACATCTAAAGAGATGTTGAGTGAAGAGGAAATGAGACTACCCAAAGGCAGAGGAATGTCTATTCTTTGCCCCTGCAAGAGCACATTCAATCCTTGCAAATCCGTACCCAGCAAAGAACCCGTGACTTGCAAAGCGAAAAGTCCCGATACATTGCCCAGGAAGTCTGCCATCTCTTGCGGTAACATCTTGGGAATGGTAGCTACATCGACCCTATCTGTTGCGACCTTGATGTCACCGCTGAAACGGCGGATGTCTCCATTGCTCACTGTGCCTCGAGCATCGATGTCTATCTGACCACCAAAAGGAGTCGCCCCCTTTGCTTGTACTAGCAGTGAAGATGTGGAGTGATCATAAAAAACAACACCAGCAATGTTCTTGATGGGCACTTTCATTTTCAGAGTTGGGTCTGTCTGCTCGAAAGTAATGGTCCCATCAGAAATTTTGAGTGTTTCAATGGGTAATCCAACCAAAGCTGCGGCAATTTGATCTCCGCAGACGACTTTTTTCCCAGCAGGCGGTGGTGTGCGATGAATACGTCGCCCTGGAGGCAAGGGCCTACGACAGGGGCCAATGAGATTGAGCGGTTCGAGTAGACGACCACGTTGACGAAGGCGGGCAGCAAGCCCTTTTACCTCTACTAAACCTGCTCGTGAAAATGGAGCACTGTAAGAAGGTGAAATTCGTGCTTCTGAAAAAGCGACCCAGGCTGCTCCTCCACCACGTTCAGCCAGAGAGAGTTTCTCTACGACGACAGTGGCTGGAAACTCTAAGGATATGGCAGCTATGTTCACTTGCCCACGCCACTGAGTGCCAATAGCATTAATGGCACTCTCGCGAAATCCATCAGTTGCAACGACATTTGCTAAAGCCACCCAGGCCAAGACCAGGGCCAGAACCAAGGCCGTGACCACTTTTACGACTTTTTTTATGGAGCTCGTTTCACTCACTGACTACCTTGACGTACATCTTTCTCGTTCGTGGACCATCAAACTCACAGAATAGGATACCTTGCCAAGTACCCAAAACGGGGCGACCATTTTCCACAATGAGTGTCAAAGATGGACCGACGAGGGTGGACTGAATGTGAGAATCGGAGTTTCCTTCACCATGTAGATAACCAGCATTGGCAGGAACAAAACGCTCCAGGCCAGCCAACATATCAACCTTTACGTCAGGATCGGCGTTTTCATTGATTGTCACACCGGCAGTTGTGTGGGGTACCCAAAGAACACAGAGGCCATTTTCAACGCCACTATCAGAAATTGCTGCTCGCACTTCACTAGAAATGTCTTGCAGTTCGCGGCGTTTGTTTGTGCGTATGGTCAAGGTTTTCATTTATCTACCTCTCTTCGGGCAAATCAAAATCCGCACCAGCAGAAGCATTCATCAGTATTTTGAGGAACTTCCTTTTAAGCGGTTCTTGAACACGATTTAGACATTGACTCAGAACATCCCATTGACCCGTAATGAAGGCAAGCATTCCTCTTTGAACGTTTGCATCTCCATCTTTTGGATCATCAGCCAAAAGGCTGTCCCACATCTTGGCCAAGGCATCTATCTCTTTGGTGCTTCCTGAGTTGACAACAGCCTCATCACTCAAATGGGGTGGATTGTTGTGTCCTCTTCGATGAGCCAGGAGAACGGCAGTTCTCTCGATCAATACTGAATGAGGGACCTGCCGCCGCCCTCTTTGTATATGTGTTGGCAAACTCTCGTATCTCTCCGTCAGCAGAAGGCTGGTGATCAAAGCCACGTGTACACGCTCTGCTTGCGGAGTCTGCCTGATGCCTTCTTTGAAGAATGGTAGTGCATTGCCTATCAATCCTTTACTGAGCTCTTCCAATCCGCGATTGAGCGCTTCTTTGGCAGCTCTATTGAGGGGCACTTTTCGTACTACAGGCTCCTTTTCCTCCTCTGGAGCGAAAACGACAGGTGGTGCCGCTGACCTTTCAACAGGCAAATTCATGGTCATTCTTGCAGCTGCCAAGATGTCCTCTGGGCTAACTGTGCTTCCCTGAGCGTATTGGGGAGCATCTTTGGCTCTGGGACCTTCCACATCGTCAATGTCGATATCATCGTCATCATCGAGATCGATGTCGTCATCGTCATCGAGATCTATTTCCGGTTCTTTGGGAGTCACCTTTGGCGGCTCCTTTTTCGGAGCTGGTGTAACAACTCCACCTTTTTCCACCTCTATGGGTTCTCCCCCTTGAACGAGAGCCCTTCCCTCTCGCCACATCTGTTCTTCGATTTTCTCTTCGCGGGAGATCATGGCTTTTTCGTGGGCTGTCTTGTCGGCTAAATATTTGTCGACTCTTTTCCATCTCGAGAGCTGCTTATCTGTGAAGAGCCAGTCCTGCCAATATTCTGGTCGTTTTCTAGTGACAGAGTTGCGCAACTCCGTTGACCATCCGCCGACTGTCTGTAGAGGATCGACTTTTGGTTTTTCCTCTTCTTTCACACGAGGAGTGGGCGCTGTGAGATAAGTACGCAATGCAGGCAACTTGGAGACATATCTATATCTAGCTGCAGAGAGGTGTTTCTTTGCATTTTCATAGTCTTCGTCTCTTTTATTGAGGGCGAAGAGTCGAAGATAGGCTTCACCACGCAACAACTCCAGTTCTGGACCTTTGGCTCTCTCCAAAGTTTTGATTGCTTCTACGCAGTTGCCAGAGAAGAGCTGAGCACGACCAAGGTGATAATGAGCTTCGGCATCTTTGGGGATGATGGAGATTACCTGAGACCATCGTTCACGGATGGCATCGAGCAGTTGAGAGTAAGCAAGTGTTGGAGGAATGTCTCGCAGCCTCTCAACATAAGTGCCAAAGCGCATGAGGTCGCCCTTTCTGAAAGTTATGTGAGCATAGCCAGAAAGGGCACGGAACTCGGCACCGTGGTAATCGAGAACACGGTCAAAGTCCTCTTTGGCATCATCCAGTTTGCCATCGAGAACTTCGAGGAAACCCAAATCGACAGATAGATTTGAATAACGAGGATAATTATCGACGCCCTGATTGAGCAGTCCTTTGGCTCTATCGATTGAACCAACGATTGCTGATTTGACTGCCTGTTCCTGTAAAGCACGGGCTTCAGAGTTATAAAGTGCCTCTTCCACAGTTACTGCAGCCAATTTGGATGCCGTTTTCCTAGGCCCTTTGAGTTTCTTACTACCGCCAGGACGGGCAACCAAAGCTTCTTTCAAGGCTTGGACAGTGTCTTTGACAATGGCTCTACTTCCACGTCTTTGGGTCAGACCATCAATAGAAAGAGAGAGTTTTTCCAGGGACTCTTCTATTCGCCCCAAACGGGCTAGGCATAGTCCCTCCATCATCAAGGCGCGAGGATAG
>CAZXTJ010000304.1:0-9745 GCA_964643655.1 uncultured bacterium
GTATGGGTGGTCTGGTCTGCCGCGAATATCTAAGAACTCGCCCATCTGCCAGTTCAGTAGCCATCCCCACTCTCGTTACGATTGCTACTCCCCATCACGGTACTCAGTTGTTCACTCAAGATAGGTTTGAGCTGATTGGCTGTACTCCTAGGATGCAAATGAATCCAGCTTCTGAGTTCATTCAGACAATCAATGCAGCTGGTGCGCCAGCTGACACAAAAGTCTATTCGATTTGGACACCTGAGGATGAAGTCATCGCTCCACCAAATTCATGCGTTATTCCTTGGGCAAACAACTACCAAGTGAACGAAGTTGGCAGCAAACCGCATAGTTCTCTACTCAAAGATAGTCGAGTATTTGAGGTCGTACACTCTTGTCTGGCTGGCAAAAACTAACTAACCAATATGGCTCATAGCGTCTTTGGGGTGATCTGGACTCATTTCCGCTTCTTCTAGCGTTTCGAGAACAAACTCCTCAGGATACCAATGTACCTGCCCCGTCCCTATGTCGAAAAGAGCTCCCAGGGCCAACAATTGGCCGTTCTTAACTAGGTTACAAGCTGTGGGACTGGCAAGAAACAATTCGTAGAAAGACTGACGAATGTTCTCTTCAATGGCAGTCTCTATGATTGCTTCTTTGATGACGGGACACAATCCCTTTGCTGCTCTCTCTTTGAATTTGTGGCGCTTCGCACTGCGAATGACAGCCGGCATTATGTGTTTGAGCAAAGGAGGTATGTTTCGTTCGATATTGTGTTCTTTGCCAAAGTAGGTATTTGCAGCTGCCGTTACTGCTCCACAGTTGGTGTGACCGAGAATGACTAGTAAAGGTGTGCGCACGTGGCTAACACCATATTCAATGGAACCACATTCATCAGTGCCACATACATTTCCAGCTATCCTGACGATAAAGAGATCCATGACTCCAGCATCAAAAATGGCCTCGACAGGAACTCTCGAGTCAGAACAAGCCACTACGGTCGCGTAGGCATAGTCACCTTGATCGGCTCGCGCAGCTTTCTGCAAATCCTTGAGAGACAAATGCGGGTGGATAGATTGTTCATGTGAGAAACGTTTGTTACCAGCTTTCATCAATTCCAAAGCTTCTTGTGGTGTCGGTTTTTTCGTCATCCTTGTGCTACTTCCCTGGCAATAAACAAACAACAGAGATAGATTACGGCTTTTATCCACCTATTGCCAACCAATATGGGCTCAACTTTTGCGCCAACAGACGGCCCAACTATGAAGCCACCTATCTTCCGTTCAGACCAAGTTCGGACAAAGGGTGCATGAACAAAGGGGTTTCAAACATGGAGCAACATTTGCATTTTACTTCCCTGCCAGAAACAAAAAGCAGGGGAGAATAAAAATGCGTACAGTAAAATTAGCAGTTTTGACAGCAATCCTTCTTACAAATCTTCATATTCAGGGCTGTCAGGATCCCATCGTTGGTCCAGCCACCAAAGCCAAGACTGAACACGACAAAACCAAAGCAGAAAAAGACATGAAACAGATGGAAATCAACTTGGAGCGAGACAAAATGATGATGTCTTATGCAAACAAAAATGCACAACGACAACACGAAATGAAGTTGGCAGAAAAGAGGAATGAGCAAAACAGCGGTAGCTCAGAAAAAACAGATGCTGACGTTTCGAGTGATGAATAGATAACCTGAGACTGAAGGCCCCCGCTCCCAAAGAGCCTCTAGCTTGTCCACAAGATATTCACAAATATCGTGCTACAGTAACAATGTGATTTATCTATGGCAGTAGAAGAGTTCCCACATATAGATGGCTATGAGATTGACTCCCTACTTGGACAGGGAGGAATGGGGGCTGTCTATAAGGGCAGACGTATTTCAGATGGACGCTTAGTAGCCATAAAGGTCATACGAGAACTTTCTGATGTAAATGAACGAGAACTTCAGTACCGTTTTCGTCGCGAGATTGATGTAAGTAAAACCTTTGCCCATCCTTATGTCACCTTGACTCTCGATGGTGGTTTTGACAATGATGGGCAACCTTATCTCGTCATGGAGTTCATTGATGGAACTTCATTGGAGGACTTGATTCATTCTGGCACATTCGATGAAAGAGCAGCTATCACTGTTGGACGACACATCTGCGAAGCTCTATCTTATATCCATTCGCAAGGTATTCAGCACCGAGACGTCAAACCGTCCAATATCATTGTGGTGTCACCTGAAAGAAGTGTCCTCGTTGATTTTGGCTTGGCACTAGATATTGAAAGAACGAGGATATCGTTAACTAGCGCCGTTGTTGGCACGATGAGATTTGTTGCACCTGAGCGCCTCAAGGGCCAAAAGGGTTCTCCGGCTTCTGATGTCTTTGGTTTGGGAGTGACCCTTTTTTATGCCATTACGACTAGAATGCCTTACCTGGAAGATGATTTTTTTACTTATGTGGTTGGTCTAGAGCCATCGAAAAAACTCTCTATTCAGGCAGCAGATATTCAGAGGGCCTACCCAAAGTTATCGAAACATTTTTGCCAACTGATAGCCAAAGCCATAACTCTTGACGAAGGAGATCGGTTTAAGAACTCTCAAGAATTTTTGGAAGCAATCGATAATCCTGGTCACCTACAATCTGGAATTCCAGTACAGGTGAAACAATCCCCCACGCCCAAACAAAAAACCCCAAAAGCCACTTTCAAGCTCCGTTGGTTGAGCATTCTTTTACTTATTTTTATGTTTCTTTTTGTCTCATATGGCTCGAATAACAGTGTGCAAACTTCGTTTGAAAGAAATAATGCCAAGAGAGAAGTCTTTTTACTCAAGAGAAAACTGCTCGTTGACAATGGCATTCCATCAAGAGAGAGCACATTAAATTTGGCAAAGATGCTTAAAACAGTATTGGAAAAAGACTTTGGCCAAGTTAGTGAACTCGCCTTGGGAAGACACTTTCTCTACCAAGAAGCCATCAAAACCAAAAACTACACAAAAGCTGCCAAGCTCTTTGAGCTCTTTCTAGAAAACCATTGTGCTGAATGGTACTCAGCTGAAAACAGACTACCTTCAGCGGGAATGAACAAGGTTTGGACTCATTTGAATATTGGTCTTCCGCATGCACATACAGTCGCCATACAAATCACGAAAGCTGACAAAAGTAGGACCAAACATGCGATGGTCCCTTTGCTCAATTCCATATTGGCCTATGTTTGTGATTCTGTAAAACGAATTGAATATTGGCATAGAGCACATACCCTGCGTCAAGAGATATCCAAGATAGTAAACAATCTGCGAGGCTCAGCAGAAGATGCTAAGGAATGGCAAGCAGTAGGCGAATGCCTGATGTTACTTTATGAACTCGACAGTCGCAAAGAAGCGCGTGCGGAAGCTCTGAATCTTTACAATCAATATATGGACGAACTCGAAAAACTTTCCGATCCTGGCAGTTTCATCACAAGAGGAAATAGAGCGCTTTTGCGGGGACAGATTCTCAAAATCGATCCCACAAATGCAAGTCACAGAATTAACTTGGGCGTTGAACGCAAGTATCAGCTGGCAGCAATATCTTTTGGAGAAATTGCCATTGAACTCTGTAAAAATCGTGAACAGTTGTTTGACTTGCTATACGCACTGTCCACTCAATTATGTGATATTGGGAATGCAGCAAAAGCGCTAAAAATGTTAGAAGAGCATCCTGTGTCACCTACAGACAGTGAAAACACACAATCGCGTTATTATCACCGCCTTTCAATGACCCTCATGGATCTCAAGAGATTTACTGAGGCTAGAAAAGCCATTAAAAGGTGCGAAGCCTTTGCTCATACGGAAGCTGCCAAAAGGCGAATAAAGACATCCTTGCTGAGAATAAACACTTTGCAGCTTTTGAAGTAGTCATCTGTTCTCTTCCTTGCTTTATCAGGAGATCAAATTAAAAAGTTGCAACTTATGAACACCTGAAGCAACCAATCAATGATAAGCTTCGTTTGAGTTACCAAAGACGATTTTTCTAAAGGAGTGTTTGAAATGAAAAACCCTTTCATTCTTGTCGTTTTGGCAGTAACCCTCATATTCACGACAAACCTTTACGCCAAAAGGCCATACCGAATTAAGACTTCAGCTATTCCAGGTAAAGCTATCAAGACTGCTGTAGGCCCCTTCAGCTGCAACATCTCACTTGGTGGGAATTCGGGCGGCTACCGTAAAGGCAAACCTTCACCAGGAACTGTCGATGCAGTATTAGTCAACGTCAAATCTCCACAAGGTGCTCACAACACAATTCACATATCTAAACACGATCTTGAACCAGGGATTGCTCAAACAGTGAATCTAAAAGGTGGTGGAAACGCCAAGGGTCGCACAA
Organism: uncultured bacterium; assembly: GCA_964643655.1. Classification (GTDB taxonomy): domain Bacteria; phylum Muiribacteriota; class UBA6191; order CAZXTJ01; family CAZXTJ01; genus CAZXTJ01. Next base: position 4,328 of record CAZXTJ010000304.1, read on the forward strand.
TGACGGTATATGTGCCTAAGCTCAAAAACCAATTTGCGACTATCGAAGTTCTTGTCGATGACAGAGCTGATAATGCCCTTGACCACCGCCACGTGATAGCATCGCAGATGTCAGGCTCACAGTACTTGAAGGGAAAATTCAACATAGGACCATTTTCTGTATCACTTGGCATTACTGGAAGCCGTCGTCGAGATCGAACTGGTAACGCAAAAGGGGATGTCAGTGCTCTGGGAGTGTCCTTTCAGGGAAGTGGTTTTAGCAAACATTTTAACTTCCCTTCTCAGCTCATATTCGAAGGCGCAGTGCAAACATTCGAGTTAAAAACTCCTATAGGTCGATATTCAGTTGAGGTGGAAATTCTCTATAAAGGTGCTGGAGTTGTAACAGTATCTTTATCTCTAAGTGCTGCATAGAGCGCTATCCATTTCTGTATACTTTCTACCCACTAGGTTACTTAGTATGCAGTCAGGAGAGGACTCCTTTCCTTCTATTTGCACCCATTTATTCGCTACATCCACTTCCTAGAGCAGCTATTGCTCACAACGACCATTTTTGGCACTTTCCCTGCAGTTAAGACGACAACAAGAAGAACAGCAGGGAAGGAAACCAAAATGCGTAATCTCACAATCATCATTATTGCTTTGTTAGTCACCAGCTCCGCTTATGGCTTTTTTGGCAAGAAAAAGGAGCTGATCATCCTCGATAGACAACTCAAAAACGAGGTAGCTAGTAACTCTGAGCTATTCTCACACATTATTTATGATCGGTACGTAGCTGGCGATGGTCAGCCCAATTTCGTAACCATTGGTAACTGGTCTCGTGACAATGTGATCTCATTGCTAACATCGGACGCAATGAACAAAGAGTATTACGCAATCTACCCCCTGCAAGTAGGCAGACTGGTCGTGTACTTTTGCTCCTCTGATTTCGCTAATCCGTTCAGAGCGAATGCCAGCCACGCCTTTGCCATCGAAAACGGAGATTATGAAGAGTTTTGCGCAGAGCTCGAAGGTCAGCAAGAAGAGACTCAAGTTTCTAGTAGCTCTTCACCAAATGGGCTTGCTGTGTCACTGCTCGGCAATAAAGTAAACGAATTTTGCCGAGGCCAGAAAGCTAGTCACGACGTACTCACAGGTTTCAAGAGCAACTACGAAAAACGTCAATCACCTGCAAGTTACACAAGTGCTCCTCAACGCAGAGAGAAACGCCAAAGCCGCACATCAAAAGTAATGGGCTTTTTGAACACATTCTTTAGAGTATTTCGGGGACTGAAGAGATTTCAATCACCTGCCCCTAGCAACAGATTGCCACTTTTCGTTTCCATCCGTAGGTGACTCTCCTCAATTTGCCTTTGATGCAAGCATATAGACAAACGGAGTGACGATGAAAATGATAAAAGCGAGCACTGCAGCAAGACAGCCTAGTTTTCCATCTTCACTTTCCTTGTACCAAGTCAAAAGTGAATACTTCTTCAATACGGCTTTGACCGTACCATCTTCACTCTTAGTTACATAAACGAACTTCTCGAATCCACCACCGAGATAATCGACGCCCATATAGGCAGCCAAAGCTTTCCCTCTATCCTCGAGAGCTTTCTTTGTGTCTGAAAAAGCATGCTCTAAGATTTGAGACCTATGACCATCCTTGGTTATGAAAAGTAAGCGGTAAGTGGGTCTGGTGGGCATTCGATTGCGATGGCTGCCTGGCTCTGAAGTCAGAAAATAATCAAGCGCGATCCCCAAGATGTCATCTTTACGCCAAATCCCAATGGGCGGTCCAAACAAACAATATTCCTCTACGAACTTCTGTTTGTCGTCCCATTCAATCTGCGTCCAAGTGCGTATGAACAGAATGGCCATGGCCGCCGCAGAGAAGCCACCCAAAAGAGAAGTTACTGTAGAACTAACGACAAGAATCGGCTCTTTGCCAGGAGCTGACGAAGTAAGGGCCATATAGGCAATCCAAGCAGCGATGAGTCCAAGAACGAAAAAAATGACACGGGCGCCTATTGGCGCACCACTAAACTTCTTCAAGAGGTAACGATTATCTTCAAGCTCGGTTAACTGTATCTCTTCGTTCATCATTCATCTTTCCATCAAAAGAACTGTTGTACGCATAACCGAGAGTATCTAATGCACTTATAGGGCCAAGTATCGAGAGACCGTGTCAAACCTGTAAACTGCCAACTTTGGTGTTTGATTGGATCCATATTGGCTCCGAGCTCGGTACCACAATGATACCAATACTCCGCTGGTATTCTCACTCCCAAACAGCGAGGACCTTCTTACTCTGCCAAAACTTCTCTAGAGTCAGTTTTGGATTGAGACAACACTTGATGGTCAGCGGACTGAGGGTGACACTAATCGCGTGCGATCGCTCTCCTTGCCAAGTCCCAATGTCCACAACCTCGTCACCCTCAAGCGTGCGTCCGTCACGAGCCAAATAATCCATAATCGCTGGCACTTGCAAATCAACACCAGTCGTTGCTTTGGCATGCGGATTTCTCAACACCTTGGCAGTGCTGATTAGCTCTTTCAGATCTTCTGGATGTTCTTCGAAGTGTTTCTCATAACTCTTGTAATAAACAGTTTCGAGAGCCTGCCGTTGCGTAACGAATTCACTGTCAATGACGTAACCAACCTCCCAGTTGCCTTCGCCATATTTCTCATCCCAAGTGCGTTGCATAGCTGCACGGCGTTTGGAGCCCCCAGCTCGACCAATCCGTCGCTCTACCACTCGCCACGGCATAACATCCTCCAATAACCAAAGTTCCACTAACAATATAGCCTTGGTGGCGTCAAATGCTCAGGATGATTGGGGTGATGGGAACTGTTCTTTATATTACCGGCGGTTTTGCTACGGGCGCTAAAGAACTACCAAACAGCACCGCAGCAAAGATAGAAAAGAAAGAAGATTGATCAGTTGCCTGTCGTTCAAGACGTAATCCTCTTCTGACTGGACACTTCGTACTACTAATAAGTATAAACAATCGAGCTCGTTATTATTTCTGTTCAACGTCAGGCCCTTTATGAAAAAGAAAAAAACGATACCCAAAGAACTCATCGCCCCCTGCGGGATGAATTGTGCACTCTGCAGTCGTTATCTTGCGTACATCAATAATCTAAAAAGAAGTCACTGTGTTGGTTGCCGAACACGAAACACAGCCTGTACATACCTTTTCAAAAAATGCACTGGTATCAATCAGAATAAAAAGGGCGACACTGAATTCTGCTTTAAGTGTGACCAGTTTCCTTGCAAGCAGTTGAAACGTATGGATGCACGCTACAGAAAAAGCTACGGAATGAGTGTATTCGAAAACTTGGAAAAGATAAGAGACTTAGGATTAGCCCAGTTCATCAAAGAGCAGTACAAAGAACATCATTGTTCCAAGTGCAAAGGGCTCATCTCTGTTCATAATTGTGAGTGTTTCGAATGTGACGAGATTACGCGACTAGTCGAAAAGCGCGATAAGAAGTAGGCCCCTCCCCCACCATGAACATCGTTCCACCCATGTGAACTTCGTTCACAGCAATTCCTCCCTACCTCAAAACAAAAACCCCACCAACAGTGCTTATCAGGATTGGCACGACTTTTCCTATTCTCCTTTCGAGCGCCAACGAAAGGACAGGAACAATGAAAGATATCGCATCAACTCTCATCATTTTACTTACTGCCTTCCTCATCATCGGTTGTGGCGGAGGCGGCAGCGGTGAAGGCACAAACGCTACGACAAGCCCAGTTGGTTACGACTACCCCATCGTAGACACCATGCAGAGCTCCTTCTTCGACGACACTGCAGTCATCACTCCCCCCGCCGAAGGAGCAGCCTTTTACGGCCAAGACGCCTATTTCGTCGGCAATTCAGCAAGCTACACTATCAGCGCTGACAACAAAACTGTCTATGACAATGTAACGGGTCTCACTTGGACCAAAAGCGCCGATCTCGATGGCGACAACGACATCGATTATGACGACAAGCTCACCTATGACGAGTTCTCCTCTTACGCCAATATTCTCAACGCCGTCTCTTACGGCGGCTACAACGACTGGCGCACTCCCTCAATAAAAGAGCTCTACTCCCTCATGGATTTCCGCGGCCTCGACCCCGATCCCGCTGCTGCAAGCTCCTCTGGTTTGACCCCTTTCATCGACAATTCTGTCTTCGACTTCGCCTACGGCGACACAGCAGTAGAACGCCTAATCGACGCCCAATTCTGGTCCAACAACGCCTACGTTGGCCTAGTCTTCGACACTCAATCAGCCGCCTTTGGCCTCAATCTCGCCGATGGCCGCATCAAGGGTTACCCCACAGCCTCAGCTGGCCCCTCGGTCAAAAAGAACTACGCCTATTTCGTCCGCGGCAACACTGCCTATGGCATCAACAATTTCATCTCCAACGGCGACGGCACTATCACCGACGTAGCCACCGACCTGATGTGGAGCGAAACAGACTCCGCCACAGGCATGACCTGGCAAGACGCCCTCGCCTGGGTACAAACAAAAAACAGCGAAAACTACCTAGGCCACTCCGACTGGCGCCTCCCCAATGCCAAAGAAATGCAATCCCTACTCGACTACACCCGCGCCCCCAGCGTCACCGGCACTGCCGCCATCGACCCCATCTTCACCATCACGGCCATCACCAACGAAGAAGGTGAAACTGACTACCCCTGGTTCTGGACTGGCACCACCCACAAACGTGCCGACGGCACGGGCAGCGCCGGCGTCTACATCTGCTTCGGCCGCGCAATGGGTTATATGAGCTCCTCTTGGATGGACGTCCACGGCGCCGGAGCCCAACGCTCCGACCGGAAATCAGCCGACTTCTCTGGTCTCACCTACGTCAGCGACGGTTATTACCACCCCGTCGCTCCGCAAGGAGACGCCACCCGTGTTTACAACTATGTCCGACTCGTCAGGTCTGCCAACCTGGACAGTTAGAATAACCTCCGAGCCTCACCGCCCGCGAACTACGCAGCTAGGTATTTGGCAATAGCAATGGCTCCCGCCGACATGACCAAACCGCCGCCAACCAAGGCTACCATGCTGGATCTCGTCCAACTTTCAATCAAATCATGTTCTTGACGATGGCTAATGACAAATGGGTAGTTGCCTGTACCAGAACCTATGGCATTGCCTTCTGAAGATGGCTGTACTTCACCAAGTACATAAACCTCTGTACCAACTGGAATCATCTTCAGAGTGACACTCATCCCTGCCACTGAGTTGGCTATCGTTGTGCCTACATATTCTGACAACTCTTCGTTGAAACTAATCTCTTGTTCGACGCCCTCTACCCAAGCCCCTACGGGCAAAACAGGAAACCGCCCACTCTTGTCACGCACAAAAAAGTCCACATAACTGACATCACTACGTGCACTAGCTGCCTGTATCTTATATTTACCTGCTTGATAGATG
>CAZXTJ010000305.1:0-9711 GCA_964643655.1 uncultured bacterium
ACATAGGGCTGTGGTGATTAGCAGGAGCTTGACTAGTGAATGACTCAGAACTCCTGTTCTGCCCTGCTCTGCTTCTCTTTCTGCGAGGAACTCTACTGGTTTATTGAGCAAAAGGGCTGTCAAACCAACGATAAGGTTGAGTAAAGAGGCACACAAAGCTGTCGTTGATACTCCCAATGCCTCAATCAAATGGAAACCCGCAATGTAGGCTCCGAGAGCTGCGCCACCAGTGTTCACTGAATAAAGGAGCGAAATGTGAGCACCAATACGTTTTGATGTGGCAGAACAAAAACGGGCAAGCAAAGGAAGTGTGCCTCCCATAGCCACAGTAGCTGGTAGCAAAACGATGAGAACGATGAGAAAACGAACAAAAGTAGTCAACAATCGACTCGTCAACATGTACTCATATAGGGGTGCTTGAAGGTTACAAATCCAACGAGCGAAGTAGGGAAGGATGTAACAGTAAAGACCAATTCCAATCTGTAACCATCCATAAACTCGCAGAGGATTGTTCAACTTATCAGCTTTTTTACCGATGTATCGACTTCCTAGTGCCAAACCAACCATAAAGGCCGTCAGTACGGCAGTTGCAGAATAGATAGAGACACCAATGTAGAGGTCAAAAAGTCTGAACCAGGTGACTTCATACATCAAGGCGCAGACGCCCGAGAAAAAAAACAGTATGTATGCGATTGAAAGTGTCATTGAGATAGCATCTTAACAGAATGGCTAGCCAATATCATTTGGCACACTACCTGCTTAGGAATGAGCAGGAGGTCGGCAAAATGAAAAAATATAGAATAATCACACTCACTCTTCTCTCTTTACTCGTTACAGGTACTGGTCTTTGTGCAGACGATGCTCTAAAAAGCCTTTGGGAGCGTTATACACAACACAAAAGCAAGGGTGACCTCAGTAAAGCTGCATTCGTGCTCTGCAAAATTGCCCGCAAACAAGTTTCCCTCAAACAATTTGAGCAAGCAGAGAAAAGCTACGCAATTGCCCTCAAAAGCCTTGGTGAAAAGGCTCCTGGGAAAACCCTGGCCAAACTGTGGCTCGAGATTGCCTCCCTCCATCGCAAAATGAATCAGCCCGAGATTGCCCTTATTGAAATAAAACACGCTTTGTCTCTGGGCGGTAACTCAAAAAAACTATGTCTCGAACAAGCCCGTATTCATCGGGATCTTGGCCAGTTCAAAAAAGCTGAAGACCTTTACAAAACTCTATATAAGTCCGTTAAGAAAAGATATGGACGGAAACACCGCTCGGTTGCCAAAGTTTATGGAGAGCTGGCTTTCTTGTATGCTCGTGCGGGCAAGCTCAAAAGGGCCAAAACAATGTTAAAAAGGGGACTTTTCATCAATCGTGCCCTCAAGGACGGTAAAGTCAAAGCTTACGAAAAACAGCACAAGCCCGTTTTGCTCAAACTGAGCCATGCTCTAACATCACGAAACGAAGTTGTATCGTCATAGAACAATTGCACAGAGAATTGTTGTCCTACGGTAGTTGACGAGATATCCTTGCCCTCGATATTGGATGGCAGGAAAGCTTCAGATGGCAAAACGGCGACTACCTATCAATAATGCTCCCACACAACTTCCAGAGCACCTGGACGAGGATGTTGAATCTCAATCAGCTGAGAGCTCCTCGAAAAAGAGACGTAAACTGGTCTCAAAGGCTAATTTGGCCAAAACCATTAGCCTACCAACAAAAGGTACTGTTCTTTCGAAGCGGTATGAACTGCTCAAAGAGCTCGGTCGCGGTGGCATGGGAGTAGTCTTCGAAGCGCTCGATAAATCCCTCGATACCACTGTTGCCATCAAAATACTGCCTCCTGAGTTGGCTCATAGCAAAAAAGCCATTGAAGACCTCAAGCGAGAAGCCAAATTGGCGATGAAGTTGCGCCATCCAGCAATAATGGGTTTGTTCAACTTTGAAGATGGTGAAGAAGTCAAATACCTTGTCATGGAATATATGCAAGGCGAGACTTTGGAGGAGTATCTACTTCGGGAAGAGAAAACTCCCCTCCACCTTGCTATGAGCCTTCTACAAGTGTTGGGCAATGCCCTGGACTACGCCCACAAAGAGAAGGTCGTCCACAGAGACATAAAACCTGCCAATATTTTCTACGACAAACGTGAGGAAGAGATTATTCCTCGCTTGATGGACTTTGGCATTGCCCGCCAAATGAAAAACTCCCTCTCTCGCGTTACTCAACAGGACGCCTCTGGAACTCTGTTATATATGAGCCCAGAGCAAATGATGGGAGAGCCAACAGACGGTCGCTCTGACATATATTCTCTTGGTGCTACAGTCTATGAATGTTTGGCAGGAGACCCTCCCTTTTATCAGGGGAACATTTCCTTTCAAATCATCAACAAAGCCCCTCCTCCAATTACGGATCTCTATCCTGAATCACAAGCTGTTCTATTCAAAGCATTGGCCAAAAAACCTGAGGATAGATGGAGCAGCGGGCGTGAGTTTGCAGAGAACTTTATTAGAGTTTCGACTGCGAAGTTCAATGAAACACAAAATATTGCTGAGCAGCCAAAACCAAAGGCGAAGCCGAAATCAAAGGCGAAGCCGAAATCCAAGCCAAAAGTAAAAGTAGTCCGTCAGCCACAAAGTGAACCCAAGCCCAAAATGAAGCAACAGGGCTCCTTTCCTTCCTTTTGGAGAGGCAAGATAAAGTGGGCAATCCTTTTACTCCTCATAGGTGTCTACTCATATCCCAGACAGTTTTGTGACACTTTCGAAGGTGTATTACCAAAAACGGTAATCGAGTTAGTGGACGAACTCGATGCCTGGAAGAGACAGGGGAGAAAAAAATCCCCAAATAAAGCGAACAAAAAGGCGATGTCCAAAGCTGCTAAGCCTGACTTTATCACTGACGCGAGAAGAGTCTTTGGCTCCAGAAACTCTCGTAGAATCAGAGTTTTCATTGATCAAGCAGCAAGAGCCAAATCTGATTTGACCAAACTTGTTCCCCTCGTTGAGAGTTTAGCGCTGCAGGGATATTTTGCTCCGGCCATGGAGGCCCAATCCAAGCTGAACAGCCTCAATATTCATCAAAATGGCGAAACTTGGCGTTTGATAGCCTCACGAGCCTACCTCTCAGGAGACCTCAATAAGGCAAACCTCTCCTACAATCGAGTCATCAAATACAAAAGCAAAGATGCAGACTCTTATTATTATCTGGCCAAGATCAGTCAGCGCCAACGACGCCTCAAGAAAGCACGTCAATATGCTCGATTGGCCTACAGTTATGACAAGTCGACAAAAAACCTGCGTTTGCTGAAAACACTAGGTGTAACGGGTTCTAGGTAATCTTCATCATTTCTTTACTTGCTTCTGCAAACAAGGGGAGTATCATATCGCCGTCATTGGCTCTCTTATCCCTGAGTGGAGTGTAGTGATGAAGCGAGAAACAGTACTCGTAATCGAAGATGAGGACGACATACTCGAAGTCATTGACTACAACTTGACGCGAGAAGGATATGTAGTCATACGCTCGCGAGATGGCGTCGACGGGCTCAACCGAGCCCTACAAGAACAACCCGATCTAGTGTTGCTCGACCTGATGTTACCTGAACTCGATGGTTTGGAAGTTTGTCAGCGCCTACGCAGCGACAATCGTACATCTGACATCCCCATCATTATGGTGACTGCCAAAGGTGAAGAGAGTGACATAGTTCTGGGGTTGGGAGTTGGAGCTGATGATTACATCATCAAACCTTTCAGCCCAAGGGAGCTCGTCGCTCGCTTGAAGGCTGTTCTGCGTCGTACACCTAATCGGGACAAACGAGTTACCAATGAACTCGTTCAACGGGATGGTCTCCAAGTTGATCCAGGACGTCATAGGGTTTTGATTTCGCAAGAAGAGGTTCCATTCACTGCCACAGAGTTTCGAATGCTCCACTTTCTCGCCACTCATCCAGGACGAGTTTTTACGCGGGATAAGTTGCTTTCTAATGTCATTGGAGAAGACTCTGTAGTCGTTGATCGCACTATTGATGTGCATATCAAAACAATCAGGAAAAAACTCGGTTCCTACCGTCATTTGATAGAGACCGTTAGAGGAGTCGGATACCGGTTCGCAGAATGAGGAAGTGTAATGCCTACATCTCACCCCATTGTTCTAATAACCGCAGGTTACATTGCCGTCATTTCGATGATAATCCTTACCACCTGGCTACTGGGACCAATGGTGGCTTCTGTCGTCGCTCTTGTAGCTGGTTGTTTTGTCCTACAGTGGCCACCTTTTTTACAAGCCATAAGAGACATCGACCGCTCACGACGTTTGGAAATAGTCCGTCGTGATTTTGTGGCCAATGTCTCTCACGAGTTAAAGACTCCAGTGACTGCAATACGTGGTTTGGTGGAAACGATTATTGATGATCCAGACATGCCTGAAACGACAAAATATAGATTTCTCGGAAAGATCAAAGGTCAGTGTTCAAGATTGTCCACTCTCGTAACTGATCTATTGGCCCTTTCACGTCTGGAGAGCCAGGATCAAACCAGTTGTAATGAGAAAATAGATCTTCGTGATTCCATTCACGAATCTGTCCACGCACTTACACTGAGCGGAGAAGAAAAACTCATTACTTTGAGAACCGACATCCCAAAAAATGCAGTGCAAATATGCGGTGATGAAGAAGCATTGCGACAGGCAATCGACAATCTGCTCGACAATGCTGTCAAATATACTCCCGCCGGAGGGAATATATGGGTACGTCTGTTGACCAACCAAAGCCAGGCCATCATTGAAGTCAAGGATACGGGCATTGGTATTGATAGGCAGGCGCAGCCTCGCATCTTCGAACGTTTTTTCAGGGTCGATAGAGCAAGATCTCGAGCCCTTGGCGGCACAGGCTTGGGACTGTCCATAGTCAAACATGTGGCCTTGTCCCACAATGGATCCGTTGACGTAGAAAGTGTCCTCGGCAAGGGATCGACTTTCCGCATTTCTCTGCCCCTAAGTGCATAAATTTCCCAATCTTCATAGCTCCTTCATCTTCTCTTTACATTTGCCTGGTACTTTTCCTGCGAGGGGAAACCTTGGAAAGGTGGAGGAAATGAAGTTAACACGCAAGGAATTAGAACTCTCCTGTGTTAAAGAAGGCGATGTCATTGAGCAAATAGAAGACCAATACAGCCTCTTGACCAACTTGATGTCCAGCCTTCTCGAACTGTCCCAAATCGCTAGAGATCCCAGTGAACCGCCTGAAAAAGGCAAAGTCGTCAACAATCCTTTTGGAAGGTGTTTGTCATGAAAAGTTGGATGCGCGAATTGGCAAACCATTATGCAATGATTCGTCATCGATACCCAGAAGACAACTTGATGATAGTCTTTGACATCGATGGTACTATCCTCGACACGAGGCACATGGTTCGTTATGTACTTCAGTCTTATGATCGTTTTCGCGGCACTTCATACTTTCGCTGGCTACGAGTAGACGAAATCACTATAGATGACAACGATATCTCACCATTGCTAGAGCTGCTGAAGATTCCAGAGAAGGAACATGAGGCCGTTCTCGATTGGTACGACAGACACGCTTGGTCGGAAAAAGCAGTATTAGAGGCGCATAGACCTTTCAATGGGGTCTTTGAGGTCATGCGATTTTTCAATCTTCAACCAAAGACTTTTGTTGGTTTTAACACTGCACGTCCAGTCTCAATGCGCAAAGAAACCTTGTCTTCCATCAACAAACTTGGCGAGGAATACCGACTCTGTTTTGCCGAAGACAAGCTAGCCTTGGCTCCTCGCCCTTGGGTAGAAGATGTTCCGCTGGCAAAAGCCACAGGTATTCGCCGGTTTCAACAGGCTGGTTACCGTGTTTTCGCCATGATTGACAATGAACCAGAAAACCTTCGGGCCATTGCCGACATAGATCCAAAGGAAGAGATATTGCTCTTACAAGCCGACACCATTTTGGCTAGCAAAAGAAGTAGAAAAGCAACACCGAGAGCAATTCAAGGCCGTGTTTATGACATAACTGAATTGATCACTGAAAAAGATCTGCCCTCACACATCCAATTGGTTTGGCATGGTGTGAACGATGGAGAAAACTTACGTCAATTCCTCGCTTCTGATGTTTTTTTTGCAGAGATGGATGTGCGCCCCGATCCTGTATCACATAGGCTCGTTCTGCGCCACGATGACTTCTTCCAAACTCCCCTGGCCCCAAATGAACAACTGATGCCACTAAATGCTTGTTTGGCAGCAGCCATGGGTCATGGAAGAGGAGTGAAACTCGATTTGTGTGGCGGCGGAGATGTTCTAGATCGCGTTGCTTCAGCATTGGACACCTGGGGTTTTGATGATGAACAGTTATGGTTCAATGGGCAAGTGGAACGAGTGGAGGAGCAAGGTTTCAGATTTTTGTCTCAACGATATCCTGGCTCTATCATCCAATGCCCAATCGACTTTCTTGCTCCTTTGGTTTTGGGTGCTCCAGACAAGGCAGAGGAAATTCTAGTTTTGTTCAGCAGTTGGGGTATCAACCGCTTTTCTATTGATTGGCGCACCCCTCATAAACGTCGCCTCTTTGACAGATTGGAAGCCTGGGGTCACAAAATTAACATTTACAATGTGCGTGACTTGCAGTCCTTTATCAAAGCAGCTCTCTTGTTACCACGCTCTATCACATCAGACTTCAATTTCCCCAAATGGCACTATTATGGCCGCGGCGCTGGTGAAGGATTGAGACGCTTTGAATACGATCTAACGGAATGCAAGAGCCTTCCTTTGGAAGATATGGCAGCATGCTGAGTCGCCATGGCAAAAGACTATATTTTTCGTAGACTTTATCGACTACCTTGATCGAGTCATACACGAAGAAGACCTTCAATAGGAACATAGAACTCTCAACTGAACAATTGGCACTGCACTTGTTTAAGTGCTGACGAAGGTAGAGGGGGTCTCTGCAACATCACATTTGATGCTGTTCAATTAATGGAGGAGCCCCGTCAATGTTCTTGGAACGATTTTCCATAGCTCAACGCATGGGTCTAATGCTGTTTCTCAAACTATTACTCTTCGTGGAAATGGCATGGTTCAGTGCAATCATCATCGACAACGCCAGGGACATTGGCACCCACAAAGCTGCAGACATAATGGTGCAGGCACAAAAGGACAAAATTCGGATTTCCTCTCACAGTATGGCCCTTTCTATTGGTGCCACAGTGAAAAACATCCACAAAGAAGCAGACAAAGTATCAGCCATCCGCAAAGCTGTTGATGAAATTCGTTTCGAGGAAGACAAGTCTGGATATTTTTTTGTTTATCAGGACACAACCTGCGTAGCCCTTCCTCCAAAAAAAGAACTTCAAGGCAAGGATATGAAAGGCACCTGCAGTAAGAAGAATTTCGATAGCGACGAAGATGTTTACCTCGTACGCGACCTTCGCGACCAAGCCCAAAAAGGTGGCGGTTTCGTCCAGTATATTTGGCCCAAACCTGGAGCTGGAAAACAACCAAAACTCAGTTACGCTGAAATGATCCCAGGCACCAATATGTGGATAGGCACTGGTGTTTATCTAGATAATGTTGCCAAAGGCAAAAAAGCTATCAACGACCATATCAATGGAGTTGTCAGCAGCAAAAAGACATATATGTATGGCTTTTCTGGATTGATTTTCCTAGGTCTCATTACCCTTGGATTTATCATCACTCGCGGTATAGTTCGACCATTGAAAAAAGTAGCTTCCGAATTATTGGGTGGAGCCGATCAAGTAGTCTCTGCATCCTCGCAAGTATCAGCTTCCAGTCAGAGTTTGGCAGCAGGTTGCGGCCAACAGGCAGATTCAATCGAAGAGACATCATCTTCACTGGAAGAGATGTCATCGATGACAAGACAAAATGCTGACAATGCCAGCGAGGCTGATCAGCTAATGCAAGCTGCACAAAAAGTCGTACAGCAGGCGAATTCATCTATGGGAGACCTCACTCGTTCAATGGATGAGATTTCGCAGGCCAGCGAAGAAACATCCAAGATAGTCAAAACTATTGATGAGATAGCTTTCCAAACGAACCTTCTTGCTCTAAATGCTGCTGTTGAAGCTGCCCGTGCAGGCGAAGCAGGCAAAGGATTTGCGGTTGTTGCTGAAGAGGTCCGAAACCTTGCCACTCGTGCAGCTGAAGCCGCAAGAAACACATCTGGTTTGATTGAAACCAGTGTAAAGAAAATTGGTGACGGTGGACAATTGGTCGAAGAGACCAACAAAGCTTTTACTCAGTTGATGGAAAGCACTGCAAAAGTTGGTGAACTCGTAGCGGAGATAGCTGGAGCTTCCAAAGAACAGGCCCAGGGAATTGAGCAGGTAAATGGTGCTGTTAGTTCAATGGACGCTGTAGTGCAACGAAATGCAGCTAGCGCTGAAGAGTCTGCCTCTGCTTCAGAAGAGCTCAATGCACAAGCGGAACAGATGAAGAGTATGGTTTTTGTTCTGGAAGGCATTGTCGAAGGCAATGACACTATGAAAAAGCAATCACAAGACGCTTCCAGGCCTTTTGAAATGGCAACTTCTCGCTATCCAGAATCACAAGAAAAACAATCACAATCTTTGGCACCTTTCTTAGCCGACAAATTTGGCGCAGACATGAACCAAGTGTTAAATTTCTGATCTAAAGGAACTGCTCGAGGCATTAGCCCTTGGGCAGTTTTTTTGTGCAACTTTTTCCTCTGTAAGGAAACTAAATATAATGTGACCAATTAGCAGGGAGGAGGCAGACTATGAACTTCTACGTTGAACGACAAAACAAACTGATCGCCGAGCTATTGAGTCAACTCGATGAACTCTTGGCCGAGGCCGATAGTCTGCTCGCACCTCCAGAAGCTGAGCGGAAATGATAACGAGCTATTTGCTTTTTGAACGGAACTTCTCGGCAGCAATATTTAGTGCTGACAATCTGCGCTGAAGAGTACGCAAAGGTATACCTAATTCTCTTGCCGTGCGAGCAACGACTCCTTTGTTTCTTTCGAGGGCCTTGACGAAGAAGTTTCGTTCGAAGTTTTCACGGGCTTCAAGAAAGGTCTGTGGCCGTTCATCACTGACTTTTTTTGTTGCAGGGATTTCTTTGTTGCTCCAAATGTTTCGGGGCAAACTTTGGACAGCGATAGTTCGTTCGGCTTCGATTATTGTTGCATGCTCTACTGCATTGGCCAATTCACGCACGTTTCCAGGCCACTCATAATCTTCCATTATCTTCTGAGCTTCAGGGGAAAACTCTTTTGCTTCTGTCACACCTGCTCGTTTGGCCTTTTCCAAAAAGTAGTTGGCCAAAACAGAAATGTCTTCTTTGCGCTCTTTTAGTGAGGGCACATCTATGGAGAAGGTCTTGATACGAAAGAGTAGATCTTTGCGGAACCAACCTTCTGCCACTGCTTCATCGAGAGCTCTATTCGTTGCTGCCACGAGGCGGAAGTTTGTCGCTTCTTCTCTATTGGAACCCAGTCTTTGAACAGTACGTCCCTCGAGAACACGGAGCAGTTTTGCTTGTACAGCCATTGGCAATTCACCTATCTCATCAAGAAAAAGTGTACCGCCATCGGCCACGAGAAAACGGCCAGGTCTGTCACTATCTGCGCCAGAGAAGGCTCCTTTCACATGGCCAAAGAGTTCACTTTCGACGAGTGTATCGGGCAGTGCAGCGCAGTTGACTGCCACAAAAGGACCATCATTCATTGGACCGTGAGCGTGGAG
>CAZXTJ010000306.1:0-9696 GCA_964643655.1 uncultured bacterium
AATAGAGGCGTAACACCTATCCCTCCAGCAATGAAGAGAAATGATGGAGCTTCGGCCAAGTTATGGCCAAAAGAACCATAGGGACCATCAATTGCAACGATATCGCCAGCTTTTGTTTGCGAGACTTGATTTGTAAAGTCACCTACAGCTCTGATAGTGATTTGACATTTTTCTTCTCCATGTGGAGAAGAAAAAGAGAAGGGATGTTCTTCGCCGCTCATCCCACCAGGAGCAAAAGTAAAGAAGCCAAACTGCCCAGGTTCATGTATTGGCAATGGAGTACCATTGGCTTTGAGTGTAAGTGTCCAGGCCTTTTCATTCTTCGAAGCCCGCCTGACGCTAATCGTCTCATAGGAGCGCAGGCTGATACAAGAAGCGTAGACTCTGCGATAGAGGGTGAAAAGCAAAGAAAGTACAGCAACAAGGATAAAGACAATCCTCATCGGCGCCACTGCCAAATGAGAACCAAGGAACAATCCGTGCAGGGCAGCAGAAATCACTAGGACACCAAGAAAACGATGGATGAAACGCCATTTGAGATAGTCAGGAAATATCTTATTCGCAAGGGCGGCTCCGACTATGCCACCGAAGATACATAAAGCCGTAATCTGTCCTAAAGGCAGTGCCCAAACGGGGGCAGCGCTTTTGCCGGGGAAAAGCTGCCCCACGTTGACAAAAACTACGTGAGCAACAACACAGAGAAGGCTCAAAAAGGCACACAGACGATGAGCCTTAATCAATATATCTTGACCAGTTTTCCTCTCTAACACTTTGAGGCGAGCGGGTAGCAAAGTAGTCAGGAAAAGAAAGCTCACAGCTGCTACACCAGCAGCCTGACCTATCCGTCCAGCACTATTCGTCGTTGATGAGAAACAACCGACAATCACTAATAAGGCTGGTAGGGAGAAAAACGCTATCATAATAAAAACAATTGCCCAATTACGGTCTCGTTGCATTTTTGACCACTTTCACAGTTTTTGTTGGCTTTACAATAGCTTTTTGAGGGGCACTGCGCCAAGAATTAGCGCAAGCGACATAACCCGACATACATTATCGGCTATACCTGCGCGTCGGCACTCTCAAACCTAACGGCTCTCCAGCAGGGCAACACGCTATCCCTATCATTCCAATAGACTTTCACTTATAATCTTTTGCCTATGCAATCGTCCAATTCAACAGGCAGATTTCAAATCACTGTTGAGAAAGGCACCTGGACACTTTTTGGCAAGACACACTCTTTCAGCAATGCGCGTGTTTTAATCCCACTACAGAAGTGGCTTAATGTGTTTTCTCAATCATTTAACTGCGTATTTGGCCTTGCCCTTGCGTTAGAAGCCTCCGTCCAGCAGAGGGACATACTCACTCACATCTTTATTGAAGGGAATGGTTTCTGATGTTCGACAATCTGAGTATTGGGAAAAGGTTAGAAGCGGGATTTGGTATTGTCCTCGTCCTTGTCTGCGTTTTGGCTGGATGGTCCATTTATGGCGTTGGTGGAATAGTGAAAGATGCAGCAGAAGTCATCGACGGAAACAAGTTGAGAGCAGAAATGATTCAAAAGGAAGTGGATCATCTCAACTGGGCTGGCAAGGTCAACGCTTTGTTGACTGATGACACGGTGACCAAATTGGATGTGCAGACTGATCCCAAGCAGTGTGCTTTTGGAAAGTGGTTTTACAGTGATGCTCGCAAAGAAGCAGAAGCACTAGTACCCGAACTAAAGGAAATCTTCGCCCAGATAGAGGAACCTCATCGAAAATTGCATGAATCCGCTATTGATATTGATTGTGTTTTTCATCAGGCAGACGCTACCTTACCTGCCTTTCTAGCCCAAAAAGAAGCGGATCACCTCAAGTGGATAAATGAAGTACAAGAATTGTTCACAGAGAATGGGGACAAACTTCGTGTACAGACGAACGACCACAAATGTGGTTTGGGTTGTTTCCTCTTCGGTGCAGCAGGCAAAAAGGCTGCCGCCTCTGATGCGAAGTTTGCCCAGCTTTTGGAAGAGATTAAAGAGCCACACAAGAAACTGCATAAATCTGCAATAGCTATTCAACAGGTTTGGCGCCAAGCACACCCAGGTCTGTTATTGATCCTCAAAGACCGTCTAGATGATCACCGTCGCTGGGCTGCAAAAGTGTCAGAAGGACTGTTGGCCAAGAGTAAAAAACTTGGCGTTGAAATGAATCATCGCAAATGTGCCTTTGGCAAATTCCTCGAAAAAGAAGAAACTCAAAAACTAATGAGTTCCTTTCCCGAATTCCGCAAGGCCATAGTCGCTTGCGAGGAACCACATCGCAAGTTGCACGAATCTGCTGCAGAAATAGAAAAGTGCCTGCAAGCGGAGGACGTGCTCGGCGCCCAAAATGTCTACCGCCAAGTGACACTACCAAGCCTCAATGAAGTGGCAAACCACTTTGGTGACGCTGTGGCAGCAGAACAGAAGATAAATGATGCGCAAAAGATGGCAAACAAGAGCTTCAAAGAGAAAACGCTGCCCGCTCTTCACAAAACTCAGGATGTTCTCAAAAAGCTCAAGGAGCGCGCCCAAGAGCTCGTGAAGAATATGGACAGAGCAAACAACATTTACGCAGCAAAAACCAAACCCAATTTGGCCAAAGTGCAAGAGCTTCTGGCTGCCGTGCGTGACACGACGACCAAAAGCGTGATGACTGATGAACAGATGTTGGCACAAGCACAGTCGACTCGCTGGGGCGTCATTGGACTCAGTGCACTCGTTGGTTTCCTCGGAGTTGCCTTTGCATTGTTGATAGGCTCTGCCATCGTCAAGGCGCTGACCCACGTAGCCGACGGATTGCGAGCCGGATCTGAACAAGTGGCAGCAGCTTCAGCACAAGTATCCTCAGGTAGTCAGGCCATGGCTGAAGGCGCTAGTGAACAGGCTTCTAGTCTGGAAGAGATTTCCTCTTCACTGGAAGAGATGACATCGATGACGAGGCAAAATGCTGACAACTCCTCACAAGCAAGTTCATTGGCAGCCGATGCACAGCAGGCAGCAACCAAGGGTGTAGATGCAATGTCTAGAATGGGAGAAGCCATACATAGCATCAAAGCCTCATCAGACGAAACAGCGAAAATCGTGAAAACCATTGATGAGATTGCCTTCCAAACAAATCTCTTGGCACTCAACGCAGCAGTCGAAGCAGCTCGTGCTGGAGAAGCAGGGAAGGGATTTGCAGTCGTCGCCGAGGAAGTACGCAACTTGGCCCAACGCAGTGCAGAGGCTGCTAAAAACACTGCGAACCTCATTGAAGAGTCGCAGAGCAATGCAGAACATGGTGTTGGTGTATCAAACGAAGTTGGTAAAATCTTGACCCAAATTGGAGACCAAGTAAGCAAAGTGACTACTGTCATCTCTGAAGTCACTTTGGCCAGCAATGAACAAGCGCAAGGCATAGAGCAAATCAACAAAGCAGTGGCCCAAATGGATCAAGTGACTCAATCCAACGCTTCCACTGCCGAAGAAGCTGCTTCAGCTTCAGAAGAGCTCTCTGGTCAAGCAAGCGAAATGAAGAACATTGTCCTCGATTTGAACAAACTCGTTGGCATTGTGATGACTGATGGAATTACAACGGCACCGGCTCCGACTCAAAGAAGCTTCAAGAGCACTATGGCTCCGAAAAACAACCCCATCAGTCATGAAATCAAACATCAAGTAATGAATAACAGTTCTGTCGAACAGAAAACTCCCTTAAGTTTACTGCCAAGCGACTTAGTTCCTCTCAGTGAGGACGAGCTAGCAGATTTCTAATTCCTATTCAGCTTTGCCCCGGTGCCTCGCACCGGGGTTTCTTTTTTGCGCTCAAGCAGCCAAGAGTTTTTCGACTTTTCTCAACAACTCTCTAATCATCAGAGGTTTACGCATCTTGTCAAAACCAGAAAGGCGAGTGACGAGGCGGAACCAAGAAATCTCTTCGAGAGCACCTTCGTCAGCTGATACGACGAGAACCCTTGTAAGTGGGTATTCAGTAACCATCCTCGTAATGAGAGCCAAACCATCCATGATTGGCATATTGAGGTCTGTGATCACGAGATCAATGGAGCCCTTGTGCAAAACCTCTAGTGCATCTTTCCCATTGGCTGCTTCGTGAACGTAATAACCGTTGGTTTCGAGGACTAGTCGGAATACGTCACGGATTTGTGCTTCGTCGTCTACTAATAGGATGTTCATTTTATTTCCCTCCATTTTGTTCTTGTCACCAAACCTCAATGCAGCAAATGCGCCAAGACGAAAAAATGAACCAAAAACAGAGTGTAATCAGCCAACAGCGGCCTTTTTCAGCACAGAGGCAACTCATTGACAATTAAGACTGAGAATATGAACATCGTTCACTCAGGGAATTTTGACCGTGAACAGAGTTCACACTGTTGCCAATAGTCGGTCTTTGGCTCTATGTTATGAGTCAAGAAAGCGAGGTACCCCCAGGTGTCAGAAAAGAAAAACTGCTGGGAAGTTTTCAAGTGTTGCCGCGAGCCAGGAGGTTCAAAAGCGGAAGAACTTGGAGCTTGTACAACAGCATCAGAAGAAAGATTAGATGGCGTTCATGGGGGAAAGTGTGGCGGAAGGGCTTGTTGGGTGATTGCTGGCACACTTTGCCAAGGTACATTGCAAGGCACCTTTGCCAAAAAAAAAAATTCAAAAACTGCCAAAACTGCAAATTTTACCAGCAAGTTCAAGAAGAAGAGGGAGCTGACTTTGAACACTCCATCTTTTTGTTGAAACGGCTAGAAGATTAGTTTGTATCACCATAGCCGCCCTATCATCTATCTACTCCAAGCACCCATTTTGCCATTGATGATATGCCTTTGCGTTTGTCATCAATGAAGGGTTCTATCTTTTCTTTGGAGCAAAAAGGCAACTCTTTGTAGGTCATTATTGCGTAGTGAAGAACCTCTTCGTCTTCATCACTGAGAGCTTTTTCAAAAAGAGGAGAGAGGAGCTTCCTCTTTTCGAGATGGTACATACGCAAGCTCCAGAGAACGGCATAACGAACTTCCGCAGAGTCATCAGCAACCAAAGCTGCGATGTTAGAAACCAAGTCGTCTCCACCACGACGGCCAATGGTTTTTATGGCTTCAGCCCTTGTTTCATCATCGTCTCCATCGAGGCAGTGCAGAAGTTTTTTTAATGTAACAGCAGTGAGTTGCCTCAGGCGACCAAGTGCTGTTGCTGCTCCGCTAGCTCTGTCAGTTGAAAGAAGGTGACACAACTCTTCTTCATCACCAGTCGGTCCAAATCCATACCAGAAGAGATCTACGCCACCAAGCCAATGGTCTAGCCATCTTTCGTACCACGACAAAAAATCTGGATTGTCAGCAAAGTGAGGAGGAAAACCGTTCATGTCTACATTGACCACTCTGCCACGAAATGGTCCCTTGAGGACGAGGAGGTTGTAATAGGTGCATCCCTGCTCGACTATTGGCAGAGCACCTGAATAAGGTTCTCTACCATTTTTTAGCTCATTAGACTGCCAATCGCTACTCATGTTCTCAGTAAGAATACAGGGCCCAGTCAACAATCCTTCGTGAGGGTCGTCAAAGGTCACATCTTCCCAGCGGGAAAGAGGAAGCAGCCCGTAATAGGGACCAGCACCGGCTGCACCAAGCTTGGTAATGAAAGCTCGATAATCCTCTGGCAACTTTATCTTGTGTGTTTCTTCGAAGAGTTTTACCTCTTCTTCGCTCAAAGGCTGGGTTAACTCGAATCTGTGTTTTTTTACACCAAACTCGTCGCCTTTGGGCAACGAACGAACTCTGTTGAGCTTCTCTTTGATACGCTCTAAACGTTCATCTATCGTGCCCAGGAGTAATCTCTGGCTGTAAAACACGCAATCACCTCTGTTTGCACTAATATAGTTGCTGGTCTCAGTATAGATCTGAATGGGGAGAATACATATGACAGCATCATTGGTAGACGAGCAGCAGGAGGAGAAAGAAGAGCTCGAAAAGATACAACTATTCTGTGGAGTCGTTGGTTGTCTCTTTTTCCCTCTCTTAGCGGCCTTTCTCTTTTCTACAGGCTTTTACCTCTGGAACAGACCGGGTGAAGGAATAAACCAACTGGCGAATGAAGGTGTCGTTAGCATCACAAAAACTGGGCACAAAGATGGATTGGCCCTATTCAAAAAAGCTCGAAAAGTGATGGACAACTATAAGAATGATGATGCAATCAGATTGTTCGAGCAAGTCAAAGAGAGTAGCTACACAGACCCAGCTACGGACCACAATATTGGCAGTTGTCACTACAGAGAAAAACGTTATGCAAAAGCCGAAAAACATTGGCGTATGGCCTTGCAGCTCAACAAGAATTACAAACATTCCCTAATCTCATTGGGCCGATATTTACTCATTAAGGGCCGAGAGCAAGAGGCAGTCGAGTTAGCAACGAGAGGGAATAAAAAACATCCCAATGAGGTGGAATTCATCGAAATATTGGGATTGGCTTATGCTCGCCAAAAAAACTACACACTTGCAACAATCTTTCTACGCAAAGCCTCTGAGCTCTCTCCCAAGAAAGCATCAGTCCACATCAACTATGGCACGGTCTTGTTCAATAAATGTAACTATGGCAAAGCAAATGCTGCCTTTGAGAAAGCCCTGCTTCTTCAGCCAAACAATGATCTAATCAAAAAGAAACTAGCCCGTGTGAAAAAGTTCCTTTAGCAGCTCTTCTCAATCTGTTGGGCAAAGAGCTTACGCCCAAGAGGAATGGAACACTTGATTACTGTTGGTTTCTCGCCTTGAATACGTCGACCAGTCAAACCAGCGATGCCTGCTCCAGGTCCATAGTCAACAACATGACTCACTCCATTTGTAATTGCAGCTTCCACCTGTTTGGGCCAATCTCCTCTGTCCAATAAAAAACCTCGCAAGGCTGTTACGAGCATATCTTCACTCGTTCGCATGTCCCTGCCATCAGCAATGGAATAGACTGGCATGGCAAGCTCATTGGCCTCCAAAGAGAAACCACAGCTCACAGCATCTTGTAGCAACTCTTCGAGAGCCAACCGGTGATAGGAAGAGTGTGCCGCCGTTGACGAGAGGATGAACTGCCAAGAGCAATCTTCTGCAGCTTTAGTCAGAAGCTCTTGCACAGTAGTCAACTCACTTGGCATTGCTGCAATTACTATGCGCTCTTCCTCCAAAATATATGCGACCTCCACGCGAGCTTCGTTTTTCACAGCAGCAATGTAGGGTTCTAACCTTGCCAGCGACAAACCATCGACTCTAGCCATACAACTAGGAGAGTGAGCTGCCAACTCTACTTCAACACCTTGGGCGAGAGTACATTTCTGTACACGTGCTCCAGCCCAAACAAAAAGAGCCTGCAACGCTAGTGCTCGCTCTCTCCACACCTTTTCAGGAAGTTTGGCTGCAACTAGCAATGCAGTCATTATTCCTGTAGAAAAACCTGTGGCACCGCAACAACTCTCCAAAAAACTTTCGCGAGAAAGCCCCTTCAAGGAGGCAAGAAAATTGGCAAGTTGAGTGAGGTAGGTTAGGGGATAAGATATGGGAGAGGAGTGTAAATAAGCTGCAGGTGGTCTCTTGTCACCATTGGTCAACCACTCCTCTAGGGCAAAACCATAAGAATAAAAGCTCAAGGACGACCTTTGGCATCGAACTACCTCGCACTCGATCACTCGCCCTGCTTCAAGAATAAAATCCTGTAAGTCTGGCTCACTGTGGAAAACACGCTTGAGTTCGTCTAGATATCTATTTCCCTGACCTGCAAACTGCAAAAAAAACTGCGGCTTTGTCACTACAACACTCCAAAGTCTTCCAAATCGAAAAGATGAAAGATTGAAAGACTCAAGGAATGTGCCAAAGGGGAGATGCAGTAAAGTCGGAGCTCTCAGTTTCCAGAAGGTGCACATTCGCAAGCCTGCCATAGATGGTGGTCGCTGCTTTGCTACTCTGGTATCATAACCGGGGAGGGCCCTCATGCGCACAAGAGCTGAGCGATATGAACTAATTACCAAGTTTTCCAACGATCCAAATGTTTACGCAACCTTGCAGCCAGAGCTGGAGTACTTTGACACTGAAGATGGTTTTCTGGCTTTTCGTCGTTCCTTTTTACGACCTGTTGTTTTGGGTGATCCTGTTTGCCCCAAAGAGAAGTTGCCAGGTTTTTTAAAAGAGTTTCACGAGACTTGGCCTTATGCAGTTTTCGCTTATGTGTCAGAAGACTTTGCTAAGAGTTTGCATGAATGTGAATTGGGCTATCGTTTCTGCCCATTCAGCACGGAACGTATTCTCGACCTCAATGAGCCGACTTGGCTAGAGCGCAAAAAGATCAAGGGCGCTTTCAAAAAGGCTAAAAAAGCAAAGCTTCAATTGATGGATGTGGATTTTGATAGTGTTTCGCCTGATATCAAAAGGATGTTGACTGAGGTAAATCAAGAGTTCGTAGAGAGGACTCCCGCCAAAGCTGAAGTCACCTTCATCTCGAGAGCCGTAGAGTTACGCAATCAACAAGGTGTGCGCACTATGGCCCTTTCATGCGTGGAAAAGGGAGAAAAGCGAGATTTTGGTTTCATCGTTCTCGATCCCTATTTTTTTGAGGGAAAACAGCTTGGTTTTCAGCTCAATGCCATCAGGTTTCGTAGAACAAAAATCTGGGGTGTTTATTTTTCTATCGTAGCAATGTTGGCCGAGACTTTGGCCCAAGAAGGATACACGCGCCTATCACTTGGCGGTTGCGCCTTTGATTTGTTGGATGAACCCTCTCCCTTTCCTCATGATGGTAAGATGTTGGATAGGTTGGCTTGGATTAGAGAACGGGCCGACGATTATTATGTTCTATCTCACTTCACGGAGATGAAACAAGAACTGGGGGGCAAAGCTTTACGGCGCTATTTTGCCATATCGCAATCCGCATCAGTCACTAGGACCATCGTTCGCTTTTTGCGAGTATCCGCAATGATCTAACCAGTTTGGTGAACTATGAGGCAGTTAAAGGATTATGTTCAATGGCCAATTTTTGTTGGTTTGCTCGCCATTGTCATGACCCTCATAGTCACCTCTTTCTCCTTCCGCCAAGAGCATAGAAAGAGCAACTCTGCAGCTTTGGCTAGGGTCGTGAACAATTCCTTCTCCCACCATTTGCAAATGGAAGCAGTACGTTTGCGCGGTTTGCTCTCTCTCACAATGAACAGAGAAAATCTACAAAAGCTCTTTCTCAACGGAGACAGGCAAGCATTGTTCGAAGCCTCCATGCCTATCTTCACTCATCTAAAGAACGAACAAAGATTAACGCACTTTTCTTTTATCGAACCAGATAGACGCTGCTTTCTTCGTGTACACAACAGTGAAGAGTATGGTGATGTGATCAAGCGAGAGACAATGCTCAATGCCCAGAGCAGGCAAGATTTGTCTTGGGGAATAGAGCTTAGCTCTTTGGGCACTTTTACTCTTCGCGTAGTCCAACCATGGTTTGCCGACAAGGAGGTGATCGGATTTTTCGAATTTGGTGAAGAGATAGACCATGTGACGAAAGATGTTAGCCGTATCTGCGCTGCCAAACTCATTGCCACAGTAAACAAGAGTCACCTGATGAACACTAATTTGGAGAAAGGGCAAGACGACTGGAATCTCTTCGCCTCCAGTGTCGTCATTGACAAAACGATGGCAGAGCTCAGTCCAGAGTTTGTTGAATACATGAAGGCACAT
>CAZXTJ010000307.1:0-9664 GCA_964643655.1 uncultured bacterium
TTCACCATCTACATAAGTCGTGAAGTGACGTGGGCCCGCCCAGGGGCCGCCTACTATGGCGCGTACGTATAACCCCGTAACGTAAAACCTTTTCTTGAAGACGACAGGAGTCGTGATAAAAGCACTACCCAAGACCGGCGGTCCGGGAGATACCTTGCCATTGGTCACATCGAGACAGCGAAGTCCCCCAATGGTCAACGGAGCAAGAATTTTATTGTCGATGATGGACCAAGTCTCGGTGAATGAATATTTAGTGCACTGCCAAACCTTGCTGCCATCTTTTGTCGATAATGCAACAAAAGTGATTGGTTCCGTAGTACGGAAAAACAATCTATCACCAAGTACACGGATGTATTTTCCTGGCTTACCGTATTTATGACTGTGCCAGCGAAGAGAGCCATCTGATAGCTCAAGGGCAGTGACAGCTCCTTCAGGAGAAAGTCCATAAACCAGACGACCATCAGTTGTAGCGACAGTGAAGGGTTGTTTCTCTACTGAATGCCACAAGGGATCCCTCTGCAAAGATGTGCAAAAAATGCCCTCCTTTTTTGTGGCAACGGCTATTCGTTCTCCAGTGCACATTAGGACAGGTTCGTAAGTTCCAATATTCCACTGTTGATTGGGTTTCAAATCTTGCGGAACCAATAACTTGCGTGGATGGACCTTTGGCGTTGCCAAATACTTGTTCAGACGCTGAGGTGGGCGGCCTGCAAAAATGGCTTCAGCCCGATAGCGGTTGTTTGCTTTTAGGGAGAAAGAGATCTTTTCCTCGCCGTCAACGAGAACAGTCTTTTTTCCTTGCAGCTTTTTGGAGTAGTAGTCAAAGAGAGAAATTGTGACTCGACATGATGGTTTCGCCTTGATGAATAACTGCGCTTCTATTGGATAGAGATTGGCTATTGCTAGCTCACGGATTTCTTTTTTTGGTGGAGAGGGAGGAGTCTGGCGAGTGGCTAGGTGTGCGCCTATGAGCAAGAGAGCCAGCAAGCAAGGGAAAAGGAGGGGCAGGCTTTTCAGGAGTGAAGAGGCAGTGTCTTTATCTGCCTCATGGCTTCTGGTCTGACCAGTGCTTTTACCTTTGGCAGCCTCAGTTTGCACCGTCTCATTGAGAGCTTTGGAGTCTGAAACATTTTCACCCTCTATGACAG
The DNA here is from genome assembly GCA_964643655.1 of uncultured bacterium. Taxonomy (GTDB): domain Bacteria; phylum Muiribacteriota; class UBA6191; order CAZXTJ01; family CAZXTJ01; genus CAZXTJ01. Next base: position 1,149 of record CAZXTJ010000307.1, read on the forward strand.
AGCTCTTTCGCTTGCTCCCGAGCGAAACATCTTGCGAGCCGGCCTGCATCTTCACCAATTTGTCGCGGTCCACCTCTTGCAAAGCAAGGAGCAACTCACCACCATTTTGATATCTCTTGTCCGGTGCCAGGGCCAAACATTTGTCCACTATCTGAACTATTCCTTTGCTCAGATGAGGAGCAGAGGTGGCTAAAGAGGACACTTCTTCGTGCATTCTTTTGTTGAAAAATCCGGGCGATCGGAAATCAAAGGGAAACTGATTGGCAAATAGTTGATAGAACATTATGCCAAGTGAGTTGATGTCAGCAGCTGGCGTCAGCTCTTCAGAGCGCATTTGTTCGGGAGCCATATAAATTGGCGTACCCACGACAAATCCTGTTTTCGTCAAGGCTGTGCAATATTCATCTGAGATGGAGAGACCAAAGTCGAGCAAGACATAACGTCCATCTTCGCAGCGGAAGATATTGGCAGGTTTGATATCTCTGTGCAATACAGCTGAGCGATGTGCTTCTGCCAATCCTGCTGTCACTTGGAGAGCCAGTTGTAAAACTTCTTCTGGCGTAAAAAGTGCATCTACGTCGAGACAATCCTGCAAAGAAGATCCCTCGAGAAATTCTTGCACGAGGTATGGAGTATCACCATCAATTCCATAGTCATATATCTTGATGATGTTGGGATGGCTCAACGCACCCAATATTTGGGCTTCTCGTTTGAAACGATAACGAAGCACTTTTAGATCGATGGACTGCTTATTGAGCAGTTTAATGGCAACTTGTCGTTTGAGAGAAATCTGCCAGGCCCTCAGGACGACGCCAGACATGCCAGAACCGATGACAGCTTCTACTTCATAGCTAGCTAGAAAATCGTCACCGAAACGATGGTCCTCTATCTCTTTGAGCGCCATTATTCATCTTGTCCGTCAGGACGTAAGTTGTGCCTCTTCAACCAGCGATAAACTGTTGGTCGACCGAGTCCACTTTCACGAACGACGGCAGCAATGTTTCCCTCGTTGGCAATAAGTGAACGTTTGAGAAAAGCTCTTTCGAAGTGGCCCTTGGCCACGTCATATTCCTGTGGCAAATCGGAAAGGGTGACTACGTCTTTGTTGGATTCGTTATTAGCTTCAGCTGACATTGCTCCCGTCAGGGGAAGACTCTCTGGTGTGACCATATTGCTTCTCTCCAAAACGACGGCACGTTCTACCACATTTCGTAATTCCCGAACATTACCAGGCCATGTGTAGTGCAAAAGGAGCCTTTCAGCCTCTTCGCTGAAACCAGTCAACTGACGGCCAAAACGTTTGGAAAAGTGCTCGAGGAAATGAGTAGCCAAGGGACGAATGTCTTCCTGTCTTTCGCGCAGTGCTTTGAGATGAATGGGAAAGACATTGATACGGTAATAAAAATCAGCGCGGAACTCACCTTCTTTGACTGCCTCCTCCAAAGGCCGGTTGGTGGCGCAAACAAGAGTGAAATCGAGCTCTATTTCGTTACTGGATCCTAGCCTTCGCACAGTCCTCTCTTGAAGAACTCGCAGAAGTTTCACTTGCATCTCGAGAGGGAGTTCGCCAACTTCATCGAGGAAAAGTGTTCCTCCTGAAGCCAATTCAAAACGACCAATGCGCCGCTCGGCTGAACCTGTGTAAGCGCCTTTTTCGGCACCAAAAAGTTCTGCCTCCATCAAATCACGAGGCAAAGCTGCACAATTCACAGGCACAAATGGACCATCGCGGCGCTCAGAAGCATAATGCAAAGCGCGGGCAACCATCTCCTTGCCTGTACCCGTTTCACCAATGAGTAAGGCTGTAGTACCTCTCAGAGCAGCTACGGCTATGGACTTGCGAAGATCTTTTGCTGCCTGACCATCACCTAAAACGAGTTGATTGTCTTCCCAAGAAAGGGCCGAGAGAGCAGCGAAACGAGAACGAGTAGTCACGAGGCGCCAACGAGTTTTGTAGACTACGAGCCGCTCGGAAGCTATGGCAGCTGCGGCTTGCACATAGTCGAGGAGTTCATTGGCAAACCCCTCGTCTTTGCGAGTCATATCGAGATAGAGAGCACCATAAGGTTCATCTTCACCAAGGATAGGGCAACAGATGATGGTTCGTGGAGCAGGATAAAGTGCCATACTCAAAGCTTCTGTACCTGGTTTGAGTTGTGCTGTGTTTTCGATGATGACTGGCTCTTTTTTGGCTACAGCTTTTTCGTAGACGGAACTAGAAAGAGCAACAAATTCATCAACTTCCGATATGAAGTGGGAAACGACAGGTACGAGACCACCACGGATTTTTTCCTTCAGCAAAACGAAACCACGTTCTGCTTTGGTGTAAGTCACCACTTGCGTGAGTAACTCTGTGAGAATTTCTCGAGGCCCGCTGCCTGCTCTTATCGTTTCAATGAGTTCCTTCAAAGAAGAGGCAGAGAGAGGAGCTTCTCTTTTCTCTTTAGGAAACTTCTTGGCTTCATCACGAGAACGAGGATAACTGTCGGCAAGCAGCAAAATGCTGTCCCCAATGTGCAACTCATCACCAAGTTCTAGTTTTCCTTCTTGTACTCGCTCTCCAGAAAAGTAGGTACCAAGAGAGCTACCCAAGTCACGATAAGTGACAGCATCACCTTGGCGCTGCAGACTCACATGTTTGGCTGAGAGACGCCCATCAGAAATGACGAGATTGGCACCACGGCCACGACCAATGATGGTTTCACCTTGGGGAAGAGGCAAGGAGAAGAGTGAACGGCCACTCTGTTCTTTCACTACGAGCCAAATCATAGCTCTCCTTTCCCGACGATAGTACCATACTGGACGCAGCTTCCGAGCTTTGCCATAATGAGAGCTTAGGTTGAGCTACAAATTGAGCTACAAACAAAGAGGAACAATGCGATATCAACTATTAGTCTTGATGGCCTTGGCTCTAATTTTCCAAGGTTGTTGGGGAGCATCTGACAAAGATCCCCATAGCGGCGATCCTTCGACCAGGGCAACAGCCAGGGCAACAGCTAGTGCCAATCCCACTGCTGGCCCCCTACCCCAACTTCAGATAGGTCCCAAAGATGGTAATGCATTCAAAAACTCTTTATCGCTTCTGATGGTTTGGATTCCCCCTGGCAGGTTTTCTATGGGACAAGGTACGAACCACTCGTCAGAAAAACCTGTTCATGAGGTGAAGATAAAAAAAGGCTTCTGGATGGGAGCGACAGAGATTACGCAAGAACAATATGAACAGGTAGCAAAAAGCAATCCCTCTCGCCAGAAAGGCCAAAATCACCCTGTCGAGAGTGTGAGCTTTTTTGAGGCCCAGAAATTCTGTGAAGAGCTGACCAAACAAGAACAGGATTTGGGACTCATTGATAAATCCTTTCATTATGGCATTCCCTCGGAAGCACAATGGGAATACGCCTGTGTCGCTGGCACGAGACACAAGACATATGGATTGCCAGTGAACGAAGTGGCCTGGCATAGAAAAAATGCCCAAGGAAAACACCATCCTGTGGGAGAAAAACGACCCAATCCTTGGGGGCTTTATGACATACTGGGCAACGTAAGTGAGTGGTGTGCCTGCCATTGGCATGAGAACTATGTTGGTGCGCCTCAGAACGACTCAGTGTGGAAGGAAAAAGCCAAGAGTCAAAATCGTATTGGCCGCGGCGGGGATTTCAATAAACTCCCACATTTTAGTTGCAGCTACATGCGAAGATTTCATAACAAACCTGAAGATAAACCAGCTGACCGGGGGATGAGAATAGTTCTTCTCAGAAAGTAGGAGGTTCTTTCGTGAAAGGTGTAGTTCTGAATTGTGCTGCCGATCTAGTGACTTCTAAATTCGGAGCAGACAAGTGGAAAGAGATATTGAGCGAATGTGGTCTTCCTGCAGAACGAGTTTTCCTCGCTTCTGATGACGTTGAAGACGCCAAAGCTGTTGAGATTCTTTCGAACACTGCCAAAGTCCTCGGCCTTACTATGCAACAAGTAGCCGACGCCTTTGGTGACTATTGGGTCAATGACTTTGCTCCCAAAATTTATGCACATTTTTATCGCAAAGCAACGGACGCCCGCTCTTTTCTTTTGAACATGGCTGAAGTTCATGAAAAAACGACAAAATCAATGGCCAATGCCAGACCGCCCAAGTTTGAATACTCCTGGCCCGAGCCAGATACACTGGCTATGAAATACATTTCTCACCGTGGCCTAATAGACGTATTCGTTGGCCTGCTCAAAGGTGTTAGCCACTATTACAAGGAACCAATGGAAGTGACCAAAGTCTCTGACGATATGGTACACATCAGGTTCATCAAGCAATGAAATTGCTCTGCGAGCAATTTGTGAAAACCGAAGAGTGAATTTGCTCTTCGAGCAAATTGTCACTCATACCGTAGTGCTTGCACGGGATCCATCTGTGCTGCAACGCGGGCTGGCAGCATTCCGAAGACGATACCCACACCGGAAGCGACGACAAAGGCCAAGAGTGTTGCCCAGAGGGTGAATTTCGCTTTCCAACCAAGGAACGAACCTGCACCGATGGCTATGCCCATGCCTAGACCAATTCCCAGAAGTCCGCCCAAAAGACTTATACAGAGGGCTTCGATGAGGAATTGCACGAGGATGTCTTGTTGTGTGGCCCCCACGGAACGGCGGATACCTATCTCTTTCGTACGTTCACTAACGTTGGCCAGCATGATGTTCATAATGCCAATACCACCAACGAGCAGAGATAGACCGGCAATGCAAGCGAGCACTAAGTTGAAGAGGTTCTGTGCTTTCCGTGATTGTTCGAGCAACTCGAGCGGGGCAACGACCTCTACATCTTCCACGTCACCATGTCTTTTGCGCAGGATGTCGGCTACGGCAGATTTTGCCTGGGCCACTTGGTTCATCTCTTTGACTTCGAGGATGAGTTCGCGGACGCGGTGATATTTGGGATCTTTTCCGGCCGACACTTTCCAGCGGTAACCTTGGAATTGTTCCAAAGCTGCCGAAAGAGGAATGTACACGTCGCGGTCAACATCGCGCGTTTTTACTTGGGCACCAGCGGCAGAACCTTTGCTGACACGAGCCGATGTGGCCGTACAGGGCATGACTCCAACAACGTGATATCGGTGACCAGAGATTGTCACGTCACCACCAACTGCTGGTCTGTCCACAAAGAGTTGGCGGAAAGCTTCCCACCCCAAAACGCAGACGTTACGTTGATATTTCACATCATCTGCTGTGATGAAACGACCACGGAAAGGGCGATTTCCCGTGATGGCGGCATATGCTTCGTCTACACCAACGACTTGGGCATTGGGCTGTTGACCTGCTGAAACGACGACTGCATCGATGAGGATCTGTGGTGCTCCGCGCAGGAGGAAAGGACAAACGTCGATGAGGTAATCGCGATCTGACAAACACAAACCAACGGAACCTTGTCTCGTGGCGGCAGCTCTTTTTTCTCCTGCCAAATCAACTGCTTTTACGTATAACGTACGGGCTCCGAAAGCTTCGATTTGGCGAAGAGCCTCCTCTTTGGCTCCTTCTCCAATAGCAACCATGGAAACAACGGCTGCTACTCCGAAGATGATACCCAACATTGTGAGAGCAGAACGTAGTTTGTGCAGAAGGAGGCCTGAGAAACCTGTGCGAATTTGCTCCCAAAGAATCATGACTGCACCTCCTCATTCCAGAAGGTATCGATGCGTTGAGCCAAATCCTCTTCCACATTCAGTTGATGAGGTTCTTTCACTTTTTCGTCTCGCTCGATTTTTCCATCACGGACACGGAGGATACGAGAAGTGTGATGAGCCAATTCATCATCGTGAGTAACCATAACAATTGTGAGACCTGCTCGGTTGAGGGCTTGGAAGATTGCCATGATTGCTTGGCCAGTTTCAGAGTCCAAGTTGCCGGTGGGTTCATCTGCTAGAAGCAAACGAGGGCGATTGACGAGGGCACGGGCAATGGCCACTCTTTGAGCCTGGCCACCAGAAAGTTCAGTGGGTCGGTGATGAGAACGGGTCTTCAAACCAACCAAATCAATGGCCCTTTCTGCTGAACGAAATCGTTCTTCCGCGGGGACACGGCCATACAACATTGGCAATTCAACATTGGCCAGCACGTTGATTTGGGGAATGAGATTAAAGGATTGGAAAACAAAACCGATCTTTCGCCCCCGCAGTTGGGACAAAGAAACATCAGTCTTGCCTGAAATCTCATTGCCGTCGATGAGAAGGCTGCCGTCTGTTGGCTGATCGAGACAGCCGAGCAAATGCAAGAGGGTGGATTTACCAGAACCTGAAGGCCCCATGATTGAGAGAAATTCACCCTCTGGCACTTCGAATGAAACTTGGCGCAAAGCGTGGACAGCTGTTTCACCTTCGCCGTAAGTCCTCGTTAATGTGCGGGCTTCAATGAGTGTCTGTGGAGATGCCACCGAGCACCGCCTTTCCTGACTGTAGGCCTTCTACAGCGACACGCTCTTCGTCATAACCTTTGACTTTGATTGTTTGTCTTTGTCCATTGGCCAATTCCACATAGGTGCCTTGCTGGTCTACAAAAACACAGGCCAAGGGCAGTGAAGGAACATCTTTCAAAGTGGCCGTCACAATTTCGAGCTGTACGGCCATCCCAGGCTGGAAACGTGGGCTTCTTTCATCTGTGGCGATTTCCACATCAAAAACCTGTCTCGTCACTCCGCGGCGGACTGAACGTTCCACAGCAGCTAGCCCGATTTTTTTCACGGAACCTTTGTAACGTCTCTCTGGATTGGCTGGCAGATAAAACTCTACGGGCAACCCAGGCGAAACAGAAGCCACATACTCTTCTGGTAACCAACCTTTGATGGTGAAATTCTCCAAACGTGCAATGCGCATGAATGCTGCACCGCGAGCCACAGTGTCACCGGCTTTGTAGGGACCCATACCCGAACCAGTCCACCGTTTCGTCACCATTACGACACCAGTCGTCGGTGACTCAATGTCAGCTGAAGAGACCATCTTTTCATAACGTTTCTTTTCTCTTTTGCCTTTGCGGATGGCTAGACGAGCTTTCTTTTCTTGAATGTCCAACTTCTCTTGGGTGAGTTTCAGTTTTTTCTTGGCCAAATCTTCGGCCAGAACTGTGCGCCGCAGCTCCAATTCGGCTTTGGCTCTTTCCCGTGGTGTGGGACCTTGTTTCGTCAAATCGAGACGAAGCGCTGCCACATCGCGCTGCTTCTCTACATCGGCCATTCTCTCCAGAAGATTATTCACCTCTTTGTCAGAGGCATAACCGCGGCGGGACATCTCTTTTTTGATTTCCAATTGGCGAGCAATGCCTTCCAATTGTTTTTGTACGAGCTCTAGTTGTAGGGCGCGCTCTTTCAAGAGAAGGGGATTGATAGTGATGAGAATGTCTCGCGACAGCTCGGCCAATTGCCTATCGAGTTTGGCCAAATCAGCTGCATGGCGCAGTTTATCGAGCTGTAGTTTTCCTCTTTGGGCAACGAGGCGTAGCTCTTTTTTTGCCACTTTGAAGGCGAGAAGTTTTTCTCGCAGAGTGTTGCGCGCCGACACAGAATCAACGATGGCAACTTTCTTTCCTTTTTGCACGACAGTGCCCTCTTCAGTGATGGTATTGAGTTTCACCTCTTGCTCAGGAGTCTCGAGGATGTAAACGGGAGCAACACTGCCTGGCTGCAATTCGCCTGTGGCTTTCACTCGAACGACTATGTCGGAGTTTTCTACCTTGACGATTTTGCGGTCAGCTCCTTGGGGATACATTGGCGGAATGGGAGCAAAAACTTCGTCACCTTCAGAGACACCAGAGATGATTTCCGTGCGTCTGTAGCTAGAACGTCCACAGTGAACTTTCACCTTCTGACCATTGGCCAAGTGAATGTATGTGCCGTCGACAATGGCTTCTGTAGGTAGAGTGAGAACTTCACGTTCACCGAGCTTTATGTCGGCCAAGACTGTCATGCCTAGACGCAACTCGGGGCTGCTCTCTTTCAAACGAGCAGTTACCTCTACCCACTTTGTTTTGAACATGTCCCACTCAGAAAAAGTGGCAACACTGGCAACATTGGAAATCGTACCTGTATATGACTTGTCAGCCATGGCCGTTGGGCGAAAGAGAACATCACAACCGCTAGTGATTTGGCAGGCAATGGCTTCGTGGAGCTCCATTTTAATCTCCAACATGTCAGGTCGCACGACACTGATTATCTCTTGGCCAGGATGAACTCTCGTGCCCTGTTTCAGTTTCACGCGGCCACCAGGCTGCCAGGTTTTACCCAACATGACTACACCAGCAAAAGGCGCTCTGTGACACATTTTTTTAATGGTCTTCTCTAGACGTTCAACCTCTTTTTGGTGTTCATCGATACGCAGTTTGTACTTCTTCAATTCAACGGCGCGCACTTGGCGAAAACGGTCCAATTTGATTTTTGCTCTTTTCGCAGCAGAACGTGCCAAATCAACTTCTTGGGTGGCGTCGATGATTTTGTCTTCTGTTGTGCCTTTGTGAACGAGAGCCAAATCAGTCTTTAAGATGTCACGTCTGAC
>CAZXTJ010000308.1:0-9646 GCA_964643655.1 uncultured bacterium
GTCACGATGGTTCACTAGCCACAGGTCACTCCAACTCGCCAAAAGACATGGTCTCTCGTCTCGAGACAATGGTTATGATGGCGGGATTTGATGTTCCACCAAAAGCTATCCGTGAAAATATCTCCTCTGCTGTTGATCTCATTGTGCAGCAGAACCGCTTGCGTGATGGTAGTCGTAAATTGATTAACCTCACAGAAGTGCAGGGGATGGATGGTGACCAAGTGGTCATCGCTGACATCTTTAAGTTTGAGCAGACAGGTGTGGGACCCAATGGCGAAGTTCTAGGTGAATTCCGACCAACGGGAATCAAACCCAATTTTTATGATAAGTTCTTCCAAGAAGGTATCGTTTTGCCCGAGTCAATCTTCCAGCCCGACTAGAGCACCGAGGAGGCTGAAATTATATGGAAGTGTTCTTGATTTTTGCGGGGGTCTTCGTCGTGGTCCTCGTCGTCGGTTTCTTTTTCGGCGGTGATGATGATGAGGACGTCAAGGGCCGTATCAGCCAGTTCGCTTCTTTTGATGCACAAGTCGAAGAAGCACAACTCATAGCCGAAGAGCTGGGAAAAACCAAGGGGAAGAAAGAGAAGAAATCGGACTTCCTCCAACGAATTGGGCGTATCATCACGCCCACAGGTTTGGCCCAAAAGTTCGAGGAAATGCTTGAAAAAGCAGATGTGCCGTTGCGTGCAAACGAGTTTGCAGCCACTGTCTTTCTCGGTTTTATGGTTCCCCTTGCTCTAGGTATTCTTCTGACTCGTCAGAATATGTTGGGGCTCTGTTTCGGCGCAGTGGGCACCTTGCTTCCATTTATTTGGGTCAAGATTATGTCAGCCCAACGCTTGAACAGGTTCAACGGCCAAATCCTCGATACTCTCATTTTGCTATCCAACGCTGTTAAAGCTGGTTATTCTATGCTTCAAGCAATGGAGATGGTTGCCCGTGAGTCGCCACCTCCAATGGGTAAAGAGTTTAGCCGCGTAATTCGCGAAATTTCTCTTGGTGTAACTATCGAGGAAGCGCTCAACAATCTGAAAGACCGTGTACCATCTGAATCTCTCGACTTGATGGTCACCGTTGTACTCATTCAGCGCCAAATCGGTGGTAACTTGTCTGAGATTTTGGACAAGATTGCACATACCATTCGTGAGCGCACAAGAATCCTCGGTGAGATCCAGACCCTTACTGCGCAGGGTCGTATTTCCGGTTTGGTCATTGGTGGTTTGCCCTTTGGTCTAGGCGCCATTTTGTATCTCATCAACCCTGACTATATCAGCCTCTTGTGGACATACAAGAAAGGTTGGTTTGCGTCTTGGTATCTCATTGCCTTTGGTATAGGTATGGAAGCTGTCGGTATTCTCATCATTATGAAGATTACTGACATCGAAGTTTAGGAAGGAGCCGTAAGAGACTATGACTCCCATTCTCATCTTCTTCGTCAGCTTGTTCGGTTTCTTCTTCGTCTTAACGCTCTTTGATACACGCCGAGACGAAGCTCTCCAAGAACGATTGGACCGTTTGGATTCTATGACGGCCCAGTCAGGTGGTAAAGCACCATCTCAGTTCCAGGAAGAGTTGAACAAACCATTTGCCGAACGTGTCATTATGCCCATCGTCCGAAAAGTATCGGACATGGTTTCGAAGAAAACTAGTGGTGACTACGTTTCCACCTTGAGAACGCAGTTGGCACAAGCAGGTTATCCTGGTGGTTTGAGACCACAAGAGTTCATTGCCGTTCAAATTCTCGTAGCGGTCATCTTTACTGCAATTGGTGGTCTCGTTGGTTTTGTCATCATCAACAAAAACCTGCCCACGAACTTGATGGCCACTATCTTTGGTCTCGTTTTTGGTATTCTCATTCCGAGATATTACCTACAGTCCAAGATTACTCAAAGGCGACATCAAATCGAGCTTCAGCTTGCTGATATTCTCGACTTGCTCACTGTTGCTGTTGAAGCTGGTCTTGGTTTCGACGCCGGTCTATCCAAATGTGTTGAAAAGATGGAAGGTCCTTTACCTGAAGAGTTTGATTCCATTCTTCGTGAGATTCGAATGGGTAAAGGTCGTAAAGAAGCACTAAAGGATGCTGCTGAGCGAATAGGTGTCCACGATGTGGACGTCTTCTTCTCTGCTATCATCCAAGCTGAGCAGCTCGGTGTTTCTCTTGGTAAAGTTCTCCGTGTCCAATCGGACCAGCTGCGTTTGAAAAGGAAACAGCGTGCTGAGGAGGAAGCCATGAAAGCTCCTATTAAAATGATGTTGCCTCTCGTTGGCTGCATTTTCCCAACGATTATGATTGTTCTTCTCGGCCCTGCTGTCATTCGTGCGATGATTATCTTCCAGTGATTACGGCACCATAGTGGCAACTGTCCGAAACAAGACCAAAAACACAGTTCTCGGCGACCAAATAGAGGTCGCCGATAGCTTTGTTTCCCGTTTTTGCGGATTGATGATGCGCTCCTCCTTGCCTGACGGTGGTGGATTAGTGCTAAAACCTTGTAACTCAATCCATATGTTTTTTATGCAATTTTCCATAGATGTGGCTTTTTGTAATGACGATCACAAAATCGTAGCCATCTTGGAAGAGATTAAACCCTGGCGTATCTCGAGCGTCTATTGGGATGCAACATATGCCGTCGAATTGCCTGCTGGTTCGCTGAAAAAGGCAGAGACGGAAGTTGGTGACGTGCTGTCCATCGAGGAGAAGGCAAGTGACGATAAATAGGGATTACCTTGTGACGGCCCTATTTTGTCTTGGATTTTTCCTCTCTCTTACTGCTGGTATGGCTGGTACGAGAGAGCTTTTCATCATCGTCCTTTGCGGTCTCTGGCTTTTACCACTTCTCGATTTGGAAAAAGGAAACCTCTTTTCTTCAGCTGAAGGCGGAGTTTCTTTATTCCTTCTTGGTTTATTGCCTGCTCTCCTTTTTTCTCCTGCACTTCATTTGAGTTTGCTGACTTTCGCCAAGTTGCTGGCAGCAGTAGGCTATCTATTGGCCGCCCACAAGATGAGTCAGAGAGAAGGAATTCCAAGGCAAATGGTCTTTGGCGTAGTTCTTTTGGGAGTACTTGTTTTGTGCCTCTTTGGTGTGGAACAGATGCTTTTTCCCAAAGAGATGCCAAGTCATTGGGTTAGCCAAGCACAAAGAAATGTCCTCCCTTTCCGTGTGACTAGTTTGTTCATCAATCCTAATCCTTGGGGAGGTTTTTGCGCTGTAGCTTTAGCTGTCATTTTGACAGTATTAGTGATTACTGAGGAGGAGAGAGTTCGTTGGGGAGCGGTTTTTTTGGCTGCTCTGCTCCTGATGAACCTCGTTGCCTCATTCTCTCGTGGCGCTTGGTTGAGCTCTTTGCTTGCAGTTTTTTTAACTGCCTTCTACGGACATTGGCAAAAGGTCCGCAGACCTGGTCTTTACCATGCCATCGTTTTATGTCTCACCGTTGGAATAATTGCCGCCTGTTGGCTCTTTCCTGCTGTAGAGGCTCGCTTGGCTTCCATGAAAAAAAGCGGTGAGCTCGGTATGAACCAACGGTCATTGCTCTATCGAGGAGTTCTTCGCCACATCAAAGCAAATCTTCCTTTTGGTAGCGGTTTGAGAACCTTTCAAACTCTCTTTCCCCGTTACCGTTTGGCTGGTGGCCAATATGTATATGAGGCTCATTCAGATCTTTTGCACATATTGGCTGAAGCTGGGCTCACAGGATTTCTTGGTTTGTTGTTCATGGGTGCGGTCTTTTTCCGGCTAAACTTGGCAGCGCCAGTGGATAAAGGATTACCAGGATTGGCCCTTCTCATTGGTTTTTTATTGGCTGCCAATGTGGTCACCTTCCTTCATTACACCTTTCTCACCATTCCTCTTTTTGCTACCGTTGGTCTGACCTTACAAACAAGAGAAGGAGATAGCGCAACAATAGGTTTTGTAGGGAGAGCTACTCTTTCTATTGTCCTAGCTCTCTGCACTCTCTACTGGGGAGCTCTCTACCTCTCGCAAGGACCATTCTCTCAAGCCAATTCACTATTCATCTTGAGCAAAAAAACAAGGGGACAGAACAAAGTCATATTGTTAAAAGAGGCCCTCAAAGAGGTAGACAAGGTCCTTTCAACCTTACCCTGGCGTGACGATGCTCATCATTTGCGAGGCAGGATATTCAAAGCTCTCGGCAACAATAGAGAGGCCCAAAAGAGCTTTCAGAGTGCCCTATCTCACAATGAGCTCGAAGTAACTTACAGAGCAGCCCTAGCTGAGGTGGAATGGGTAAAAGGTGAGAAAAAGGCTGCTATGCAGCTTTTCGATGAAGCACTAGAAGGGGATCCCTATTCTGAAAGCCTCTTATTACGAAAAGCACTTTTATTGCAAGAGATGGGTCAACGAGAAGCAGCCATAAACATACTCTTCAAAGCCCTGCAGACCAATCCCCAGTTTTTGATTATCAATCGCAAGGCCTATGAACCAATCGTTCGCACTCTCCTTGAAATGTTAAAAAGGGCAGGTCGTTTGGCTGAGGCCCACAAAGTGGCCCAGACCTATGGGAACGTGCTTTCGCTCCCAGCGCCTACGAGGTAAACTGACCTGGAGGAGGTCAGCCGTGGTTGCGGACATGCCAGGTGATGTTAACGAATATTTGGCTTTACTTTCAGACAGGAATCCCCGGGTAAGACGTTTTGCCCTTGGTCGATTGGCTGAAATCGGCACGGCAAGTGTCATTCCCGAGGTAAGACGTGTAGCCGTCGATAGAGATCCAATGGTGGCTTTTCAAGCAGGTCAAACCTTGAAAGCCATTCTGTCTCGTGGCGTGCAAGTCGCTCCTGAGAGTTATTCTCCCATTGGGAAGAGTGTAGGATTGCCTGAAAGCAGCCCCCTAGAGCTACGCAACATGGGGTTGGAGCTCCTAACTCCATACATGGAGCGTTTGGGGCAGATGATTAGTTCGGCTTCTACTTCTTTGGCTCGAGTTGCTGCCGCCTCCTTGGGAAAACTTGGCGACGTGAGAGCTGCCAAATATCTGGCTGAAGGACTCAAGAGAGAAGATATTGCAGCTGACTGTGCAGTAGCACTTTCAATCATGGGTGACGTCTCTTGCCTCGATTTATTGCTTTCTCTGCTCGATAGTCGCGATGACAGACTCGTTCAGCACGCCATCTTTGCTGTTGGTGTATTCAAGGACGAAAGAGTCACGGCTGGCCTCGAAAGGTTACTTCATCACCCTGCAGGTCACGTTCGTGCCGATGCTGCCCTCGTTTTGGGCACCTTGGGCGCTGAGAACGTCTCAGAAGTAGTACACAGCCTCTTGGAAGATGATGACGAACGAGTCGTAATGAAAGCTCTGGAAGTGCTCTCACGCTTGTCTCCCGAGCGATTTTTGGAATACCTCGAGGTGCGTTTGAGCTCCGCTTCAGAGAGATTGCGAGCAACGATGGTTGCTCTCTTGGTAAACGTTCCAGAGGCCGAGCAGACAATCTCCATCTTAGAGAAAGCACTCGATGACAAAGATGCCAGGGTGAGGGCCAATGCCGTCGAAGTGGTCACCTCCTTGAAACTCCTTCCTGAGAAGGTGAACAAACTTCTAAAGCCATTACGCTCTGATAGGAACAATCGAGTGCTGGCCAATTTGGCCGTTGCACTGGCAGCCGTGGATATTGTTGCCTCTTTGGAAATCCTCTCAGGTCTATTGGGGTCTACGAACAAGTGGGAGCGAGCAAGTGCTGTCTTTGCAGCTGGTTTCATCGCCGAAGAGAAGGTGGCCATGTGGTTGGCCAATATCTTTGTGCTCGAAGAAGATCCTGATGTTCTAGGGAATGCTGTTACCTCATTGTCACGCTGCGGCGGTGCTGAGGTTGCGGATAGGATGGTGCAAAGCCTGCGCCACTACAACCCTCGTGTCCGAGCCGGCGCAGCCCGTGTATTGGGTATGGTAGCTCGCAAAGGAGCTAGCCGGGCTCACGTTCGCGGAGCACTCTTTTCTGCTTTGGAAAAAGAGCGAGAGATTTCCGTTGTTACGGCTATTCTGCAGGCATTGCCATCATTGGCAGATGCTTCGGACATTCGGGCACTTGGTCCTTCTTTGCGCCACTCGTCACCGCAAGTGCAGGCCTGTGCCATTGATGTCTTGGACGCTATTGGGACAATAGAAATTTTGCCTTATGTAGAGCCCTTTATCTTTTCTCCCAATAGTTCCGTCAAAGCGGCTGCCACCTTGGCCATGTGGAAACAGGGGCATTTGGATGTCATTCACGTCATCGGTCAGATGTTGGAAAGTCACGATGAAGAAGAGGAAGCTGAGAGTGCCACATTTGCTTTTGGTGAGATAGGTTTGACTCTCTATCGTCTACATGATTATCAGCGCTGCTATCTGCTGGCTGCAGCTCTGTCTGCTCGTTTGTTGAGCTCTCGAAACATTGAAGATGAGGAGCAAAACAGCGAGTCTACCAAGGAGAGCATAGGGGGACCTGATGAGTTTTTCCTTCAAGAGGGGCTTCAGGCTCTGAACGCTGCTGCTGCTGGCGATTTCGAAGAGGCCGCAGAGAGTTTGCGCTCATTGTTATCCTCTCATCCTGATGAGCCACGAATACACTATTTGTTAGGACGCATCTATCGACGTTTGGATCAACGAGAGAGGGCCTTGGCCCATCTTCAAGTTGCCGTCCCCAACTATGGCGACAATGTGAATTTACAGCTCGATATGGCCAACCTACTGCACGATATGGGAGATCCTCCTGGTGCCTTGAGAGCTTTTATGTTGGCAGCGCGAGCCCGCGCCAATCTAATTGAAGAGCTTTCAACTATGGCTGACGACATGCTGACAGGTGGTCTCGTTCAATCAGCCTCACTTACTGTCAAACTCATTGTGGAAAGTTTTGCTAACGACGTTATTATTCATGGTGCCGTTGGTGAACATCTCGTTGACATCGGCAAGTTCAAAGAGGCAATCTCTCATCTGACAAAAGCACTCATAGTCGAACCAGGAGACAGAGAAATCAGAGACTTACTAGCCAAAGCCCTACGCCGATGCGGAAATGAAGGGTTAGCCACACAAATGGGGGATGATGAGAGAGAGACAACAGATGTCCCATGAAATACCAGCCCTATCAGTTTTAGTGTGGCGACTAGTCGAAGGGGCGGATCAGCAGCGAAATTTGAGCCTGGACAAACTCAATGAGCTCATACCACCTGGTTATCCAGTAGAGAAACTCGACGACATCTATGAAGAGTTACGTTTGCGCCGTATCACGGTCGTTGATTCCGAGCGGGAAGCCCGCTTGGAAGAGAGGCGAGTAAAGAGTCTCGCTAGACTGGAAAAGCTGGATGACGAAAAAGGTGATAAAACTCAGTCTGCCACCATAGCCTCTATCAAAGGCAGAATGAAGAGCGCAAGCACCGATGAAGCTCATACACAAGAAGAAGTTATGGCTGTTCCTGCTGTGGAAAAAGAGGCAGAAGTCGCTGAAAATAGTGATGAAACACAGAGTAATGGTGATGCACCAGAGGCTTATGAATCGTCAGACACAATGCATTTGCTCACCTCAGAAGAACAAATGGAGTTGCTGGCCAATCCTTCTCGTCATTACTTGGGCAAACTGTCTAGAGCACGGCGATTGTGCAAGGATGAAGAGGATGAGTTGGCTAAAAAGGCAGCTTCTGGTGACGAAAAGTCGAGGCAGCGATTGGTTAGTGCCTATCTTCCCCTCGTGGCAAGAATAGCTCGTCGATACAAGCGTTCAGGTATACCAACCATGGAGCTCATCTTGGCGGGAAATGAAGGCCTCGTCGAAGCCGCCCACCATCATAATCCTCGCGAGGGCGTGACCTTTGCCCACACTGCTCGCTGGTGGATAGGTCACCGTCTTTCTCGCTGTGTGGCTGAAAACTGGCGTGCTTCTCGCCTACCTCAACGTGAAGCTCGCAGATTGAGAAAAATGGCCAAAATAGTTGCTCGCTACCAGGCCAAACGCGGCAAATCTCCGTCTCCAGCTTTTCTCAGCCGAGCCATGAAAATCTCTATTGATGAGATCTTTTTTCTCAAGGGATTGTTTGAGTCACCTTTGTCGCTACAGGCCCCTGTTGGTGGCGATGCTGAGGGTGGAACCTTGGCAGACAGGATTCCCGATTTGTTGGCCAAAGATGGAGCCAAGCAGGCTCAGCATCAGGCTTTGCGTGCTCAACTAGATGACTTACTGGATACCTTGGGTGTCATTGAAAGACAAATCCTCGTTTTACGCTTTGGGCTGGAAGATCAAGTCTCCCGCTCCCTCGAAGAAGTGGCTCGGCTGACAGGTTTGACACGAAATGCCGTGCAGCAGTACGAAGAGACCAGTTTGAGGAAATTGCGTACCCTTGC
Organism: uncultured bacterium; assembly: GCA_964643655.1. Taxonomy (GTDB): domain Bacteria; phylum Muiribacteriota; class UBA6191; order CAZXTJ01; family CAZXTJ01; genus CAZXTJ01. Next base: position 8,337 of record CAZXTJ010000308.1, read on the forward strand.
ATAAACGTGCGTCCAAGGGTCCTTTTGGCATATATTTGCATAAGAACAGGTTTTTTTTCGCTGAATATGTTCAAACTTGGGGTATTCCTGTCGATACAGACCATGCAGTGGGGTGTTTTTTACCATGTGTCCTCTGACATCCCATTAAGGAGGAAATGAAATGACTGGCCAACAGCGTAAAGTGGTCGGAGTGATGGTCACCTTGATAGTGGCCGGATTCGTCTTTATGGGTATTAGGTCGAACAGGCGCAAACAGCAGCAAGAAAAACTGCGCAAGCTCGAAGCTATCAAAGTAGAAACTGCCAAGAGGCGAACTAAATCCGTCGTTTTTGCCAAAGAGAACATCAAAAAGAGAACAGAGATCAAAAAAGATTGGCTCGAAGTCAAAGAAGTCGAAGAGCGCGATCTTCCCAAACAAGAGTTTGCCAAAGCTCTCGATGAAGTTGTTGGCAAAATTGCACTCGTCGACATATTCATGGGTGAGCCAGTCATCAATGAGAGATATACGGACAAAGATCAGGTAACTGCTCTGTCCTTTATTATTCCAAAAGGTATGCGTGCTGTGTCGGTAAATATCAACACAGTTGATGCTTGTGGTGGTTTCTTGAAACAAGGTGACAAAGTTGATGTCTTGGCAACCTTTAGTCTCAAGCTCGACAGAGCAGATACTAGTCGCGCCACTCGCGTCACGAGTTATCTGATGAGAAATGTGAAAGTTCTGGCAATCGATAAGATGTACAAACTTTCGAAAGAGCAGGACAAAAACAAACACAAGCAACCACAGCAACAGAAAAAGGGTAAACAAGGAAGTGCCAATCCATACATGGCTCGTGCCAGCGTTAGTATGGTCACCTTCCAAGTCAGTCCCGAAGATGCTGAAAAGCTAATCATTGCAAGTCAGAAATCTCGTTTGAAGCTCGTCTTGACTCCAGAGACAGGTGTTCAGGCTGCCATTACTTCAGCCATTACGGACAACATTTTCCAGAGTCGTCGTGTCGAGAACAAAAACGAGAAAAAGAAACCAACTCAGGTGAAAGTGGAAATCATTGCCGGTCCAAGAAAACGCGAACAGTTTTTGCGGGCTGAAGCTCCACCGCCACCTCCAGCTCCTGACGCTTCAACACTGGAACCCCTCGAGGAACCAGAAGATTGGGGCACTGGCGAAAGCGACATTGGAGTATCGCTTCCATCATTAGGACCTTAAGTTCCGGCCGCCCCTCGCCGAAAAGAGGAATAGCGGCAATTGACATAGTAGTAGTTGCAGCAATTGAGACAAAGCACGAGACGCAGAATATGGAGGAGTAGCTGAT
>CAZXTJ010000309.1:0-9627 GCA_964643655.1 uncultured bacterium
GTGGTAGGTGGCTCACGGCCATTTGTCGTGAATATGGCAAATATCCTTATTCTTTGCGTAGCTGGGATGTGGGAGATTACGCCTCACTAAAAAAGAAGAGAAACAAGCGTGTGAGTGGTTTGGTGTGGAAGAGCTGCAAGGCTGAAATTCGCTCTATAGCCATGGCTCCAAGAGGTGGGACGCTCTATCTGGGCATGGAGAATGGTCTTGTGCAAGCTTACCAACGAAAAAGCTGGAAATTGAAGTGGGAACAGGAGTTGGAAACAAACAATTCTATTTACAAACTAGTCCTTTCAGCTGATGGAAAAAGCCTGGCTTATTCGGATGATTGTGGAAATGTGTTCATCGCTGACAGTCGGAAGGGGACCATACGACGGACCATCAATGAGTTAGCCATAGATAAGACTTCATATCACTTTTACACAGTTGGATTATGGTTTTTGGGTCGAAGTAATTATCTGGCCGTAGTTACGTCCAAGTTGGACAGAGTGGTATTACAGGTTTTCGATTGCCGCAGCGGCGATGAGATGTGGCGACAAGGAACAACACAGGGTTTTCATGTGGCAGCTACGAAATCAGGCGACACTCTTGCTCTCGCTCGTTACAGCAGATTGACCGTTCACGAGGCCATCAAAGGCAAAGAGCTCTGGAAAAAGAAAATAAGGTTTCTTGATAATCTCCTTTGGTCGCCAGATGAAAAAACCTTGGCCATAGGCACGTCAGGGGCTGTGGTTTTGCTGTCCAGAAGTAAGGGAAAACGCTTATGGTCTGAAAACCATTCTTATGCTCACAATCCTTTTATGAGTTTTTCGCCTTCAGGGGAACTCCTTGCAGTCTCTGTTGACCAGTCAAAAACAATTCTCATTCGTCGAGTGGCTGATGGAAAACTGCTTCATTCAATTGAAGGCCACCATGGAAATAGAATCACTGCCATGTCTTTTGCCGGTCTTGGCAAATATATTGTTTCTGTATGTGCAGACCAGTCTGTACGCCTATTCGACGTGTCATCGGGCAATTTAGTGAGAAGCTTTGAATATGAGGCAGGCCATGGAGAAATGATTGCACTCTCCAAGGATGGTAAAATCTTGGCTTTTAATGACAGTAATGGAAAATGTCCAATCTGGAGCCTCTAGACAGTGAGCCCTCCCTTCATTAGGATAAAACAAAAGAAGGGATCCATTAATAATGAAGAGATTTTTTGTATACCTGTTTTTTCTCTGCTTTTTGTCCAACTGCTGGGCAGGTTTGGAATTGTCCATTGGTGGCACTTTTCCCCGTGATGTAGAGATTAGGGGAGTTGGCATAGTTCGACAGATAAATGATGATATCTTTCCCAACGATTATTTTTTCACCACTCAATATGGTGAAAAATATCGATTTTCTTTGCCCAGCAAATGGGATCCAAATGAACCCAAAAAGCACGATATGGACAACACATACATCCGCGGTGAGTTAAGAAAGGACTCGCCTGCTGATGCTTGGTTGTCTGTGAAGGAGCTACGGACGGCCTCTGAAGAGGAAAGAGCTCCCTTGGTTTGTCTTCCCAGTCAAAGGCCAGCACGGTTGGTCCGTATGGAAGGTGGAAAGTGGATTATTGACGGCGTGCGTACTGGTCCCAAAGGGCGAGCGGGCAAAGATCCCGCTCTCGACAGTTACAGTTTTGAAGAGGTGACTGTTTCACCCGATCAAGTTCAAGAGGTCTATATTGGCGTACAATCAATACCACCTTTTTTCCGTCATGCCTTTTTGCTTTTCACTTTCAAAAGTTCAGAGGATGAGGAACCTTATGGTTTGGTCATTTCCATTGAACCCCTAAAAAGACCCAATGAAACTAAACCGCTGAAAGAAATGTTGCGTGGTGAGTTGCCAATTGTTTACCAGCTTTCTACTTGGGAAGACTACACAGCCTACAACTGTCTTCGCTGGCAACAGAAGCTGAACATTTGGAAAATGAAAATGCCTCAAGGTTCTCTGAGCGTCAAGAAGTGGCTAAAAGTCGTTCTTGCGGCTTCTGTCAAAACACGTTTGTCCGAACGTTACGATATGAATACGAACAATTGTTCGTCTTCCATTTTGACAATGCTCGTTGACGAAATGGACAGTGAACATTCTGAGCGCTTGAGAAAGTATTTCAAAGGATTGCTCATCATCACCAATCCACGTCGGTTACCAGGTGTTTTGCACAAATGTGACATTATTGACGAAGAGAAAAGGCTCGTCGTAAAAGAGGAGAATTGCTCAATACCGATGGGGCAGTTGTTTAGCGGCCTTTGTTCTGATAAATGATGGTCTGAACGCAAACATCCTGACCAATCACTTCATGAGGTTGAGCCCATAAAAGACCGTAAAAATGATGAGATCTGTCTCACAAAGTCAGATTACACTGCCTTTGTTGTACCTTTTGCGTAATTCAGTGAGATAAGTCTGATCTACGGCGCCATTGGCTGAGGGACCACCAGCTCGAGCGCAGCTTTCCATTGCACTTTGAGTGAGAGGACCCACAATGCCATCTATGGGGCCTGGTGAGAAACCCAAAGCGCTCAGATAAACCTGCGTCAAAGCTATGCGTAACTTCTGACCGCCAGCTCTTGTTTTTGGGCCATAGATACCGTCAGCTTCTCCACAGTCGTAACCAAGAGCAGATGTGAGGAGTTGGAAGGTTTTGATTTCAGCGCTATGGGATGTGAGAGTTCCGCCTTCGGCTGACTGTAATGCCGCTTCAAGCTCGCATAAAGCATAGATGCCATCTTCTCTCCGTTGAGCCTGTAGAACAGAAGACATGAGTCTTTCGATGGATGTTGCCTTGCCATAGTCTTCAAGGTGTTGGTTGGTCATCACTGTATTGGCATTTTGATTCAACAATCCAAGGTCACTGCTCGAAGTTGGTGTCACAGAAGCTCTACCATCTCCATAAACAACCTTTGCCATCAATCCAACAAAAATGGTCTGACGCGCCTTTTTATAACCGGTGCTAGTCATATGGATACCATCGCTAGCCACATAACTTGGCTTCGTTTTTAGAAAACTATGCATGTCCAACAATCCCTTTTTGTTTTGCTCGTCATACCAAGCTTTGGAGTATTGCTGAATGAGAGGATCATAAACATGTGTGTTAAAGGCTGCCAAAGGATCGCCACTGCTGTGACGACGGAAGGGAATGCGCAAAAGAATGGGAGTTCTGCCTGCCCTTTTTATCTTTTCGAGGACAGTAACGAGATGGCGGCGCAACCATTTGCCTTGCTGATGCGAATAATGAAGGACGTCATTCGTTCCAATCATGAAAGGAAAGTACTTCGCTTGGGGGTACTTTTTCAGAATGGTGTCAATTTCTTTCACATATTCCGTCACATGTTTTCCTACTCGCGATGTGTTGTGGACATTGATTTCAACTCCGTATGCGGCTTTGATCTCAGCCTTGAAGGCTTCTCCATTACCTATTGTTCCTACTGTAAGGCTATCTCCGAGAAATACCCAAGTATCAGCTGCAAATATTGTCGTTGTGGCCATGATAAAGAAGAAAGCAGTGCAGATTGCTTTCATTAAAGTGTTTCCTTCCTCGTGTAAGAACGCCCCACCCGCAATGCTGCAAAAGTGGTGCCGAACTACACAATGAGGTGCATACTCTGTTGGCTGTAGTGATTTGGAACAAAAGGGAGTGAATTGGGCTGTAATAGTGCGTCATAAATGGACAGTCACAATTGTGCGCCAAAACATATCACCACCTATTACACTGCGTAACGGTTTTTCCCTTTAATGGCTCTCTTTTAGCCTTCTGAAGACAATCTATCCTGTGTTTTAGAGGGTTTTCTCGATTTGGCAGACTCATTGCTTTATTTGGGCTGGGGAATAACAAGAGAGGACTCAAAATGGGTAGGCAGTTCAAATTGACCATAATGGTCACAGTGATTTTCCTTTCCTTCGCCGTTGCCGTTCAGGCCAATCTAAATGCACTGGAATTTTTGGGGCAAGTAATTGATGCTCCTGTTCAGAGCAATACGGCTATTGGTGGACAAGCAAGTCAGCAAATGAATTACATCCAAGGTCCAAATGGCAGTCGTCCTGTAAACTTCCCCCTTTATTCACACAAGGGGCAACAATATGCTGCACCACAGGATTTCAGCCAGATCTTTCCTGGCACATCAGTTCAACAGCAAGGCAACAACTACTCTTTTAATCGCGGACAGCAGAGGCTGAACGTTGTCATCATCATGCGCTCAGTGATCATCATTTTCATGGGTATGCAAATCGACAGTGGTTATCAAACCCATCAACAGGGTAATAACACCTACCTGCCCATAAATGGTATAGGTCAATATTTTGGCCAACAATTCCAGCAGTCTGGCAATGGTCTCATTCAGAGTCAGAATAATGCTGTGCAAGCCTCTTGGCAGCAATTCCTCAATCAAAATGGTGGTCAACAATATACAAATCAAATACAGAACTCTTACAACCAGACAACCAATGGCCAAAGTCCAACAGGTCAGGTTTTTCGTGACATCACTGCCACTGTTTTTGATAGTGTAGAGACTGGTCAAAAGGGCGCTTATGGACACCACTTGTCACCCAATGACTACTTCGTCGCCTTGCCCAAGAGATTTAGTGGCACACGTCCCAAAGTTGCAGTCAAAGGTCCTAATGGAAAAACTGTAGTAGCAGAAGTCAAAGATGTTGGCCCTTGGAACATCAACGATCCTTATTGGGAAACGGGTTCTCGTCCACAAGCCGAAACAGGCCGTGACAAACGAGGGCGCCGCACCAATCTTGCAGGTATCGATTTGAGCCCTCGCATAGGTCGCGAAATTGGTCTCAATGGTAAAGGCAAAGTGGACTGGTGGTTCGTTAGATGAGCGGGTTTACTCTATAGAAGGTAAATCAGCGTAAGGAACCTTGCCTAGAATTGGCCAACCCTTATCCCTAGTAGAAAGAGTTGGATACTGCTCTTCTCCTAATGGCCATTTCACTCCCAAGTGGGGATCATTCCAAAAGACACCGCGTTCATCAGCAGGATCGTAATAATCCGTAGTCTTCCAAAGGATATCGGCTGTTTCGCTGACAACGAGAAAACCATTGGCATGACCTTCAGGGATATAGACCAGTTTCATATTCCAAGCCGACAGAGTCGTTGAATAACCCTGACCAAAAGTGGGACTGCCTTTGCGAACATCGACGACAACGAGAAAAACTTCTCCGAAGACCACTTGGATGAGTTTCGATTGTTTGCGTGTGAGCTGATAATGAAGGCCTCTGATTACGCCCTTTGTGGACTTACAGTGAAACTCTTGTACATACTCAGTAGGTAGCTTCTCCTGTGTGTACAAGTGTTTGTTGTAGTCCTCACGTAATGAACCTCTTTCGTCCACATATAGATTGGGTTCAAGGACGAATACGCCTGGCAAAGAGGTTTCACTGCGCTTCACGGGACTGGCCTTTCTAGTCGAGTCAGAGTTGTCATTTTCGATTATAACGTGTTTGACACTATGATCCCAACAGCTTCAACAGTTCTATTGCTATATGCAAAGAAAAAGGCGGCGATGGAAAACCACCACCGCCTAATGTTTGTTAGAAGTCTGCCAATTCGCTTTCATCAAGAGGGATGATTGCAGTAGTCGGCAGTGCAGGTTTCCGAGCAAATGCCATTTCCTCTTGTTTCAAGGGCTGCGTTTTTAGTGGCGAACCATGCTGAAGTTCATGAGAAATCTTGGCTTTTGTTGGTGCTTGAGGTTTAGTTTTTCTCTCAGTAGTGATTTCACTGCTCGACGTGCCATCAACGAGACCCTTGAGGCCAGATACAACTTGAGACAGTGAGATGGCTTGAGATGAGAGCTCTTCTGAAGTGGAAGCCGCTTCCTCGGCACTGGATGCATTACTTTGTGTGGCAGTGTCTAGCTGAGCAATTGCGCTGTTGATTTGAGTGATCCCTTGAGACTGCTCCTGGCTAGAGGTTGCTACTTCGCTCACGACGACAGACAGTTTCTCAATTCCTTCACCAATGTTCTCGAGAAGACTTTGCACTTCAGTAGCTACTCCAACACCACTATCAGCATTCTTTTGTGATTGGTCGATGAGCTCAGAAGTATTCTTCGCGGCCTCAGCGCTTCTTTGAGCCAAGCTACGAACCTCTTCGGCAACAACGGCGAAACCTTTTCCCGCTTCACCAGCACGAGCAGCTTCCACAGCAGCATTGAGGGCCAAGAGATTGGTCTGGAAGGCGATTTCATCAATAGTTTTGACTATCTTGGCCGTTTCATCAGAAGAACTCTTGATGGCATTGATTGCCGAACTCATGCGGACCATGACTTCGCGTCCACGTTTTGTTGATTTGAGGGTATCTTCTGATACACCTCTTGCTTGTTGGGCATTGTCTGAGTTTTGCTTCGTCATAGAAGTCATCTCTTCCAAAGAGGCTGATATCTCTTCAAGAGACGACGCTTGTTCACTCGTACCCATTGCCATTTCCTGACTGGAAGTAGAAACGATTTTCGAGGCTTCCTTGACTTGCTCGGCACCTGATGCAAGCGTTTCAACGGCAGTGTTGATTGACCCTGTTATTTGCCGCACCAATGTGAATGCCACTAGAGTGCCAAAGATACCTGCGATGGCTATGAGAATGAGTGAAGCAAGGTCAGCGTGTTCTTTGGCCTCAGTTGCTGCATTGTCCATTCGTTTGACGAACACTTTGGCAATTGCTTCAATGTTCCTTGCATCTTTTGTGCAATCTCTTAGGTCGTGCTCAATATCAAGTTCATTGACAACTACTTTTGCCACGGCAAGCTGGTACTCTTTCAACTCTTCATTAACCTTGAGTAACTCTTCGAGATCATGTTTCTGTTCCTCTTTACTCGTGTTCAAACGAGGAATGATTTTGGCAGCTTTTTCTACGTAATGTCTCGTTTTGCCAATGCCTTTTTCAATGTAAGGGACTGTAGAGACATGTTTTGTCAGAAGAAACTCGAGCTCTTCTTTCAAGAGTTTGGCGCAGGCAACTTCGGCTTCAAAGAGCTCTTCAACCAATCTTGTTTGCAGCTGCAACTGCTGCCGATTTGTACGACGAGAGCTCTCCAGTTTCTTGAGCTCTTTCTCATGTTCATGAATGACCTCTGCCAATTGCTCATTCATTTTGTTGCCCAATTCGTCGAGCTTCTCTTTTTGCTCTTCCACTTCGTGATATTTTTTGGACAAATTTGAAAATGAACTTCTGAATTTTTGCGAATACCCTTCGAGTTTCTTCAAAGCTGCAAGTTCCTCATTGTCCAGATGCATTTCAGCCAAGTGTTTGCAGTCACCATTAAATTTATCGATTGTCTCTTTGATGTGTTTTTGCAATTCTTGGCCTCGTTTTTTATCGCCAATGCCATAAAGAACGAACTCGTTTTGCGAGGCCATTAGTTCGCCACACATTACCTCTAACTCGAGAGATGCGGCTTCTTTGTGCATATTCTCTGACAGGAGACCAATGTAATAATGTCCGCCATAACCGACGGCAAGAGTCAAAATGATGATGACGGCAAAACCATTGTAGAGTTTGCCACCGAGACTGACATTATTACTGTTGCTCTTATATAGGACTGCACCCCCAAAAATGCCAAGAAAGAGCAAACCACCCACTAGGATGGTCAAACCACTGTTCGAAGCAGATTTTTCGGAAAGATTGATGTCATCCAATTGAAGTTTTGCTCTACGTTTTTTGTCGAGCTCAAAGAGCTTTTCTTTGCTCATCAATTCAACTTTTTCAATCGACTCTTTTTCTGCCTCGTGGCCGTCATGCTCTGCATGGCCTTCTTCGCTGTGACTTGCCATGGCTTCCATTGCGCGATGGGGGTTTTTTTCCACCTTGGACAAGATTGTGTTCGTTTTGCCTTCTGGCAACCACTTCACTTTACCCGTTGCCACATCATAGATGGCACCAACTACTTTGGCTTTGCCCTGATGGACGAGGTTTCTACAGGCAGGGCTTTGAATGAATAGATCTTCAATACTTTGCCACACATTCTCTTCTATGCCATGACAGACAATATCTATTCCATGCAAATGAGGGTTAGAAGCCATCGCTCGCTCAACTGCTGGCTGGATATTGTCCACAAGTGGTGGAATGTTTCGTTCGAGAGCATGTCCATGTCCCTCCAGGGCTTTTGTCACAGCAGTTACGGCACCACACTGAGTGTGGCCCAGAACTACCAATACAGGAGTGTTGACATGGCAAAGACCATATTCGATTGAGCCAATCTCGTCAGTGTCACAAACATTACCTGCTACCCTAATGACGAAGATGTCCATGACACCTGCGTCAAAAAGTCTCTCTACAGGAACCCTAGAATCTGAACATGTTATGACTGTTGCATAAGCATGATTCCCTTGGTTCTCTTTTCCCGCCTGGATTAGTCTCTTGTTATCACTGTGAGGGTGAATGCTATCTCCTGAAACGAAACGCCTATTTCCCTCTTTGAGCAGCTCCACACATTGTGATGGTGTAGGTTTTTGGGCTACATTCGCGGCTGATAACGAATTGACCAGCAGAACGAGCAGCAAAAAAGTCAGTGTCCAGCAATTCCTCATGTTTTCCTCCCCTTGTAGTTTCCCCCCAGGTTTGTTGTTTTGCTTCAGCAAGCAAGCGCAAGCAAGCGCAAGCAAGCGAGCAAGAAGAGACATCGCAATTCTGGTACCAAATGGTTGTGAATTCTGTAACAGGCTTTGGGAGAAGAAAGACGGGGTGAACTTATCAGGGAGAGGGGGTTCCTTTGTGGAGGTCATTGCTCCAATTAACAGTTCAAACCCGAGCGATTTACTTAAGAAAAATTAGTCCTGATTTTGTATCAATATTGATAAAACGGCCTATTCTAAAGGAATTTCATAGATGACCAAAGGGCGCGCTGTGGCGAAAAGTGCCTTGCCATTGCAGTGTTGAATGTGAAAGTCATCATCCATATATCCCTTGAATGAACAAATCGTTTTACCTGTCTTGCCATCGAAACAAACTATTCCTCGAGTGTCCGTATATAAGAAGAGGATGCCATCTAGCCAGCTCAGGTAAGTACTCTTTCCTGGAGGCAAATCATTGGGTCTTTCCCAGACTTGTTCTCCTGAAAGTCTGTCAAAGGCATAAACCACGGGCGGTTCTGTGGAATAGACAAAAACCATCTTGGGAGACACAGTCAGAGAGAAAAATCGTGCTTTGCGATCAATGGTGAAACGAGGAGGATAAAAGGGATTGCCCACTACGAGTCTTCCACTTTCCATGCAAGCGAACAAGTCTTTCCCATCAACTATCCACTGTTTGGGATGGAGATGACCTCGGAGCATTTGTATTCCTAGGACCTCTTCTCCTGTTTTTACTTTGAATGCTCTCGTCTCGAGCAGGTCTGTCCTAACGAGGAGGAGATCTTGCCAAGCAACCATGGGATTGGTAAGGAGCTTTTTGTTGAATTTCCACAAAGGTTTTCCAGTGGCGGCATCGATGGCGTGGACTCCATGTGCTCTCTCCAAAACGAAAATGGTGTCCATTGAAATAACAAAGTCATGGGAGAGGTTGTGCTCAAATGAAAGAGACCAAGTCTTTTCTCCTGTGAGAAGAGAAAGGGCATAGAGTTTCTCATCATTCGTTAGGCAAATGATTGAGTCGTCATAAAACTG
>CAZXTJ010000310.1:0-9589 GCA_964643655.1 uncultured bacterium
CTCTTCTAGTGCAACACAGATAGAATCTACTATCCGCGTTGTTTCCTCGAGGGGCACTCTTCCTTTCTCTTCCAAGATATCCTCGAGGGTGACACCTTCAACATATTCTTGGACAATGTATGGTCTCTTACCGTCTATGCCATAATCGTATATTTTGACGACGTTAGGGTGGGAAATCTGGCTCAGCAACTCTGCTTCACGCTTGAATCTGCGAAGGGTATCATCTGAATGCAATCGTTCAGCACGGAGTAGTTTGATGGCCACTTTGCGGTTGAGGCTCTTTTGCACTGCAGCATGGACTGTGGAAAAGGAGCCGCTACCAAGCTCCTCGCCAATCTTGTAAGCCTCTATTACGGCTTCGCCAAATTCGTGTTCGACCACCATTACTCCCTATTGGCTCGAAAAAGTCGCCAAAGAGTAAATATTCACATCCCATTCGGCAAGTGCCTTTAGGCAATTAATTATGGAAAATTGTCTCAACTTGAAACGATCGTGCCAATTTGAAGCATTTGGAGTTTTTGACCTGACTTACTCTTTGTCTCTCTTTTCCTGTCCCTGAACACTTTTGCAGTGGAACGACAAATTTGGACAGCAAGTTGCTTCGGGCGGCAGCGAAAGGAGCTTCTTTTTATGGTTGGGACTAAGATTGTTTTGGATTATTGCAGCACAGCTGTTCAGGGTAGCGTTAAGAAGGGGCTGAACCTTTTAGGGCAGATTAAAAACAAACCCAAATATGTGAAAGAATATGAACAACGTATTCATCGTCGCTTCTTCAGCAATAAACCAAAGATACCCATTCTTTCGAAAAATCCTTGGGTACGTAGGGTGATCAACGCCTTTCATCGTCATTGGATAGATGTCTTGTCTGAAAGTGTTGAACCTGAAAAGTCCAAAGAAGAGTTGAAAAGCTCTCTCAACGTTCTCCTGGGAACAAATGAAAGTGAATTCGATGTTATCGATTTAGTCTTGGAAAACCGCTTACAGGAACACGAACTCTATTACAGTGGAGACTGTCTCCATCCCAATATTCGCAGTGCCTACATCTACGCCTCTCAGGAAAAAAAGACTTACGTTGTTACATTGCCACAGGAGCGCATATTAAAACTGCCAGTATATTTTATGGACGATTTCCTTTGTAAAGATTGGATCTCTTTCGCCACACTTGGAAGAAGTTCTGCAGGTGGTTGGGCAAGGATAGATTCTCTTTACTGCGTAGCAAACACCTACGATCTGGAGTCAGACAACTTCAAGCTTACATATTTGAAACATGAAGCCCAACATACTGACGATTATCTGAGATATCCCCGTTTGGCACCTAGGCCTGGATATCCTTCTTCAGAAGAGAAATTTCGCGAAGCTCTTTTCTTTTGCAGTGTCAAAGAATACAGAGCCAAGCTAGTGGAGATTATTTACGCAAAATCGAAATCTTCTCTCATTGATTTCATTAGCCAAGCTGCAGACTACCCAAACTCTCCTCACTGCACAGCTGCTAAAAAAATTGTGACGGGACTCAGTGGTCTCCTTGGTATTAGACAGTCTTTTGACTTGATTGAGGTCTCTCGTGCACGTCTTGCTGAAGCTGCCAATGAGCTATTCAGTCATAGTACAAACTGGTTGGAGAGTTTGGGTGATAACTCCATAGGTACAGCCAAGAGTGTTCTCGACGTAACACTAGAATGAGAAGTTACTCACTAATCACAGTAACTGCCCTCCAAAGACATGGTCTAACCATAGTACAGTAGTAGGGAATGAGCTCCTTTAGAAAATATGTACCTCTAATTCTGTTAAGCCTTACACTCATGATTTTAGCCACTTTCCACAGTAGTGGCAGAAACTATGAGTGTAAGAACCTGCAGTGTGTTCCCCATATCAACTCAATTTTGGTCACTTGGAAAACCAACCATCCCTGCCTTTCGCGAGTTCGTGTTGGCCAGAAAATCTATGAAGATGATACAAAGGGTGAAGTTACGTCACATAACATTCTCCTATCCTCCTTGCAGCCCGACCGTAAGTATTCGATTGCTGTTGTTTTGCCTGATGGCAGCTCTCCTTTCTCTCGTAAGGTTAGTCCCATCGCTTTCAATCCCTCTATAGAACTAGCGGAAAAGCACTTTGATGGATTGAAACTATCTGGCAATTGCTGTGCACATCTCTCTCAGCTTCATTTGTTTGCCAAAGGTTATCCTGAAATGGCTGTGGAGATACAACAGAACGGGGAACAATGGTGGGCACTCATTCCTTTTTTTCCACCAAATCTGAACGATCTGATCTTTGAATACGAACTGCCGAGTGACGAAAGAGGAAAATCTTCAATTAGAAACCTGCTGAAACGTGAAGCTCAAAAACTGATAACCCAACTAAATGGATTGAAGCCCGAAAAAATCGTGCGAGACGCAGTGCTGAGCTCCACTCCCAATCTCGACCAAGTTGTAGTCGCTGTTGACGGTTATTACGAACGGATGAAAAGAGAGCGTTTGCTGGCACAAAAAAAGGGTGCACGTTTACAACCGATTCTGCAGAAACGTTTTGATCAAACGAAGGCCTTAGAAAGAAAAAACAGAGCGAAGAGGATAGGAAAGCTGTTTTTTGCCTCTCATTTGCTTCCTCTTCAATTACGTTCGAGATTACATTGGCAGCTTCAAAAGATAGAGCGGATCTATTTTGCCTCACGCTTCAGTTTCGCTGAGCTCAACTATGACTATCAAGCGTTGGCTGGTCAGTTTCATTTGTCTTTGACTCCTCTTGCTGGCGACTGTTTGGAGACACTCATCTATCGCCATCCAACAGATTCTTTGCGAATAGGTCTCTACCAAAAGATGTTTGGCCTCGATTCTAATGTTCCTCAGAAAGAGTTCCATTTCAACGTGGATAATCTGGCTGGTATTCAAAAGGCAGAGCTAGCCATAGAGACTAAACATCCTTTCGACAGAGTTGCTCTGCAGATTACTCTCAATGGTTTAGACCCCATATTCGTGCCAGACCCAAGACTTTTAGAAGCTAACGATAATCCCAATATTGGTAGGTCTTTTATTTTTCAAAGAGTTCCCGTTGAAGCCATCAAAACGGGAAGAAACAAACTCACCCTTGCTGTCGACAGCCTCTATCGACAATTGATAAGAAATACAGTTCAAGTCAAGAGCATTACCCTTCGATTGGAGTTGATTGGTTCATGAGCTCCAAGAAATATGTCGAAGGTGCCATCATTGACTCTCGCTACAAGGTCATTCGAGACTTGGGTGAAGGTGGCATGGCTAGTGTCTATTTAGTCACCGACATGAAAACCAAGGGAGAAGTTGCTCTCAAGATTAACTTACAATGCAACAGTGAAGCTCAACAGGAACTGTATCGCCGTTTCCAAAGAGAGATTGATATTCTCAGCAAATTGAACCACCCATCGATCAGCAGAGTTTATGAATCTGGTCGAGTGAGCTCGGGTGATTATTATTTCACAATGGAATATCTTGCCGGTCAAAGCCTGCAGGAATATCTCTCTGAAAAAAGGAGATTAGAGCCCGAGGAAGTGTTGTCTTTTGTTCAACAGCTGACACGAGCTTTCGACACTTACCACTCGAGAGGAATAATCCACAGGGACATCAAACCAGCCAATATCATCAAGGTGGACGACCGTTTTGTTTTGATGGATTTTGGTTTGGCTGGAGATGTGAATAGAACGCGACTCACAGCAACAGGAGCAATTCTTGGCACGCCTATGTACCTTTCACCTGAAATGGTTCTTGGCGAGAGAGCTGACTCGCGCTCGGATATCTATCAGCTTGGCCTTTTAGTTTTTGAGCTGCTCACTGGACAACTCCCCTTCAAGGAGAACTCACTGCAGAATGTGCTACGCAAAATCCTTACTGCTGACACACCAAAAACCGCAGAGTTGGTACCTCGCCTGCCTTCAGAATGGGATCTTTTCATTGGAAAATGCATGGCCAAAAAACCGGGTGACCGATACTGCGATGGCAAAAGCGCTCGCCTGGCTCTAGAAAATTTGCTGAGGGAAGAGGCGACAAAAGATGAGGATTTATTGTTCGGTGAAACAGCAGTTTCATCCTTGGCAATCGAAAGCAAAACAGAGGAGGAAGCAGCCGAAGAAAAGGCCAACTCTTCTCGCCACATCATATCTGCGTTCTGCGTACTTCTGTGCATCTTCATAGTCTTTGTTTTTAGTAAACCGACGAGCAAAACTAATGGCCAAAAAGGACAAGGCAGAGTGCAGAGAGTCACTCACTCGCTCAGCGAGCTCAGCGTCAAACGAGTGCAAATTGGTTGGCGTATTGCTTGGCGATTAGAACCACCAGCACCTGCCAGAGTTTATGTTGATTGTGGAAAGAGAGGAGCTTATTCAGTAATGGCTCGAGCTGAAAATAAAAAAAGCTCCTTCGCTGTTCTTCCCTACTTGCCCACTGTGACAGAAGAAGTATCGATCAAACCAAAGAATGGCAACAAAAACCTTGTCGTAACCAAAAAGGTCATGGCCAAAGTGAGCTCAGTCAAAGGTGATGAAATATAGGATATGCGACGTTACTGTGAAATAACACAGAGCAGCTGAAAGAGCCCCACCCAGGACTGTTACGAAATACTCATAGAAGTCTTCCCACTTGTGCACGAGAGCCATGAGCACAGCTATGAGTATGAGCCAAAAACTCATATAAGATGGTCCAATGAAGTGATAGCGGGCCGTCTCATAGAGAAAACACAGTGGCAACCACAAGAGGCTGAGAAAAGAGATGATGCCTTTGGGTGGCGTCAACAATCCCTTACTCACAAAGACAGCGCCTAGCCATAAAATTGCCGAGAGAGAAAACATCAGATAAGTATGAATCAACATATGCTGCATAGAAAGTTCTCCATAAAAAGCGGCAGAAAAAAGAAAGACCAGCAAGGTATATATGAGGTAACTGCCTTTGCGTAAAGCAGCAATTTTTGTCTCGCTTGAGCTCATTTGTTTGCCTTCCCTTTTTTACTGCGGGGAATGAAACGTGAATAGAGCAAAGAAAGCGCCTTGAGCAAATCTGCAGCTTTGATGAAAGTTCCGTCAGCTTCCATCAATTCAATGTCTACCATTGTTCCCTGTTCATTTATTTTCTCAATGGTCAAAGCTCCTGCGCGATGGTGCAAGAGATCATCGAAGTCACAACCAATGTATTTGTTTTGGTCAATGATGAACCTGAGCCGAACAACTCGACTAAAACGAATTCTCTCTCTTTGTCTACCCTTTTTGCTCTTTATCTTCGCCTTGAGAGAGACTTTACAGACCAGTTTGACCTTCGTCCCATCTGACAGTTGCATTTGCATGTTCAGCCAGTTGGAACCATAAGCTACAACGTAGTTTTTATTAAACGAACCAGTAAAAGACTTTCGGTTTTCGGCTTGACCTACAGGAAGTAAATTGCAGGAGAAGACCATCTCCGTGCCAGACTTCAAATCTTCAGCCAAGACAGTACACACTGTTTTGATGAAAGATAAGCGACCAGCAGGCGTTGAACTCGTTCGGTTTTTGGGTTTGAAATCAAAACGACGAACAGTGTATATCTCGGCTGCCCAAAAAAAGAGCAATAGGGCCAGAATGTCACCCACCAAATAATATTGGAGTGGCATCAAGAAAAGACTAGCCACAAAAACTATGATGCTTGCGGCAAGCTGTTTTCCTCCAGCAGGTTTAGTTCCTTTTGGGATGGCCTCATTCTTGAAAAGCTCATTGATAGCAAGAGTGATATCCTCTCCCCTGCCCTTGCCTTGCAGAATGTGGCCATCTAAGCAAACTGGTCTTTCCATCGCACTTTTTTCTTTTCCAAATTGGTAAAACGACCATGGTCAATGTACCTTAATTTTGGTGGAAAACGATAGGCGTCAGTGTAAAAGGATAGTCTGAGAAAATGCTATATCTATTCGGAGTCCATAGTGGCCATGAGCTTTTCCACCAAAGGAACTACGCTAGCCAATCTCTCTTGCAGACTGTCCACTTTAGCTGTGTCATATTTTGCTTTTTTGGCTTTCGACAGCTCATCCTGAGCATGCTTGAATTCACCCAACTGATATCTAGCAACTGCTAGTTTGAAGGGGAAATCGCCAAATGATGGGTGAAGACGAGCTGCTTCACCATACCTATCCACTTCTCGCCTCAAAGAGCGCAAAGGTGACTGCAAATCGATGATGGCTTGGTGACTCAAGCGATGTTCACCATAGACGTCGAGGACACTATCAAAATATTGCCTTGCCAAAGCTGGCAACTGCAACTCACAGAAGACCAATCCCAATTCATATAGAGCTGGTATGTGTGTATTACGAAACTTCACGGCTTGAGCAAGAGTGGCAAGGGCTTCGTTCAGTCTCTTCGCCTCTCGCAGAATGCGCCCCTTCAACGTGAGGGCATCGAGATATCTGGCGTTCTCTTCGAGTGCTTTGTTCAGCTGGAGAATACACTTGTCTTGATTGCCAATGGTCTGGTGAACTCTGGCCAGCAACAAGCGCAAATCTGCAAATTCTGGATGTTTGTTCACAGCTTTTTCGACTAAGTCCAGCTCACGTAACATACCTGCAGGTGTTGCAGAGAGAAGGGAAAGGCGAACTCGGTAGTGCAGTGACTTGGGACGATACTGATGGGCAGCTTGGAAGTGATATTGAGCTGCAGCATAGTCCCCGTCAAAGAGGGCTATTTCACCCAAATAGAAGTGACCTACAGCCAAGGCACTATATTCATCTAGTGCTCTTTCGAATGCTCTGCGAGCTACATCATAACTGCCAACGAGATAATGCGCCTGCCCCAAAGAAAACTCTGCAAGTGCAGAACGTTTTTCCTGAACAGTATTGTCTACTTCAGAGTCGCCAATGTGTTTGCCGCCACTCTGCTGTCGGCTGTCAAACCAATGTAGCCATCTTTGTAAAAAGGAGAATTTGCTCTCTTCTCCATCACCCATTTTGGGAGTTACAAATTCGCGGGCAAGGTTAGTCAACGTGCGCACGATGTAATGGGAAGGAAGGGCCTCCGTCAATAACTTCGTATCGTTGAGGGTGGTCCAAGCTGTGTTGTCTTCTGGGATTATTGCCGCAGAGACATCCTCAAAGAGATGTTTTTTATTCTCTTCTGGAAGATCTCTACCAGGCATAGAACGATTGACTATGACCTTCACTTTGCCAGTGCGATAACCTAGACGATCCAAGACCTCAATTGTGTTACGAGTGACAACGACACCACCAAGGTCGGCAGTAGAAACGAGATAAATGCAATCTGATACATCGAGCACAGAAAGTGAACTCTCGTTAAATCCTGCAGAACAATCAACTACGACCAAGTCGCTTATTCGCTGCAGATGGTCTATCAAGGCTGTTATGTGTTTTGCTTCAATGGATTCAGCTTCGGTAATGCTTTTGGGTCTCGTATAAACATCCAAACCTGGTAAAACCTCGGTGCTGTAATCCCTGAGTAGCTTGGACGAAACTTTGTCCAACTCTTCATTGGAAACAATGTCCCAAATTGTCTTTGCAGGATGTATACCCAAAAATACATCAATGTTTCCAAACTGTAAATCCAGTTCGACCAGACTCACCCTTGCTTTGCATTGTTTGGCGGCAACGGCGGCAAAGTTTGCAGCGAGAAAACTCTTTCCTACGCCATCTTTACCAGAGAAAAAGGTGACAATCTTAGGACAGGAAGAGTGGTAAGCAGCTTGACCTGCCAGGTGTTGACGCATCTTCTCGCTGAGCAATCCCAAAAGTTTTGCTGCTATGCGTGGGTGCTGATTTCTCAGTTTCCTATACTGATTGAGCTCGAGAACATAAAAAGTCGTATCGTCTAGACATATGGCAGTGAGATCATTTTCTGCCCCGTCAAGGAGAGCCCGTTCACCAAAAAAGTCTCCATTGGTCAAGCGGGCATCAACGACTCTATTATCTTTTTCATCTTGATGAGTGAGCTCTACACGACCGTGAAAGATTATATATAGAGCTTCTGCTGGGCTTCCTGAACGATAGAGGAGAGTATCGGCTCGGAAAACGACCTTACGAACATAAGACGCCAGGATATCCAAGTCTTCGGTGTTGATGTGATGGGCAAGAGTAGTCAGCTTCAAAGACTGAACAACGGAGTTCATTTTTTAGACCTTGCGTTCGCTCGTTTCCAACTCCTTGAGAAGAGCCAAAGTACGTGTTCTTTTGGCCCTAGTCAGCTCAAAGAGTTGTGGTTTGATGTCGTATCTAGCTAAAGCGTCACTATCTGTACTATTGCGCAGACGTTTGAGCATTATATTCCTCCATGATTGCTAAGAAGTCCACAATAACTATCGACTCTTTACAATTGGCAATGAAGATTATTGAAGCTAAAAGCTAGATAAACACTGACCTTTTATTGCACACTGCAATGCAACATTGGAATTGATGAACACTTCGCCAAACTACTTTATTTCCGAAATAAGAAAAAGTCGGTCAACTTCTACGGCGACCGACTCTCTCTAGGCAGCTTTCTCTTGGCAGCTTTCTCTAGGGCATTACTCCTTCAACGCAGAGATAAAAGGGTTTTCGATTGTAGCGATAACCTTCTAATACGAGCTGAATTTTAGTCCCGCTCTCGATGTTCCTTTTTTTGAATTCGTAACGAGTTCTTTCACCTTTGGCAAGATAGGTTGGTGACATGTAGGAAATTGCTGCCCTTCGCTTCTCTTCGCAATAGAGAGTAGCGCTGTAAACCTCTCCCGAGATTGTAGGCACAACGTCTACACAAAGAGAATTGCTCAGGTTTTTCTTGAAGGTTGCTGTGGCTAGGGATGGGTCACCACGATAAACTCCATCTTCAACATCGACAGATGTTTCGAAATGGCGTGTTGGTGAACCTTCTCCGCCTGTGGAATAGGCAATTTCAAAGTCATACCGACCAGGGATTACGCCACCATCGCTGATGATGGTAAGACAGTGTTCTTGTCCGCTTGGATAACGTTCAGGATTAAAGTAACTTTTACGCCGAAGGCGACCTTCGGCATTGCGGACAGTTATGGCTTCAATGTACAGCCCTCTGCCACGCCATCTTGCCCAGAGTTCTCTTCCAGACTTGTCGCGCCAAATGGTGAACTCTTCGAATGCATCACCTGGGACAACTTTGCTAAATATGTTACCAAAGATGGACTTTCTCGCATGTTCTCTTTTGGTGAGACCTTGGGCGTCCAGGGCCATTGGCCATGCCAAAGAAACTACAGCTGCAAGGGTAATCCACCTTCTAATTGTTTTCCCCATTATTACTGGGCTCCTTCCGATAAGCTAAACCACGAAAAATCTTTTTCTATATTTGAAACAAGAAGTCTCGCAATTTACATACCAAGCCGCAATAGCCCTTGTAGAAAGAAGCTCGATAATGAAAGCTGTCTCAAAGGAGACTAAATCGTTCTTATTTAGTCAGAAGTCTTTGCTGAGAATACTGGTTTCTCCATGAAAAAAAGGCCGCCGAAGCGACCTTTTTCCGAGTTAGTACTTCTTAGACATCATCCACTGAAATCAGCAAATGAGGCAAAGGAGCAGATAGTTCGAGCTCAGCAGAAGAAACCCTCTCTGCCTTTATTCTGCTCCAACGAGGTGTTCGCCCCTTTTTGTCCAAAGC
>CAZXTJ010000311.1:0-9507 GCA_964643655.1 uncultured bacterium
AGTCGGCATAGCTCAAGCTCTCGTCCATTCGCCCAAAGTGCTCATTCTCGACGAACCCACAGTTGGTCTCGATCCTGTGCAAATAGTGGAAATTCGCGAGTTGATAAAGAGCTTGGCAGGCGAAAGAACAGTCATCTTGTCGACACATATCTTGCCAGAGGTTTCAGCCATATGTGAGCGCATCATTATGATTAATCAAGGCACTATCGTCGGAGATGGAACAGAAGAGGACCTTTGGCTCGGTGTTGCAGGCGCAGAGCGTTTCCACCTTGCTGTCAAAGGCAAGAATGAAGACATTCTTTCGGCTCTCAAAGAGCTCAAAGGAGTTTCCTACTTTAATGAGACTCAAAAAAAGGGTGACATCTATTACTTTGAAATTACTGCCAAAGAGGGGCTCGACCCACGAGACGAGATTTCCTTGCTCTTGGCCAAAAAAGAATTACCTATTTATGAATTGCGCCCACCAGGGTTGACCTTGGAGGAAGTGTTCGTTCGTCTGACAACAGGAGATGAAGGAGCTGAAGAGAAGTGAGGAAAGCCTGGGTCATTTATAAACGCGAACTCAAAGCCATGGCCGTTGCCCCAATCACCTATGTATTGGGCTCTATCTTTCTCTTGGCCGCCGGTTACCGCTTTAGCCTCTTGCTCATCCAAACGAGCCAAGTAGAGTTTTACGCCATTCAGTTTCGGTACATGGCCAACGTTCTGTTGATCTTCATCCCAATACTCACAATGAGATTGCTTGCCGGAGAGAGAGAAAGTGGCTCCATTGCTCTACTATTCACATCACCTGTGGACGAGTGGGCAGTTGTGTTAGGGAAATGGGGTGCCATCTACACCGTAGTCACTGGTTATTTGATTTTGACAGCTCCCCTTGCAGCCATACTCTTTTCTGTAGGAGAACCGGACAAAGGTCCCATTGTGGCAGGTTATCTGGGCATGTTTTTGTTGGCTGGAGCTTTCTGTGCCATTGGCCTTTTTGCCTCTTCTTTGACCACTTCATCCATCGTTGCTGCAGTCGTGGGATTTGGTTTCAACCTCTTTTTCGGCATTGTGGAGAGATTGAAAGACATGAGTGCTGCCTCCTTGGGCAGCTTCTTTGAGGGCCTGTCCTACATTCCACCTTGTCGTGACTTTTTTGGTGGTGTCATCTATGGCAGGCACATTGTCTTTTTCGTTACTTTGATTTTCTTTTTCCTCTTTGCAACGCAGCGAATGCTCTGCTCTAACAGATGGCGATGAAAGGGGTGCTCGTGAAAGACAAAAGAACTGAAAGTGCTCGCACATCGGCAGTCCCCCTCTTTTTAGCAGCAGCCGCTATCCTCTTATTGCTCGTTGGTGCTCTTGACGCATCATTTCGTGGTGAACGGTCTGTCATAGCCTCTAGCTGCGTCATTGTTGGTTTGTCACTAGGGTTAGTGGCAACTTATCTTGCTCGCCAGCAAGTGAAGCAGTTCCTATTCCACCGTGCCGCTCTGTACGATGTAAACAATATCCTCTTTGTGGGAGTTGTCTTTGCCATTTTGGTTTTCATTAACCTCTTTGCTCATCGTTATAGCGAACAAGTCTTCTTCCTGCCCAAATACGATTTGACTAGGAATCAGTTTTATACACTCTCACCTCAATCAACAGAGGTCCTTGGTCAGTTGAAAGAGGATGTGAAAGCCACAGTCTTTTTCATTACTCCTCGCGGCGCAGGAGCAGCAGGCAAAATCATTCAGCGAGAACGTGCTCAGCTCGAAAACTTGCTGAAACTGTATCGCGGAGTCTCTTCTCGCTTTACCTACCGAATGGTCGATCCTGAGAAAGAACCATCAACAGCTGAAAAGTACGGAGTAAACCTACCAGGCACAGTCGTGCTCGAACGAGGGGAAAAGAAACTCGTCGTCAAGAGATGGTCCATTTTCCGACCGGGCGATCCTGTCCGAAACAAAAAGGCTGCCTTCACTGGTGAGCAAGCTTTGACAAATGCTCTAATGCGAATATGTGAGGCCACACAGCCCTTGGTTTATTTCGTCATTGGACATCGTGAACGAAATCTCAACTCCTCAAAACCAGAGGGATTGAGCGAATTGGCTGCTCGCCTGAGAAGAGATCACTATCGCTTGATGAACCTAAATATTCTTCAAGCCAAGTGCATCCCAACAGATGCCGCCTGTATCATCATTGCAGGTCCTGCCCAGGCACTTTCAGAGCCTGAAGAGAAGATTATTGCTGATTACCTGGCTCGTGGCGGAAACGCAATTCTCCTTCTCGACACAATGACTCCAGTTGCCTCAATCAGTCGTTTGCTCGAACCTTATGGTGTCCGTGTATTCAAGAATTTCATCGTTGATCCACTGAACGCCTATTTCAACAGACCTACCTGGCCCATACCTGATTTGAATCAACATATCATCACGGACGATCTCATCCGTTATGGTCGCATTCCCACTTTCCCCAATGCCATGGCTTTGGAAAAGTTCTACGACAAACCCAAGTTTTATGTGCGAACGATTGCACAGACTTCTCGACAGAGTTGGGCTGAAACGAACTTGGCTAGTCGAAGGTTCAAATTCAACGAAGGCGAAGACACCAAAGGCCCCCTCATGGCTGCTTTTGCTGTAGCCTCTGAATTGGGCGACAGGGGCGACTCGTCCAATTATCGAAAACAGACTGAATTCAGAATGGTCACCATTGGCGATTCAGACTTCGTCACTAACAGAGTCATCGACATGCAGGCTAATTCAGACTTCTTCCTCAACTGTGTTGCCTGGGTAACTGGAATGGCAGATCGTATAACCATTCGCAAAAAAGAGGTGGAAGGCGAAAAGATTCCTCTTTCTGAAAGAAAGGGAGAGGCCATTTTCTATAGCTGTTCTTTGGCCCTACCGTTTACCTTCCTTCTCACGGGGTGCCTCATTTTCTGGAGGAGGCGTAACCGGTGAAAGACTTTGGTGGCACTTTCATAGCATTGATTGTTTTGGCGATCATTGGCGGAGCGTGGCTTTTCCTCGAAAGTGAAGATGACAGTGACAAATCAGCACTCGTCTGCGCCATCAATCCAACAAAACTGGCAACCTTGACCATCAAAAACGAACATGGTCCCTATAGCCTAAAAAGGAACAAACGAGGAGAATGGGTCGTCGAAAGAGCCAAGAGCGCAGAAAGAGAGTGGCCTACAGATAGAGTGGCACGGGACAATCTCTTTCACTCCATTGCCAGGTTAATGGCAGAACGATGGCTCAATGAAAAACCCAGTGGCGAAGACTTGGGTTTTGCTCCTCCACAAATCCTTCTCGAGTGGACTTATACGGACAACCCTGGGAAGAAAGAGCGAGTTGTTTTTGGCAAAGTGAACAAAGCAGCATCCACGATTTATGCTACCAAAGAAAATGACAAACGCATTTTCTCCGTTTCCAGAGCGAGAATTGCCCCCCTGTTGGCTTCACCTATGTCCCTGCGTGATAGAAGAGTAGCCACCATTCCTTTTGACAGGGTTAAAAAACTCGAGTTGCAGAACAAATCTAGCAATATCACCTTCACAAAAGTTGGCGAAGGACTATTTTCCCTCGTCGATGTTGAAGAGATGAGGGCATTTCCTCCCAAAGTACGTTGGTTGACTGATGAAGTCACCAGCTTGCGAGCAGACGGTTTTTCTGACTTGGCTGGGCGAGAGGACTCTTATTTCGGTTTCGACAAACCAAATGTGACTATCTCTGTAGAGTTTTTACCGCCACTATCACCACTAAAGCTCATCATCGGGAAACGCCATCCAGAATCGTCGCAGGTCGTTTTCATGAAAAACGCTGCTCGAGAAGTGGCTTATCATATCCGAGCTGATCAACTCAGTGCGCTGCTGGCGAGCAAAGACGAGTTCAGAGATAGGACACCATTTACTTTGCCAGGTGAGCCCTTTGACTTCATCCAAGTCTACGATCACCGAGACAAAAAACAGGTCATACGAGCTGCCCTGACAAAAGTTTATTCTCGATGGGATTTACACTCTAGAAAACGGAATCAAAAGAACTTGGGACACCACTTGTTGCCTGATCTAGAGAAGTTACGGGCAAGGTCATACCGTCGCATCCCCACGGAAAACTTGGCCAACATGGGCTTGCATGAACCATTATTCAGAGTGATATTAAGAGCAGGAAATGATCCTGACAGTATCTTCAAGGTTGGTAAAGCACCATCAGGTACTATATATGTACTTATGCCTGATCAAGCGGTAGCTTCAGTAGACGATAAACTCATTGAGTTTTTGAACGGTTTTTGTGAGAAGTTTGGCGAGCCCTGGTCTAAACGAGTGAGGTAATAATGAGACATTGGTTCCTCGAGCGCTGTGGTCGACTGGCCACGAGTCACGCTCTAGTAGTAACCATCTTGGCTATCATCATTACCACCCTGGCAATAGGTGAAGCCAAAAAACTGCACCTCAAGACAGGGCAAATGGATTTGACACCCAAGAACAATGTGGTGCGGAAAAACTTTCAGGGTTTCTTGCAAGACTTCAAAGTTCTCGACGACATTTTCATTCTCGTCACCTACCACAAAGAGAGTGACGCCAAGGATTTCGCCAAAGTCTTAGAAAAGAAGCTAGTTGCTGAAAAGGAAGTGAAAGAGGTTTTTGTCCGTCTTGATTTAGAGACCTTAATGGACAAGTTCCTCTACCTAATTGAGTCTGATAAATTGGACAAGTTACTGGCTTCATTGAACGAAAACGGCACTCTCATGGAAGAGATGGCCAAACGCCAGGACTTGAAGACCCTTCTCACCATAATCAAAGACCGCATGTCCCCCAAAGGTGGGCCTCCACCTGATTTGGACAAAGTCGAACAAGATTTGAGTCTCGTTCTCGAAGTACTGCGAACGATGACTCGTTCTATTGGTGCTCCAGAAAAGAAAGAAGACAGTCTTTGGCGTCGCATCTTCTTCCCCAAAGACGATGAAGAGAGACTGTACGATGAAGATGGTTACATCATCTCGAAAAAGGCCAAAAAGCTGCTACTCATCGTCAAGTCCTCCAGTTATCTCACTCAGCAAGACGAAGTCATTCAATATTTCACAAAGGTCAAAGATGGAGTGGAAGAGACTTTGGTCAAGTACCAAGGTCTATCTGTTGGTTATGCTGGCTCACCAGCCATTACTTATGATGAAAAGTCTACTGTAGAAGGTGACATGTTCTTTTCCACCTTATTGTCGCTCACTGGCATCACTCTGCTTTTTATCATCTCGCTCCAATCGTTCGTTCATCCTCTTTTGGGTGTGACTACTCTACTCGTCAGTCTCATCTGCACCTTTGGTGTTACCCAGTTGGTCATTGGCCACCTCACTCTCGTATCCACGGCTTTTACAGCCACATTGATAGGTATAGGTATCGGTTTTGGCATTCACATTGTGGCTTGTTATGAAGAAGAAAGAGCGCGAGGCTCATTAAACGACGAAGCTGTCCTCGCCACTTTGCATGCCACAGGTCCCGGCATAATTACAGGTGCCACCACTAGTGCTGCAGCTTTTTACACTATGTTACTGACAGAGTTCACTGCCTTCCAAGAATTGGGGTTCATTGCGGGCACTGGACTTGTGATAGCAATGTGGAACATGTTGGTTTTGTTACCATCGCTGCTGACCTTGAAAGCCAGATTGTTTCCCCATCACACAGGCGCTGTCGGAGGATTCCTCTCTGATGCAATTCCATCTGAGGATGCCCGTCCGTGGCTTGCCGAAGCTGGTCGTTTTTGTCGCGACAACTCAATGACCATTGGTCTCATTTTTGTTTTCGCCATCTTGGCTGGCGTTCCCATGGCTCTCACCATTGGTTTCGATTACAACTTGTTGAACTTACAAGCGTCCTCGTCGGCAGCAGTGTTAAATGAACATGAACTCGTTGAAGACTTCAATATTTCCCCAGAGTTTAATGCCGTCATAGTCCCCTCTGTTGGGAAAGCTCATGCCGTTACCAAAAAACTGCGCTCCTTCTCTTCAGTGGCACGAGTGGAATCGATTTCCGATCTAATACCTGACGACTTGACCAATAGACAGAAAAAAATCGAACCCCTTCGTTCTATGATTGCCTCATTGCGAGAAAAGAAAAAGGAAGCAGCTGCACCAGAGCCTGATGAGATAATGAAGCTTCTCAAATCTATTGGTAACGCTGTCAAAGCTCTGCGAGTCTACGCTTTCATCAAGGGACATCACAGCCTAGTCATCAAGTCCAGCGAACTAGAGAAGGAAATCTCCAACTGGCAATTGGCTTTTGACAGTCTACCTTACGAGGTGGGTATAGACCGACTACGCAGCTTCCAACGCAAATTGTTCAGCGACCTCATGAGTGATGTTGGTATGCTGAAAAAAGCATTCAAAGCCGAACCTTACTCAGTGGCAACATTACCGACAGCCCTACGGGAACGGTATTTAGGACAATCAGGTAACTTTGTTGTTTATGTCTTTCCTTCAATCGATGTTCGGCAAGAAGTCTTCGCCAAACGTTTCATCAAGGACACTGCTTCTTTGAAAGAAAGCTTCACTGGTTTACCTGTAATCAAAGATGAGATGGTCAACCTCATTCGGCGTGGATTTTTCCGAGCATCATTGTATGCCTTCATTGCTCTGGCTTTGATGGTTTATCTAGATTTTCGTCGTGGTTTCCACGCCATGACCGTTATGGCAGCTTTAGTTGGTGGAACGATTTTCATGCTCTCGGGTATGTTCACCATGGGTGTCAAATTCAACCCAGCAAACTTCGTGGCGCTCCCCATTATCCTTGGAATAGGCGTGGACAATGGTGTTCACATCATGCAGCGTTATTTAGGTGGTTCATCCTTACGTGAGGTTCTTCTACGAACGGGACGAGCAATCACACTGAACTCAATCACTACAATGATAGGCTTTGGTAGCCTTGCCCTATCCTCTTATCAGGGATTTGCCACATTGGGCCTCATCATGGTGGCTGGTGTTGCTTCTTGTTACATAACAGCAGTCATCCTACAGCCTGCCCTCATGTACGTTCTGCTCGTTAGTCCCCTTCCCGTAATGAGACAAGCAGCCCTCATCATTGAAGAGCTGCTTGCTTTCAAGAGCGACTAAGAGTTATTCCTCGTCTTCGACGAGATCCTCTTCTCCCACTTCAGGAGCGGGTTTTTCTGGTTGAGAAAAGTCTTCTCTAGAAATCAAGGATTGGAGGTCCTCGTGCACATCGGGCTGATTTTCATCAAGTTTCAAAGAAGCCTCAAAATGACCTTTGGCTTCGTGATGCAAACCCATGGCATCACACAAACGAGCAAGGTTATTCAAAGCAGCAGTCATCGATGGCTCTAACTTGATGGCTTCTTTGTAACAGGCAGAGGCTTTTTCGAAATAGGCCTCTTCGTCAGTGTGATCTTCCCACAACTCATCTACTGCCAAGTCATCGAGTAGAACTCGACCAAATATGACACCAAGGTTGTAGTGAGCCTTGGCCATTGCTGGGTCTAGCTCGATGGCTTTTTCCAGCTCTTCAGCAGCACGTACTAGCTGACCATCTTCAGCCAGAGCTACGCCAAGGTCCATTCTCAAATCAGCGTTTTCAGGTTCACTCTCCACTTTGCCGGCGAGTGTTTCCAAATCGTTGGCCACAGGGGGCTCCTTTCTGCGATATAGCTTATTTCTTCGGTACTATATCGTAACGCGCAAGGCGGCGATAGAGTGTATTTCTCGGAATACCTGTCTCCCGAGAAAAAGCAGCAATATTGCCTGCATGTTTTTCATAATACCGAACGAGGTACGCTCGCTCGAACTCTTCTTTTGCTTCTTCGAATTTAGTGGGCAAGATATCAAGCATATCCCCCACTGTTCCACCAGAACGGCGGATGGTTGGTCTGGCGACCGGTAAGCTCGTACCAGCAACTAATTCTCCGCCTTCGATTACTGCCGCTCGTTCGACGGCATTTCTTAACTCGCGGATGTTTCCAGGCCAGGAATGTGTTTCCAGAGCTTTGATAGCATCTTTGGAGAACCCTTTGATCTTTTTACCAAAACGTGTGGCAAAAATTTCCAAAAAATGTTCGGCAAGGGGCAGTATGTCTTCGACGCGCTCACGAAGTGGTTTGAGATGAAGGCGGAAGACATTTACTCGATAATAGAGATCTTGGCGGAAAGTACCAGCTCTGACCTCTTGCTCCAAGTCTTTGTTCGTTGCACAAACGAGACGAAAATCTAGATTCACATTGGAGTGACCACCAAGGCGTCGGATTTTCCGCTCTTGCAGAACTCGCAACAATTTCACTTGTATATCCGTATCGAGCTCGCCAATTTCGTCGAGAAACAAAGTGCCACCAGAAGCCAGCTCGAAACGACCTATTCGTCTTTCTGCTGCGCCAGTGTAAGCACCCTTTTCTGCACCAAAGAGCTCTGATTCAATGATTTCTCGTGGCAAAGCAGCGCAATTAACGGGCACAAAAGGCCCATTTTGCCGAGCCGAATGCCTATGTAGGGCACGAGCTGCCATCTCTTTGCCTGTACCAGTGTCTCCTGTTATGAGTACAGAGACATCTTGTGCACCAGCAGCTTTGACCATGTTTTCCAACTGTTTGCCTGCAGTTGATTTTCCAGAGACAAAACCATCATCAGAACCTACGAGCTGGGTAAAAGCTTCTATTTTGTCACGGGCATTGAGAAGTGTTCGTCTTGTCTGAGCAGCTGCAACCAATTCTGCAGCCATCATGACGACAATGTGGAAAAATCCCTTTCTGTCTTCATTGATGTCAGTTCTTCCCATGTGACCATCGACGTAAACGACGCCAAAGGCTTGGCCACGTGCACTGAGAGGGCAACAGAGTATAGCTCGCGGTAAAAGAGCCAAGGACTCTTGTGAAGCTGACGAGAACCAGTCGTGATTGGATGATTCTTCGATATATGTTACTTCACCAGTCTCGAGAGCACGATTGGAAACAGTTCTGCTGATACGTTTGAATTCATCATCATCTTCGAATTTGTATGAAGCGACACTGACCAATTCATCGACACCAGCTTGTTTGAGCAAAACAAACCCTCGTGATGCCCGCAGCATCTTTACTAATCCATGTAAGAGTCGTTCGAGAAGTTCACGTGTATCAGCTGATTGACGCAACTTGTCAAAGAACGTATTGAAGGGTTCCCACTCGATGCTCTTCTGTCCTTTTGCCGTAGAGATGGTATCACTCCCTTAGATAAAACTCTCACCAGACCTACATATTATGGCATCAGAGAGTGCAGCTGCAATGTAGAGAGAGTCTCACCGAGGCAGCGAGAGCAGTTTTGCCAAGATATCACCCAGAGCACAAGCTGAAGGAGATGGTCCGTCGACACGGCCTGTTTCGATGAGAGCTACACCTGGACAACGACCGCATAAAGGTGCTCTAGCGCAGGAAGCACATTCCTCGAGCTCACCAAATCTCAACTTTCTCAGCTTTTTCAGAGAAGGGTATGCTTTTATCTCCGCCCACGAAGTGGTGAGAACGTTCCCCAGAGGCATTCTTAAGGCCGTACAGGGATGAACAGTACCATCAG
>CAZXTJ010000312.1:0-9485 GCA_964643655.1 uncultured bacterium
CCCTTGGCTCCTTTGGTTACATCGTGAACTTCCAGAACAAAACTCGTGGGACTAACACCATTCGTATCATCGTGTACCTCAATCCATCCTTTGAATTTGTCACCAGCTGGGATTGGTATCTCGACAGCTTTTGTAATCGGCTTGCCTGTCTCTTTGTCGTGTTTTAACAGAGGCTGATCAGGGAAGCAGGGATCTTCAACATCAATGAGGCTATAGAGGTCTTTCATTAGATAAAGGATATTGATGTACAGACCTGTTATGTTCTCCTGAGCTCCTTTGGCGAATGCTGCTACACCACTGAGTTCTGAAGCTGCCATCTTCCTCAGCAAGACAGCTGGTCCATTAACAATGGGTTTAATGATGGCGGCCATACGTCCAACAGACTTGCTCGTACCGGAAAAAGCATTTTTCTTGAAATAGCTCATCAAAGAGCCATTCATCTTTTTGAACAAACTAGAACCCGAAGACTCTTCTATTGCCTCGCCAAAAGTCTCCTTCAAAACTCGCTCCATGACTTCTCTCGTTTGTGCCCTGGCACTAGGAGCAGCCTCTTGCACCACATCTTCGATGGAGGAGTTGAATGCTTTGAAGAGTGAACCAAGATCATCACTCATTTGTTTGGCCCCATCGTCTACTTGTGAAACTAGGGACCTTATCCTTGTCAGTACTTCATCGATCTCTTCCTTGGGGCCAGTCAGACCCCCTAGTTTTTGAAAGAGAGTCATCTCAGTGTCTAATTCTTTGACCGCTTTTTCCAACAACTCCATTGTCTTTTCAGCGGCCTGCATTTTTGCTGGCACCTCAAATCGTGCAGCTGCATTCACATATTTCCAAGTAACCTCGCGAAACTCCGAGTATTCTTTCAACCTCGAGCCGAAAAGGTCTGAAGCTACAGTAACAAAGGTTGAATCATGTTTGAGCGAGATATCTTGTGCCAATGCCAATGGGCCGCTAGCTAGGGGCAACAGTTTGTCATTGAACTCCGATGAAATTGAACCGATGAGATTGTCAACGACCCTACGTCCTTTGGCCTTGAGTGAAAGAAGGCTCTTGGCCTGCGCTGCAGCTTCATCTGCTTCTGGTATGAAGGGCTCCAGTAGAGATGTTATTCCAGCTTTTTTGAGTTCCCCCTGATACCAACCAGACCAGTCACCAGCCCACTTGATGAGGTGGCCCATCGGTTTACCCTGACCTGGTTTCGGTGAGGGGGCAACTGGTTTATTTTTGATATCTTCTTGTTTGGGTATCAGCAAAGTGAGACCATTGTTGATTGTAGGCCTTATCAGTTTGACCTCGCCCTTTTTGTTGGCAGCTCTGATGGCTTCCATATCCTGTTGAAGATTCTGCAATGACCTAACTTTTTTATGCATTGCACTGATGAGACCAGCACCTTCGTTTCTGAGCTTCACAATCTGCTCTGTAGCCTCTTGTTTGTGCTTGCCAGCGGCCTTGAAACTTGGAGATAAAGCAATCTGTTTCATAACAGCCAGGGCTTTTTCAACTTTGCTCTTTTCAGCATCAATTCGCTCTTGTACGATTGCTGCTTGCTCTATTGTGCTTGCCTCAGCCAACTCTTTCTTTAAGCCATACAATAAAGCTCGCGACTGTTGCGCACTCTTTTGAGCTTGGCGGAAGGGCAGTAGCTCCTTTTCGCACTTATTGATTATCTTGCGTTGTTCGCGATAGTCGTCCTTTAAGCTCTTGTACTCTTGTTTTTGCGCTGTAAGAGCTTCATTGAGTTTCTGATATTCTCGAAGTAAACCATCAAACTCTTTCGCTCTCTGCCGTTCTCGGCGCATAGATTCGTCATATCCTTTTCTGACCTTACGCAGAAACTTTTTGTATTGAACGACCATTTCGGCGACTCTGCTCGAAGCAGTTTCATTGCCATCAGTAGAGAGAAAATAATATTTGCTAGCTTCTTCTGATACATTGAGGACAATGGCAGGGCTAACTGGCTTTTGGGCAGCTTTAGGAGATGAGATCCAACCGTCCAGCTGATTTATCAAAAATCCAACTGCCATTCCCAAAGCTGGAGCAGCTGCAAAGACGATGTCACTGACAACACCAACAGCAAACATGACCATCTGTTTGAGTAGCTCTAAGAGATAACCTGGTGTTGCCATTTTCATGAAAGCCATGGCTGAAACAACTGAGGGGATCTCCTTGAAACGCTCCCAAAGCCACTTGACTCCTTTGCCAAGTGCACTCATGAGCAGACCAAAAAAGCTGCTATCGCCTTTTGCCTCAGCACGCTCAATAGCCTCTTTCTCTCGTAGTTCAGCATCGACAAATCTTTTCAACTTCTCTGCTGCAGACTTCTCGACTTTTTTCGCCTCTTCTACAGCACTGGTCAATTCCTTTACTTTCTTCTCGAGACCACGAACATCAGCTTTGTAATTAATCAAATCATCTCGACTGCCTTGATACTTCGAGGCAAGAGTCTTAGTGGCCAACAACTCCTTCGTTTCGCCTTCCAAACGCCGAATATCATAACTACGACGAGCTTGCTCTTTTTCGAGGAGCCACAACTTTTCATGTCCATCTAGTTCTTTGAGTTCCGTCCGTTTGAGGGCATGAACAAAATGTTTTTCTTGAACTACTTGAACTGCTTTTTTCAGTGCTTTCTTTTTATTCTCTAACTCGCTGAGTAATGACTGGGCTGGTGAAGTTGCTGCCTTGACTGCAGCTTTGGACTGTAGACATTCACTCTTCGCAGCCTGTCCCAATTGCATGGCACTTTCATACTGAGTTTTTGCCTGCTGAATCTCCGTCTCGAGCTCTTGTTTTGCTTTTGCAAAGTCAGGTTCCCCATAAAGACCAGCTCGCACACGAACATAAGAAAAAGCTGGAGAGCATTTGCTCCTTGCAGTGGTAATCGCTGCCAATCCACTTTCTTCACTCTTTTTCAGAACTTCTATCTCATTACGCTTTTTTCCTATCAAATCTGATATAGCTTGAGGATCAACAAAGACAGGGCTGCTTGCAGTTATCCCCAGTTGGGTCATTCTCGTAAAATCAAAGGCGTCGCCAAGATCTTCAATGTCATATGTGGCCATTGATTGAGCAAGTTTGGCTTCGTTCAAATGGTGTTCTGTCATCGACAGTTGAGAACGCAGAAGTTTACTTTTCCGCTTTGCAGCAAAATAGGACTTCTCCACCTTTTCGCGAGCAGCTTCTATTCTAAAGAGCAAAGTTCGTTTCGTATCAGGAATGGAGATTTTTGCTTTCTCTTCTGCAGTTGTTGCAGCTGCTCTCTTTTTCAGAGCCTCTCTCACCTTGTCGCGTACAGCGCTCCACTTCTTGACTTTTTCTTCCTTTTTCTTTTTCGCAGCCTCTTTTGCTTTTTTCGCAAGTATGTCAACACGCTGACAAATACCAACGACCTGACCTGCATTCAGAGTCTGTGCACAGAGGAACATAAGTAGAATTATTGCGAAACGCAGTAGCATGAAAAACCTCCAGAACGCACGAAAGGCGCCCCCGGCGCCTTCGTTCGACAATGCTTATCAACAATGACGATAGACAATTCAACCCCCGTCAATAGTACCCTTAGATGATAGACCATTTTAGGGGTGGAACCAAACTCTATAATTAATGAAGATTCTTTGGTTCAGCGAGCCACTTGCTCAATTCAACTTCATCAATTTGATAGAGATAAATCGAATACCCAACGTGCTCATCAGACTTACGGTGACGAAGGAAACTACACAAACGGGCCAACCTTGCAGTCGCATATCTCCGTAGTGTCACCCTGTTACAAGAAGAGCTTTGCCTTTCTATCTGTTTTTTCAAGGAAAGGTAGAGCTCTTCTTTCCTTTTGTCCCATTTTCCCCAAAAGCCATAGTTGAAGGTCATCGATTGCAGCACATGGGCACTTATACAATACAAACCACCCTTCAATCGCTTTCTGGCTTCAGCGATCTGAAAGGGACGCAGGGAAATCAAGTGTGTGTTTTCCACTTCCAATACAGAACAGGCTCTTGGACCAAAAAGAGCACAATAAAAAGGTGTAACAACACCCTCTTTTCGTTTCACTCTCAACACTTTGACGAGTCTTTCAATGTCCTGCCCCCAGTCCAAAGAAGAGTCCACCAAATGATGTCGTCCAGCTGCAGGCCCTCCTATAGCAAGATTGAAGAAAGAAATGTAATGAGGAAAAACACTTAGTGACTCAACAACTAACACCATCAAAAGAGAAAGAAGAATGTACCGAAGCTTTCCCCTTGCAGCTTGCAGCCATATATGAACTTTACCAACGAGAATAGCCAGGGCTGAAAAGAGTGGAAGTGCATGGCGTTGGCCAATATTAAAACTACTGACCAATAACACTACTGCGTAAAAGAGACAAAAGAGCACAACTGGCTTTAACCACGAACTCACTTCTTTTTTCTCTCGATAGGCAAAGATAGCCAAAACCATAATAAGCAATGTAGCGACTGGTGTTTTGACTAGAAAAGAATAAGGAAAATACCACCACCAACCGTCAGTACTGTATTGACCACAGAGATAGGCTCGCCGAGAAACCATACTGTTCAATGTATAGGCCAGTCCATAGAGCCAACTTTCTGGCAATAAATGGTTCTCTCGAAAAGCCCTTATCCACTTAGCTTTCCAACCAAGGGAACTCAGTTTTTCTGACCAGCCAAAGTCACCTGACAAGTCTCCATTAGGAGAAAAATCAAAACCATGCACTGTCCAAATGACAAAGACAGATATGAGAACGGCCATGAAAACAGAAGCTGCTAACAAGCCCACTGTCGTCCATCCAGAAACACTCCTACTGTCACCTACTAACAATGGTTCAGGTGATGATAGGCGAAGGGCAATCAAAAGAAGGGCCAATGGAGCAATCAAAAGAGTCGAAAACTTGACGAGCAAAGCCAAACCAACGATTACTCCACAAAAAAGGACAGAAACAATCGTCACTCTATTCAACACTCGCCACATAGCCCACAAACTCAACAACCAAAAAAGTGAAACCAATATGTCCGTGTTAGCCAGCCGACTATGGGCAATCACAGTAGGACTAAAAACGAAAACTGTTAGCGAAACAAGTCCCCCAAGAGGTCCATGTAGCTTTCTTGCCCAGAGATAAACAACTAGGGCCAATAGGCATGCTGACCACATCACAGCTCGTCTTGCCATCAGCAAAACAGATGGCAGTTCGTCACCTAGATTGGCAAAATATGAGTCTGCTACCTTGGCAAAAGAACCAGCTGATTTTCCCTTTTCCTCGGGCTGTGGATAACCAAGTTTGGAAACAACAATAGCTGGCCAAGCAAGTGAAAGATAACCTGCTTCTGGAATGAGGTCATTGTTTCCAGAGGAGACCAAGTGAGCTCCAGCAGTAATGTGCGCATACTCATCGACAGTAAGCGACTTTGTCCTTGCACTATAATCAACAATGAGCAAAAACAAAAAGATCAGAAGCAGAGCCGTAAAATCACAGATTCTTTCTTGCGACTGACTCAATTTGGCACTCCTCTAACGTGACAGCAGTATACTTCACGAGAGGAAACCAATAGATCAATAACGTGTTACTACTGGAACGCGCCCTTTGCCGTCGCAAGAAGGGCATTTGATGAAACGTGGATGAATTTTTACCTTTTTTCCATCACAGTTTTGGCATTTGATGACTCTAGCTTTGAAGATAGTCTTCTTTGGCTTGCCTTTGCACTTACTGCATTTCATCCTGAGCACGACAGTTTTCATTCCCTTGCCCATGCATTCGTGACAATCTAGTCCCCTTTTCCCCTTGCATTTACGGCAAGGGCGAGATGTGTGCCTTGTTCTTTTTCCCCAACCGCGACAAGTCTTACAATAGTGAACGATCCTCACCTTGTGAACTGTGTGGCCCCTGCCTTCACAACTTCCGCATTTTCTAGCAGAAGGTACTCGTAGGACTGTGTTTCCATCACAGCGATCACATTTTTTTGTGTGGCCTGCCAGAACTTGTGAGTTACTGAGGAGAAGTACCAAGAGGAACAGAGCGATTTTGTTCAACACTGAGGAGTCCTTTCAATTGTCATATTTGTGTTATGGACTCTTAGTGTACTAATTCCACCAAATGGAACGCACTTTTATGATGGATTTTTTACACGGACGATTTTGTCGTTCAGTACCCATTCATCGTAGAACTTGTCATAGTTGTCAAAGCGGATCTTGTGGAACTTGTAATAGGTTCTCAGGATTTTGCCTGGATATTCTTTTCCACCTGAACGAACGTCTACTCGTAGACCAACACGTCTTGTTCTGAAAGTCAGTTTCTGGATTTTGCTCTTATCCAGCTTTTTGTCATCATAGCTGTTGTATGAGAGGAAACGGACTGTGAACTCGTTGCCATTGATTGCGACTACTCGACCATTGCCATCAGCAGTTTTTACATATTCGCGTATGCTGAAACCGTGTGCACTAGCTGCTGGATGACTATTAAAAGTCCTGCTCAAACCATAACTCCTTGGATAACCGTATAGTTTGTGAGCTGAAAGCTGACCATCACGAGCACGCATGACTTCTCGGATTTCTCGTGCCAATTCAGCAACGGTGACAGTACCGTCATTGTTTCTGTCGTGAATGGCGTCACCCCTAAAGCAGCCAACCAGAGTTTGCGTAAAGGTCCAGTTTCCAGTTGATGCGTTGGTTCGTACTACTGAAGCTACGGAGAGAACGTTTTTACCTGCCTCACTGAGCTTTTTAGCCACACTGATCATCGCACCAGAATGGCAACAGTCAGCAAAGAGCATTACATTCTTGGCGAAGAGTTTCTCGTCTAGCACTTGACCAAGCTCAGAAAGCTGAAAACAGGTGTTTCTCCAGTCATTGCTGTTGACATCATAGTTGGTCATACAGGTTCCACTTTTTTCTCTTACGCCATGTCCTGTGAAGTAAAAAATGAAGGTGGAGTCGTAAGGAGCTTGGCTTGCAAGTTTTGTCAATTCAGTGCGAATGCGAGCTAGTGTTGCTTCGCTATCAATGAGTTTGACCATGTTTGTTTCAGGTACACCAAGAGCCAAGAGGGCACTATAAAACTCCACGTCTTGTCTTCCTTCAGAGCTGAAAGAAGAGAGATCTGGAGACTGCCAATCAAGCAGGCCAATGATGATTGCATAGGTTTTTTGGGGATTTAACATTCCATGAGCCTGTGGATCAGGAGGATTGTCCAAATCACATTCATTGGCTGCTGCTTCTTGCCCCAAAAGAGCTAGTTCGTTTGCTTGAGCGGAGGAAAAAGAACACATCAGTGTGAGAAGGAGAAAAAGGAACGTTTTTGTGACTGCTACTCTCATGACCTACCCCTGCTTTCTTTCGGTTTTTCTTATGCAGTGGTATAAAGCAACGATGATGCCATCCCCACAGGCGCCAGTATAAAAGGATTTCAGTCACGCAAAAGCAAGAGACGTTCATTTTATGAACAAAAGATCGTTCACAATTTGAACGATTAGAAACGGCGGAGCTTTCTAGTTACTCCCAACCCCATGAATAGTTCTTTGCGATGGGCAGAGTTGTTGATCTGATCATCTCTCCAGAGATAGCGAACGTACCTAGTAATGTAAGAAAGTCCGCCACCAAGCTCCAATTTGAAAGCTACCTTGGCATCAGCTATGTGCAGCTGGTCAGAATCCAAGGAGGCAAAATACTCGAGTGCTGCATCGAGTTCGAAACGTTTGCCAAATTTCCTATCTATCTCGTAAGCGAGATTTACCCCTAAGTTCGATGGGTTGTTGGCCTGGGAGAAACGTTCGAGGTAACCGATACCAGCAAGGATTTTGCTCTTTTTCCCTAGCCTGAAGGCACGACCAAAAACGACTTTACCGAAACGAGGCCACTCCCGAGTTGAATCAGATGGTTTTTCCAGAGTAGTAGAGAGTGACATTTCTGAAAACCAATTCGAGTCGCGAAGTGGATCCTTCTGCTCATAGCGGGTGGTCAGCTCTGTAATATCCGTACGAATGTTCCCCTTGAAGGTCTTGTAAGTTGATTCGAATCGAAATGTAAAGTCATCTCTCTGACGATCAACTATCGATTCGTAGTCGAGATAAAAAGCAGTCTGTCGGAAGGGACGCCCCACAAATCCGGGGATGTCACTCCTTCTTCCTTCTGCAGACTCGTCTGAATACTGATATTGATCTGCCGCACCATCAAACTGAAGACTACTGATTGCCCAATTAAACTGCATATTACGTCGATGGACAGCTCTTCTCTCCAGTCTTCTGTACAAAGTCGGTCGTTGAGCAAATTCTGTGCTCTTCAGGTGATTTGAAACAGCTTCAATCACCTTGATTTTCCTTACGGCTTTCTGTTGCCGAGGTAATAGATCGTTTAACCCCAGAGCCAAATACTCAGAGGTGGCCACACGGTAAGTGTCCTTTTTCCGCAGGAGTCGGCCATTGACCAAGAGCTTGTTCTGCTTCTCTTCCAGACCGATGAAAAGTAGGCCCTTTGAGCCAACAAGGCGCTTTTTCCTTACTTTCCACAACTCTTTCAAACGTTTGCCTGTAACATTTACCAAGGCTGCACGGCTATGGAATGGATAAAAGGAACGGATTGCACCATAACTCAAAGTCTCAGGCACTTTTTGAGAGAGCATACCTGCTCGATGAAAGAGGCCTATCTCAGCCTTCAATCCATATCGTAATGCCTGTACGAATGTAACTGGAAAATTGTTGGCTTCATCTTTACTCAGCTTTGTTATGACCTTTTGGTGTGTTCTTTTGGCAACAACTTCGAGTCGTCTAATCTCAGCAGCAATAGTTGCTTCAGCAGATGTTTCATTGGGCATGTGATGAACACGAACAGATGAATTGAAAACTTTGTCGTCACGGTCAACAAGAACAGAACCAAAACGCCTTTTGCTGCTATGACTCCACAAGACTCTACGCCCGTCAGGCAAGGCCACATCGCGCAACTCAACACCAAAGGGACGTTGGTCAACTCCTGTACGAGAGATGAGAATGTCTATCCAAGGAGTGCGTTCGAGCAGTCTTACGTTACTGTAATACTTTCTCGTGGAAAGAACGATGACTATGTCTGCTTTTTCAGCTTGAGGTCTTATGGCCTCTAGAGCTTCTCTTGGTGAAGTAGTAATGATTTCTTGAGGCCACGAAGGTCGGCTCTTTTCGAAAGAATGTGACATAACACCTGTGATAAAGATGGTTTTTCCACCGCGTTGCACCAACAACCAAGGTCGGACAGATTCAGGCGAACGACGTTTGCCACTCTTGAGGTCGATGTATTTCATGTTGGCGCAAACAAAATGAAACTGAGCTTCAGCCGCACGTTTTCGAAAATTATCCCAACCGGCAAAAAAGTCATGGGGACCAATGCCACAGGCGTCATAACCACACCTATTCATGGCTTTTATCATCTGTGCACCACCGTCGACCTCACTGGTGAGACATGGACCCAACATGTCTCCGGCGCACAAGAGCAGAAGATCGGGGTCTTTATCTCTGAGCTCATCGACGAAGGTGATGGTTTTTGCC
>CAZXTJ010000313.1:0-9473 GCA_964643655.1 uncultured bacterium
AGGCACAGCTGAGCTCAGTCTTTATGAGCATAAGAATAATAAGCGCTACGCAATCGACCCAAACCATTGTTGGCAATATCTTCGGAAATAAGACCTTCTTCCAAGAGTTGTTTGATTTCGTCTTTGGCATCACGATAAACAGCGGGATCTGGATTGCGCGGACGGTGGAAGTTGGCACCGTGCTCAATCATGTTTCTGATTTGTTCGTCTGGAACAAAGAGGTCGTAGACAGCCAATCGACCATTGCCGTCTTTTCTTTCTAGGAGCAGCTGAGAGGTAACGACGAGTAGGTTTCTCGCTAACAGTGCCGAGACTTGAGCCCATTCATCTTCGGGAAAAGCTTGGCGCATGTTTTCCACAACCATCTGTGGAGGAGCTCCGTGAACAGTGGTGATAACCAGATGACCAGCATCAGCTGCAGTCAGGGCAGCCATTACGTCGTCAGCTGTGCGTAACTCTGCCACAAAAATCACGTCAGCGCCCTGGGTCATTGCAGCGAGAACACCAGCACTGCCATCGGGTACATCCATACCCACTTCACGTTGTTGGACAACAGCTTTTTTGGGTGTAAGCCTGGCGACGACAGGTGCTTCTACCGTGCAAATGTGGACGGCTCTTTGAGAGTTGATAAAGTCCAATAGGCTTAGAGCCGCTGTCGTTTTTCCACTACCCGTTTCTCCGCCAAAAACGATGATTCCGCTTTTTTGTTCCGATAAATCAACGATGGTTTGGGGCAGACGAATCTCTTCTGGAGATGGAATGGTGGAAGGAAAGAGCCTGATTGAAATCGTACATTGGCCAAGAGCTTTGGCGATGGTGAGACGACCGTCGGCAACACCTGGGATAGAGCAACCAGAGCGGATGATACCTGGACGAGTGCGGCCGAGTTTTTCTACGTCTTCCTCACCAACGGCTGCTATGGCCATCTCTTTTATTGTCTGGCCACTGAGAGCTTCTTCTTCTGAACGGACTAGTTGGCCATCTATTCGATATGCAACAGGCTCTCCTGGGAGAAGATAGATATCAGTTGCTCCACGTTCAAAAGCTTCTGCCATGATTTCATTGAGCAAATCTGTCTGTTGCTGAACCATATATTCCTCCTTTATAAGGGTAAACCCGTTTTTAATCTTGTTTTCTTACGCTGACCTTTTTTGGCTATTGGTAGAGCACCAAGGAGCACTTTCAACTGCTGCCGTGAGTCATGTAGTCTTCTTTTCACTGTTCCCACTGGCACCTTCAAATGGCCAGCTAGGTCACGACAAGCCATTTCTTCAAAATAAAACAACTCTGTCGTTTGCCGAGTTTTGATAGGCAATGAAGCCACTGCCTCTTTCAGCAACTTCCTTCGTTCTTCTTTCTCAACGACCTCTTGCGGATTCACTGTTTTGGCTTGAAAGTTATCGAGACATTCATCAGGCTGTTCTTTGTTTTTTCTCAGATAACGAGTGCATTGAGTACGAAGGATTTGACGAAACCAAGGATAAAAGGCATCTGGATTTCGCAATTGATGAAGGTGAGCCAGAGCAGCGAGTAAAGCCTCTTGCACGATGTCTTCGGCCAGATGTTCGTCTTGCAACAAAGCTTTGGCCATATCAAGAGCACGGGGACGGTACCATCGAGTCAGTTGTTCGATGGCATCCCTTTCTCCCTCGAGGCAACGTGCGATGAGTTTTCTCATAGTTCCATTCAAGGTGATTAACCTTGGCTTTTCAACATACGACTGAGTTCATCGGGTCGTGTCGTTGAGCAGATAGCGTCTTCATAGGTGATTGCCCCTCTTTGATAAAGGGAGGCCAAAGTCTGTTCAAAAGTGGTCATACCCAGCTGTTGTCCCGTTTGCATTGCCGTATACAATTGCTGCACTCGGTTTTCACGAATGATGTTTTGCACGGCAGGAGTGGCAACGAGAATCTCTTCGGCAACAACACGACCGCGCCCTGTTGAGCTCTGAAGTAGTTGTTGTGCAACCACTGCTCGCAAGACAAATGAAATCTGTGTGCGAGCCTGTTCTTGCTG
Source organism: uncultured bacterium (assembly GCA_964643655.1). Classification (GTDB taxonomy): domain Bacteria; phylum Muiribacteriota; class UBA6191; order CAZXTJ01; family CAZXTJ01; genus CAZXTJ01. Next base: position 2,017 of record CAZXTJ010000313.1, read on the forward strand.
ATGGGGTGGGAACGAATCAACAAGACGGTTGATGGCTTGGGCAGCATCGGTGGTGTGCAAAGTTCCCAAGACGAGGTGGCCCGTCTCCGCAAGAGTGAGAGCCGTTTCCATGGTTTCGAAATCGCGCATCTCACCAACGAGTATCACGTCGGGATCTTCGCGCAGAACATGTTTCAAAGCTGCGGCGAAACTATGAGTATCAACATGCACTTCTCGTTGATTGACCATGGATTTTTTATGGCCATGCACATATTCGATGGGGTCTTCAATGGTCATTATGTGACAACGTCGCGTCTCGTTAATGAGGTCCACGAGGGCTGCCAAAGTGGTCGATTTACCTGACCCCGTTGGTCCTGTAACGAGAACGAGACCACGTGTGAGCTTGGCAAACTCTTTCACAACTGGAGACAAACCCAGCTCATCAATGGACGGAATAATAGAAGGAATGAGCCTGAAAGCAGCTGCCACTGCACAACGTTGGCGATAGACATTTACGCGAAAACGGCCAAAACCATGAATTGAGTAGGACATGTCCAACTCACGATCCCGTTCGAAGGATCTCTGCTGATCCGCTGTGAGCATGTTGTAGACGAGGCTGCGTGTGTCCATTGGAGTGAGAACATCCAGGTCCGTAGCAAGGAGTTCACCATCGACACGCAACATCGGTGGAGTACCAACTGTTAGGTGGAGGTCAGAAGCATCACAATCTGTGACTAGGTTGAGTAAATCATTAAGAACGAACATCTCTTTTCCTTTCTCGAAGTCTTTCGGAAAAGAGAGCCAAAGCAGGCGAAAGAGGTTCGGTCTTTTTTTGAAAAGATAAGGTCGTTTAGATTTTTACGGCTGCCAGAGCTCGTTTACGACGGCGCTGCCACAAAGTGACCGTCATGACGAGAAGCCATGGCAGGAGCAGTGACCAATGAGGTGCACTCTCTGTTGTTGCCACTGAACAACCACCACCGCCGCCAGAACTGCTACCACTGAGGGGAGCGCCACTAACGGGATTATCAGTACCAATGACTGCGATGGCTTTGAGCAGCAAGTCATTAGAAGTTTGAGCTTCTTGGCCAGCGTACTGTTCCAAGGCTTTGGGTTTAGCATATTGATATAATTCGTAAAAAGTGTAGGTGCCATCATTGTTGTTGTCGCCTTGGGTAAAGGCTTGAAGCAAATAGTGGGTAAAGAGACTGTAAGGACTGCCCGCCATACACTGCTCATCAGAATCACAGGCTGTAATGAAACCAATTGTGGGTCCTTTGGTCAAGGCGCCACGAGCGGCTCTCAGGGCAGAATGATGTTTCATCACATTGGCTGCAAAATTCCAAGTCTGCGGACTCTGCTCAGCACCAACTACAGGAGCCCCCTTCAGCAAACCACCTGAATAACAGGCATCTGCGATGACGATGATGTTAACTCCATCGGCATACAACTCGAGATCTTCGGCCAACTCATAATCCCAATAAAAGGATGCAGTGTCGTAACAACATAAACAGGCATTGTCACCGCCAGCAGTGGAACCATGACTCGAGTGGAAATAAACCAAAGTGTCACCAGCTACCAGCTGGCTGGCAAAACCTTGAATATTGCCACGAATAGCTGCTTTCGTAGCATTTGCATCAGTGGCAACATAACGTTCATTCCATTTAGCGCCATTGTGATCGCGAAGATGATTGAGGAAACCATTGGCATCATTGACACAGCTCGTGAGGGCTCCAGCCCAATCACCTGCGTAATTATCGATACCGACGGCGATGACTACTGTTCTGGCTTGCGCCACACCTATAGAAAACAAACACAAGAGTCCTAAAACTAGGGCCCTTCGCATGGACGACCTCCTATTTGATAGCCCCCAAATATTGGCTTACTTATAATCTTAGTGCCTCATTTAAAAAAGCACAAATTTTGTAGACATTAAAAAGGCAGAGGCCGAGCACCTTCATCCCTTTTGATACGTATCGGTTTGGGATTGGGAGTAGGTAATATTTTCCCGCGGATTCTGACAGGAAGTGGTTTCTCGTGATCTTTGGCAGGAACGAAGGTCCTTTTATTACCAACTTTGACAGAGTCGAAAAATATTGGTGGTCGCTGCCAGAGAAGGACTTTTACGCGCAGTTTGCCATAACCAACATTGGAGACGAGCACCCTCGTGCCTCGTTTGAGACCTTGTAGTCCATACATTTCTAGTTTCTTCGGTTCCCAGAGAGTTGCTCTGTAGGAGCTGCCAAAACGAAAGATAGTGACATCTTTGTCAAACCGAATACCGAGATAGTCACTAAAACCAGCAGCTGGAATGTGCCTTTGTAGCGGTTTGGCTTGTGTAATAGAGAGGCATAACAATAAAGAGAGTAAAAGCAGGCTATATCGCAGCATAAAAACCACCTTCCACCGGATTTAGATGAGCAGTGATGACTAGTGTTACGGACGATTATCCAAGGAAAGAGATATGGCAGGTGCCGAAAACTCAACATATTGGCCAGCCAAAGAGCCTTTCACAGGAAGCTGCTGAGCACCATCATCTGGAGTGATATCAACGAGTGAGGTTACCTTTGCTTCAACTGTGCAATTGACGAATTCTGCTTCCAGACCAGCAGAGCTCCAATCCCAAGTAAAATCGAGGACTTCACTTTCAGTGGCCTTTACCTGCAGTGGAGTTTCATAGGTCCAGAGTTTTGACCAAAGAACAGTGTCATCCTGTTTGATTTTTACGTCATAAGCCACGAGTCTAATATTGTGTTGAGGACCGGCATTGACAGTCAAGTCGAGACTTAGCTCCTCATTGAATTCATAAACATCCTTGGCTGTCGTCAAGACCGCGCTTGCATAATCAGCCTGCTGAGGAGGCATGACAAAATAGACACTGATGGGAGGCAAAGCTGATTCGGAAAGCTCAGGTACAGTGACCTTTCGCTGCACATTGATAAATCCATCCTTGTTGGCAGAGAGCATATGTTCGCCAGGAGGTGCGTTGAGGACAAAAGCACCATCATCACCAGAAGCAACCTCGAATGACGAACCTGTAATCGCTACAGTTGCACCTGCTAGGGCTTGGCCATTCAAATCTCTCACTGTGCCCGTGAGCACTCCCGTAGAAAGAGCTCCGCTGAGCTCTCCTCCACTGTCACTACATCCACAGATGAAACACTGCATGGATAACAAAAGGAGTAAAACGAAAGGTTTGCGCATCGTCACTCTCCAAAAACCAAACAAAAAAACACAAAGAACAGAGCTTTATGTCTAATTCATCGACAAAATTGGGAGGAGGACGAAGGAGCTACTCAAGAACGAAGGGAGTTGGCAGGCTCTAGGCGGGCAGCCCGCAGAGCTGGTCCGACGGAACCGCCAACAGCGACAGCCAGGCCCAAGAGGATGGCTACGAGAACGATATCAGGACTCAGACGGCCGTGCATTGTATCCCTGATGGGTAAGGAGACATCCTGAGCCCAACTGGTGGAAATGTTGAGACCATTTTGTTCGAGGTACATACCACCAAAAACGCCCAGGACAGAGCCAAAAAACACACCAATGAGACCAAGCAGTAAACCTTCGATGAGGAAAAGAGCAACGATTTGGCGAGTGCGAAAACCAATGGCCTGAAGAACACCAATCTCGTTCGTTCTTTCGAGGACTGCCATGACCATAGTGTTACCCACACCAATGCCAGCCACGAGCAAGATAACACCAATGACAATGCCAAAAATGCGATAGAGGCTATCGAGAGCTGAACCGAGGAAACCAATCTCTTTCCACTGTTCAACGAGAATCTCTTTGTCGTTTATGGCACTGTCTATTTTATTGGCCAGCTTTTTCAGCCCCCACGTCGAATTGGCAAAAACCAACAACTCTGTAGCTCTATCATCCATCTCGATGAGTTCGGCCATATCATCACGCGGAATGTAAACAAAACGATTGAGCTGATTGGCTTTCATATCAGTGATGGCGCAGATACGGAAATTGGCAGCAGCAATACAGGCAGTTCTCGTGCGGAAGATAATGGTCACCACATCACCAACATCGAGGCCACCGAGTTTTTCGATTATTTTGACGCCAGCGATGACCCTTCTCGTTCGTTTGGGAGACTTGCCTGCTTTCTCGAGAAAAGGTTCATAAGAGCCTTTGATGATGGCTCGCTCGAGCCTTCTTCTTTCACCAATGAGCTGAGGATCCAAAGCGGCGCAAACAGTGGAATGTTGGCGTTCACCATCAACGTCGACCATGACTCCGCAACTGATACGAGGTGCCACCTCACGAATACCAGGAATTGCTCTCAACTTTTTCAGCCTTGCCGACAAATCTTCCACTATCCAACGAAGGCTCATCAAACGCTGTTTTCGCACGTATTCTTTGTGGAGAACACGTATGTGCCCAGTTGTTACAAGGAGGTCCTCTTCAAAGGTGAAAAGAGCACCAGCAAGATGAGTGAGAGCCAAAATGACAAAAAATGTACAAAGGGCAATTCCGCCTGCAGTTAGCAAGGAACGACGCGAGTTGCGCAACAAATTGCGAGAAGCCAATCGCAATAACATGTCACGTCCTCCTCAGAGCTTCAGCAGGTTCAACGTAAGTTGCCCGCCAAGCAGGATAAATTGCGGCTCCTGAGGTTAGCAGCAAAGCGAAGAGGAAAGCTTGGGCAACACCTTTATGGGAATATTTGGTGTGTATGTATTCTGGCACGGGGATGGCCAACTCACGCTGCTCTGCAGGCAGCGGGATGCCATGTTTTTCTACATAGCTTGTAACGGCAGCACCGCCAGTACAACCGAAAATGCCTGCCACAAATCCCAGCAGAAAAGCTTCGAGAATAAAGAGCAAAAAGATCTGCCGGGCCGTAAATCCCATCGCAGCAAGGGTGCCAATCTCACGACTACGTTCGTAGGTTGCCATCAAAATTGCGTTGGAAACACCAAGAGCAACAATGAATGCCAAGATGGTGAGAGCCACACCGACGATACGACGGCGCAAATTCATCAATCGACGTTCACAAGCTGTTGCCTCATACCAAGACTTGCTCTCTAACTTCTCTCCCGACCACCCGGCTAAAGCCTGCCTCAGCTGAGGGTAATCAGGGAGCTGACCACTCATCCTAATGGAAATTTCAGTGACTGCCCCATCTTCGAGATCGAGTAGTTCGCGAGCTGTGTTCAAGGCCAAAAAAACATATTGCGTATCAACGATTGGAGCGCCCGTCTTCAGAAGACCAACGACAGGAAGATCAAAAGCCGACAGAGCACCATCTGCAGTACGAGCAAGGACAGTGATTTCGCGGCCAACTTCAATGTCAAAAACCTTGGCCAGCTGGCTGCCCACGAGCACACCCTCGTCATCGTCATCCTCGAGGAACCGACCTTGTACACCAAAACCTTTATAAACAGTCCTATCAAGTTTTGGAGAAATGGCCATACCTTTACAAGGAAGCAAATCACGACCGTCGCCTAACTGAACTGGAAAAAACAAACGAGGAGCAACAGCCAGAGCACCGCCTTTTTCCAAGACAGTTTTGGACAAAGCTCTGGTTTCACTGAGTAAACGTTTGAGAGGTTCCTCGTCTTTGCTGCCGTCATACCCTTCGGCGTAGACCTTGAAATGGGAAAAATGGCTACGCACGATGAGTCCACAGACATCGAGTTCGAGACCATCAATCAAACCACGGAGAAAAATCATGGCTACGAGGCCAATACAGAGGGTTGTTCCAGTAGTCAAAGTCCTGCGCGGATTACGCAGAAGATTCCTCAGCCCCAATTTAATGAAAAGCCACATTTAGACAATCTTGCCGTCGAGAAGATTTACCAATCGGTCTGCAAAATCCATTACTTGTTGATCGTGAGTGGAAAAAATAAAGGTAGTACCGTGGTCTTTGTTCATCTGCTTCATGAGCTGCAAAATACCTTCACCCGTTTTGGAATCAAGGTTGGCAGTGGGTTCATCAGCCAAAACGAAGGCAGGGTTTTTGACCAAAGCTCGAGCAACAGCAACACGTTGCTGCTGACCGCCAGACAGTTCACCTGGTCGCCTGTCTTCCATTCCAGAGAGACCAACTTCTGCCAAAAGCTGCATGATAGTCTCTTTGCGCCTTTCGGGAGGCCATCCATCGAGAAGCAGAAGAGGTAATTCTACGTTCTCATAAGCATTGAGGACGGGAATGAGATTAAAAGACTGAAAGACAAAACCAATCTTTTCGCGCCTCAAAAGAGCTAACTCAGCAGCACTTAGTCCATTGGAGGGAGTGCCATCGAGAATGACTTCACCTTCAGTGGGTGTATCGAGAAACCCTAAGAGGTTCAATAAAGTGGTTTTTCCTGAGCCTGATGGACCAGCCAGAGCCAAAAACTCGCCAGGTTCCACATCCAAGGTGACACCCCTGACAGCAGGCACGATAACTTTGCCCAGATGATAGTTCTTTTTCACTTCACGCAGCTGCGCGAGAGCTTTCTTTTCTTCGGCCATCTAATTGCCTCCCAGCGAAGGTCGAACGGCCGATTATAACACGCTTTAAATTAAAGAAACTTTTTTTGGAACCTTTCTAACGTAAAGATGTCAAAACAAAGGCAGGAGGTACCACCATGGCGGAAACTCCCTTGACCGTCGTGGAAATGGTGCTGAGCGAACGAGCACGCTGTCCCGTTTGTGGTGTACAAGTCGAGTTTGAGCCTTATTATTGTCAACAGTGCCATGCAGTCCACCATCGCGAGTGTTGGCACTATAATGAAGGCTGCGCTGTTTATGGCTGCAATCCCACCACCAAAGAGCCCCAAACAACAGATCCCATGGTTGTTTTACCATCTACAAAGGTCAAACACTGCCTCAACAAAGTAGCCAGTGGGGCCCATGAGGTAAAAGAAGGCGCTTGGACACTCATTCGAGCTTTTCTCAGCCTTCCTGTCCATGGCCGTTTATATGTTTGGTTGGTTTCTGGCCTCTTAATGGTCGCAGTTCTCTCATTTTCCAACTTTTTGTGGGCCTCGCGACAAATGCGCAATATCTTCACTTTCTCCAGTGTGGCCCTCTTTTTATTCTCAACTGGACATCTCTGTTTTGCCAGCTTGTTCATCTCTCCAGAGGAATGTTTTTACCCAAAACCCAAAGATAATGCGCCTGTCAAACACCATTCTGACAAAGAGCTGGAGAGGTTGTTCGCCCTCAATCCGAAAAACACCAATATTGCCGAAGCACTTGCTTACCAAGCACAAACAAAGGGACATTACGATAGAGCTCGCGAACTATATGAGATGTGCCTGCAAAAAAATCCATACAGCGTTTATTATCGCCAGCGCTTGAACCAGCTATCTGATCTAGAATCAGGATTGGATGGAGGCAAAGAGTGTCTTGGCAATTCGAAGATAGAGGAAAAACCAGAACCTGTCGCTTGATGTTGGCTCAACACACCACTTGGGTCTACGCTCTGGCTGCTATTTTGGTCATATTCACAGGTTTACCAGTGTTCCTCACAGAGTTATTAGGAG
>CAZXTJ010000314.1:0-9423 GCA_964643655.1 uncultured bacterium
GCCCTGGGCATCATGGCCAAAGAGCTGGCTGTTGCTCCTGCCATCCAATCAACATCGTCGTTGGCGCTCACAAAGACAGTTTCGCCTGTTTGCAGGGCACGCTTATATACGGTGGAACTTATCTTTAGATATTCCTCTTCATCTTCGACCTTGTGAAAAGCAACGGGAGTGAGCTCCTCCTCTCCCTCTTCTTTCAACAAAACGACACCACGGCTTGCTCCCACCATTTTGGAGACACCTTGCAGAAGACGTTCGAGTAGCTGCCTAGGCTCAGTGGAACGTTTGAGCTCTGCCAAAAAATCGTTGAATGGTTGCCAATCAAAGGACTTAGCACTCACGAGTTTCCCCTCCCATTATTCTCTCGTCGAGCCTAACACAATAAAAAACCACCGTCCAACCATTGGGCCAAACGGTGGTTCCGATATTTAGCTATTTAATAGCGAGGGCGCCTGGGGCGTTCTTCGCGGGGGCGAGCTTCGTTTACGCGGAGCTGGCGGCCGTCGAGTTCAAAGCCGTTGAGTGCTTCGATGGCGGCGCGTGCTTCGTCGTCGTTGCTCATTTCAACAAAACCGAAACCACGAGAACGTCCAGTTTCACGGTCTTTCAGCACACGAGCTGATTCAACTTGGCCGTGCTGTTCGAACAGGTCACGGAGTTCGGCTTCTTGGGTGTTCCAGGACAGGTTTCCTACGTAGATGTTCATAACATCTCCAAACTACGGGTCGCGGGGGAAGAGGAAAATAGGGACGTAAGCGGGAAGGCGAAATGGGGAGGGCCCCCTCTTGAAAAGCCAAACAAAGCAAACGAACTACTCATCTATCACTCGCGAAGACACAAAAAAAGTAACGGAAGAATAATAACACCATTGTCAGCTTTTTTATATTCATTTTTTTCCCCATTGTCGCTTTTAGAGGGGCTTGCGGTTCACACGCAAGTTTTGTTCCTCTTCAAGCAAAGCAAGAGTAGAGTTGGCAATCGTGGCCTTCACGGTGCCGTTGAAATATGCCTGCCAAAGTTGACCACCGAGGGTGAGGGCGTGCTTTTTGGCTGCCCAAAACTGCACGCGCCCTTTGTCGTAAGAGCAGCTACCTTCTTTGGCAAAAAGTGGCAAATCACAATCAAAACTGAAGTTATTGAAGCGACAGGCTAGATAACTGTGTTTCTCAAAGACAACTTTGGCAGAGTGAATGAAATTCACTCGCACTTGCGAAGCCTTTCGTAGCAACCACCAATAGGCCCCAACCATTTCCTTTTTATAACAAGCGTCGTGGTCTGTAACAGTAACCAAATGGTGACGCAAAAAGTTCTTTGAATTCTCATCCTTGGCCTGTCGCAAATAGCTGATTAAGCAGTGCAGAGGTCGATAACCCGAGCCCATGGCTCCTATGTGACATCGCAGTCTAGTGCCAAGACAAAAATGCTGAAAATATGAGAAAATGGCTAAGATGGATTGGCCTATGGCTCTCTTCTCCTGTTTTTGAAAAGAGCTCCAACCACCAGCTGTGCTCCGCAAAGAGAGAACTAGAGCTCCGCTTCCACGGCGGGCCAATACCTTTTCAATCTTCTGCCGGTCTGAGGTGGGTTTGCTCTCAGAGCCGAGGCAGAAACGTCCCAAATGCTGAGCCTTTTTCCCATGGAAAAGCAGGACTGCATCTTTGATGGCTTTTTTGTTCCCAAGAACCGTAACTTCGATGTCTCGCAAATTGGCGACAGCGCGCACACCTGGAATGGCAGCCACTTTCACGATGAAACGACGAGGCATTGTTGCCAGTTTGGCGGCTTTTTCCTGACGCAGAACCTTGGCTGTTTTTTCGCGTAGGTAAGACATTGGATTGGCTATCACGCTGCTCGCTACTCCCAAAGTGGCAAAAACGAGGGTTGCAGTACTAAACAATGCTTCAATATTGGTCCTCATTCTCTTCTCCCAATCTTGTTAGCTTTTGACTTCCCACGCCTTATAACCAAGTTCCGTACCAACTTTCTCAGTCGAATTCAGGTTCAAAATCCCAAGAGCCTTCGCTTCCTTCATAGCTTGCGAAAGCACCTTCATCAGTGGGCTCGTTCCAAGATTGGGGCATTGGCATCAAGTCACTTGTGTCAGGATCTTTGGGCAGGGGAGGAACGATGACATCGTCTACACCCTCGTAAAAAGGATCGTCTTCGGACATCACACCAGGCTGCATACCATCATTGCTGCTACCAGTTCCGCTGCCAGAGCCATCGCCTTTTCCATCTTCGGGAATGCCTTCGTCCAACCAAGAGTCTGGCCCTTCACTGAAAGGATCTTTATTGGTGGAGCTGCTACTGCCAGTTTTGCTGTTGGCAGAAGCGAGGGTGAAAGGACTTTTCTGCAGCCCCTCTCCACTGCCACTAGTTGCCGGAGTCTTGCCAGTTGAAGCCAGAGAAGCCAAAGAGCCAAGCAAAGAGAGAGCAGAATTGTTTTCCCCACTATCACTCTTGCTCGTCGAACTGCTGCTCTTGGGAGGCACGAGGGAATTGGGACATTGATTGGCATTGGCAGAGCACTTATAAAAAAGATGATTGTAACGTCTAACCTGATGGATGATTTGGCCGCGATAAGAGTCTCCCCAGTATTTACGCAGTGGTTCACCCTTGCTATCGCTCGATAGACAACAAACATAACGTGCCTGCTTGCCCTCTTCGCCGCCCACAAAAATCAGAGAATGGCGCAGACAAAATCCACGTCCACCTTCATTGATTCCCTCTGCAATATAGACCTGATCACCAATCTGCCCTTGTACGAAGCCACCTTTATACTGGGCAAATTTGCCATGAGTAACGAGAAACCAACCAGCCATACCTGTGGGAGACTTCTCAGCCCTGCACCAAACAAAGTCCGAGTAGAGACGAAATGTCTTGGTTTTCGGTTTGGGCAAAAAACGTTGGGGCCGCTTCGCATAGGCTATTGAATAAGTACAAGGCGCACTGAAAAAAGTGCGAACACAACGGCGACGAGCCCTCTTGCCAGCAAGCAAACGCAAGGTATTCGTCGACTCGCGCAAACAATTACCTTTCAGCCTCTTTGCCTTTCTAAAAGCGATTGCCTTCTGCATGGCATTGTGAAAATCCTCAGCCTTGAACTCACTTTTGGCCCACAGCGGAGCCACCATGATCAGTGTTGCTACGAGAGCTGTCATCTTCTTGAACATTTCACGCCTCCTAAAAGGATTTTTCTGTTGTTGTTTTGGAGAATGCAGCTTCCGTACCAAAGCTTGCTGGTCTCCTGTGTTCCTTTAGGGGAGGGGAGGAGAGGAGGCTTCAGCCAACTTCAATCATCGCCTTAGGATGGGGCCGTTCATTTCCTGAACCAGGGTCTCCCAAAATGGGAGGCTTTTGTACTCAACGGAGTATGTTTGCTCGTGGTGTCAAAGGTAGCAGACACAATGTCAAGTAAACTTGACATTTAGTCAAAGGTCGTTTACATTTGAACTATGGAGCTCAAAAACAAACTTCGTATTGCCCGACTGTTAAATGGTGATGTGACGCAAGAACAGCTTGCCCGCCTCGTTGGTTGCTCTCGTCAAACCATCAACTCAGTCGAAAATGGCAAATTCGTCCCTTCCATAAAATTGGTCCTCTCTATCGCTCGAGTGCTCAAAGTGCCTGTAGAGGAGATCTTTTTTCTCGAAGAGACAGAGAGTGAATGAAAGGAAAACAATGGTCGACAAGCTGGTACTTAGAATATTGGCCGGTTCTACGACCGTCATCTATCTCCTTTATTACTTATGGGATAGGCAGGCTCTAGTTGATGAACGAGAGCAACTAATCGAACTCAAGGCAGCCAACCTTCAGCAAAGTTCGTCTACGATTGGTCTCGTTTTGACTACTGCTTTGTACCTTTATCAGCCTGATTTGAATGCCATTTACCCCATCATGGTTTTTGCCCTCACATCTGCTTACTCCTATATGTTGGGCAAAACCTATTATCGAAAGACAATGTGATGCCATCAGTTAGTCGCAAGGCTTTTTTTTACCTCATAGTAGCCATAGGTTTTATCTACATCGTTCTTTATGGTCATCTCTTCAAAATGGTTGGTGTCCTGTTTGCACTTTCTCTGATGCTGACAGTTCATGAATTGGGGCATTTTCTTGCGGCCCAAGTGACAGGTTATCCCGTTGAAGAGTTTGCCCTGGGAATGGGCTCGACCATTCTTTATAGCCACCAATTCGAAAAAACCCTCTTTACCATTCGTGCTTTTCCCCTGGGCGCTTTCGTGAAAATGGCTGACGATTTGGATGACCCAAAACGTTATTCCCCAAGGCGTCTTCCTGGTCGCATCTGTGTGTTGCTAGCTGGTTCTTTGGCCAACATCGTCCTAGCCATCGCTTTGACTGGTGGCCGAGTTTATTTTTACGGTCAAAAACCTCAGAGTCTCACAATCTCATCTGTGAAAAGTGGCCTCGCCGCTGATAAGGCTGGCTTTAAGGCCGGAGATCTCTTTACTCACCTCAATGGTCAAGCCATCAAAAGACCTTTACCTCTCTTGGCCAAAATCAGAGAAAATCCTGGCCGTTCCCTATCTATAGAAGTGAAAAGAAAAGGCAAAACTCTCAGCTTGACTCTCACTCCAGGCAAAAATGATGCAGGTTATGGCGTGGCAGGTTTTTCTGCTGTGCCTACCATTGTAGAAGGCAAGGCTGTGGAATATGACTTTCTGCAGGCAATGACTCATTCCACCAAAATCACACTGGCTCAAGCCATCTTTACGGCAAAAATGGCTTGGGGCGTAATCAAGAGGCTCTTTACCTTTCGCGCCTTACCACAAGGAGTAGGTGGCCCTTTGCGAGTGGCACAAAGTGCATGGTCGGCTTCCACAATGGAACAGCTTATTGCCATTACAGCCAGCCTCTCAGTATCCATAGGCGTTTTCAACTTGCTGCCAATTCCACTACTCGATGGCGGTCGCATCTGTGTGGCTCTCATTGCATCTCTCTTTGGATTGATTTTTGGCTTCTTACGCTGGTCACAAGAAAAGCAAAGAGAGAAGCTCGAAAACTTTGAAATGTCTATCTCACTTCTTGGTTTGGTTTGTTTGTTAGGACTTTTTGTCCTCTCGAGCTATCAAGATATTCTTGCTTTATTGAGCTAATCTGGACTCAAAAATGCCAAAATAATCCCTTAGAGAATGTGGTTACCTGGACATAATAGTCTCAATGGCTTCGACCTCCTAAAGTAAGTCATGACATTTGGTTGACTTCACCTGTTTATAGAGTCTTAAGTAATGTAAGCCCACGTTAAACAATTACAAGCATGTTCTAGGGAAGTCAAAATGGCAGATCGTTTTCATTTCCTATTATCAGTTTTGATAATAGCTCTCTGTGTCTCTTCAGCTCTAGCATCCGACAATGATGAGCCCTCCAATGAGCTTCCTTCTGATCTCATTGATATGGGTGCACTGGAAAGCGAAGCAGAGGTTTTTCGTAATCTTGTCATGTCAGTTACAGCAACGATGACAGAGAAAAGAACGATAGATACAGCATCAAACATCACCGTTCTTGCGCGAGAAGATATTGAGGCTTTGCGACCTCGTGACGCAATGGACCTGTTTCGTGCCATTCCTGGATTGGACACGGCACGATACTCCGATAGGTATATGGCCGTTGCTCCCACTGGCTTGAACTATGTGCGTGTAAATCAATATCTAGTCATGGTCGATGGCATTCCCTTTCCAACGGATAGAGCCGGTGGCGCCGATTGGCCTTCACTCCCCATTCCAATAGACCAAATTGAAAAAGTTGAATATCTGGCAGGTCCCAAAACAGCTCTTTATGGTCCCAATGCTGCTTTGGGTGTCATCAACATCATCACTAGAATTGCCAATCCCAAACTATGGGGCGACAAACCTTCTACAGCCAGTGTGCAAGGAGGAACACAGGGTTTCTCCAAGGTGGCAGTTGCAGTAAATGAAAAGCGCGAGAAAATTGCATACACGGCTTGGGCTACCCGTCGTGGCTCCAATGGTTTCGAGGTGCCAACATATCCTCAAGGCGTTCCGATGGCTGGAGAGCGCAATGGTGACAGAAGTCACGATTTATCACTAGGTTTTACAGCCAATAGAGAGCTGAAAAAGGGGGAAAACCTTCGTTTTGGGCTCAACGTCTTTAATAGTGATTATCAGACTTTCATTTCAGATCCTGCTTCGAACACGAACTGGAACACAGACAGAACTACCATCGTCTCCAACATTGTTTTCAAAAAAGAGCTCAAGAAAAACCAACACCTTACTCTAATGCTAAACCATCAGAATAGAGACGACGACCTCAGTGAAGTTCCTTATGCAGGTTTGGGACGAACTGAAGACTTCGAAGAGTTTACCCACACTCAGTTCGAAGCACGTCATACGACACAGCGAGATGATGGCAAGACCATCACACTCGGTGCTTCTTATAACAAGATTTCAGGTGAAGGTTTCGAATATGAAGACAGCCACTCATTCAATGATTTATCATTCTATGGATTGGCTGATTTACCCATTAATGATAAAAACAATGTCTTCCTTGGGATGAATACATACTCCAATTCAGATACTGACTCTGACTTCACTTTTACGACAGGTTTATTACACAAGCTGGGCAAAAATGAAGTCATTCGTTTGGGATATGCCACAGGTATCCGTGCCCCCGATTTGAAGACACTATATTTCAACAGATTGTCAGTGCAGATGGGGCCCATCAACGTTCCCGTTTTTGAAGGTGGCAATACCAATCTGGAGAACGAAGAGTTCAGCCAGCTGGATCTCGGTTACGAAAGACGTTGGCGCAAGAGTTCACTCAAATTGGATTTGTTCATGGGTGACAATAGCGACAGAATCACTGTGGAAAATGTCAATCCCAATCCTGGACCACCGCTCTTTGGTTTTCGTAACCGTGATGAGAAGCAGAGCATCGACGGTGGTTTGTTGACTTATGAACGTGAATTCAATAAAAAAGTCAAATCCACATTCGCTTATCGTTATGCTGATGTTGATTGGGATGATGGCAATAGTGGTAGATACGCTCCTCGGCACAGGTTGATGTTGAATATGAACTTGCGACCCACAAAGGATTGGACCATCAACATGTTGGTCAACTCAAATTCTCCTTTTTACACTGCTACGGACAATGCTGCTGGTGTCAAACTGGATAGTTATCAAACTGTCGATTTGACAGTGCAACTTCACTGCGGAGCTGACAAACAAAACACTGCCTGGCTCAAAGTAACGAACCTCTTTGACAGCAACCACTATGAACTTTTCAGAGAGACAGGCGCACCAGGTGGTGCTGAGATGGAAAGACTGGTAACCTTCGGTTATAAGATGAAGTTCTGATGTCGAGAAGGAAGCTTCAATGAGTGAAGGCGAAGTCCATTGTCTAGCTGGTCGCTCCTGTTTGCCCTCAACGGCCGTTATGGAGATGACTTATCTCTGCAATCATCAGTGTCTTTATTGTTCCTGTCCTTGGGAGGCGCCAGAGTCTGCTCCACACGATCCTTATCCTCGGGAAGATGAACTTCCAGCCCAAAAGTGGAAAGAGATACTGACGGCACTCACTCAAGAGCACGACTGTTGCCATCTTGCTTTCACAGGTGGCGAGACGCTCTTGAAGAAGGGGTTGCCTGACCTTTTGCGCCATGCTGCTTCCTTGAAAGCTCGCTTTCCCGTCGTTGATGATGGACCTCTGCGATTTGAAGAACGTACGCCTGAGATTTACGTGCTCACCAATGGGCGTATTATGAGTGACGAGTGGCTCGATCTTTTCGCTGAACTGAAGGTCCATCTCAGTCTTAGTTTGCCAGGCCTTTCAGCCTTTGAAGATCATACGGGACACAACACGGCCGAGGGCGTCTTGGCTTGGATGAAAAAAGCAAGCGAGCGTGAGATACCAGTCACAGCCAATGTTACAGTGACAAAAAAAAACCTTCACGAACTCTTTGAAACGCTCTCTCAGGCCTTTTTGCACGGCGCAGACATGTTGCTCATGAACCGCTTCATGCCAGGAGGCCGAGGGTTGAAATATGCTGAAGAGCTAGTCTTGTCAGCTGAAGAAGTGCTGCAGATGTGCGAGACAGCTGACGAGGTTCTCAAGCTCTCCAATCGCCCTGGTTCTTTGGGTACGGAATTGCCTCTTTGTGTCTTGCAAGGGCGCAGCTTCGAAAAGTTGCAGGTGGGCACACGCTGTTCAGCTGCCAAAGAGTTTTTTGTCATCGATCCATCAGGTTTCATTCGCTGTTGTAATCACTCTCCCATACGTATCGTCCATTGGGACGAGATAGACAAACTAGCTGACCATCCCTATTGGCGCAGATTCGTCGAGCGAGATTATTTACCGGATCCTTGTTTCCAATGTTCACTCATGACCGAATGTGACGGAGGCTGCCGCGAAGCGGCCCATGTGCAAAAAGGTTCAGTGACGGCACCGGATCCACTTTGGAAACCCTCTATGGTTGTCGAGTAAAGTTCAGCTCTGCAAGTGCCGCTCAGCTCTGTGAGCTTTCGATGAGCAGCGGATTGTCGCCCGTTTCGTCATACATACGAATGACAACACTTTTACCCTTTGCTGCCCTCAGAGATAGAAGATTGGCCGTTTGTTGCAGAGATGAAACGACCTTCTTCGAACCACGGGCATCACCCAACAAGCGTAGCTCGAGATAAATCTTTCCACCTTCATGCTCGAGATAAACGGCTGATTTACTATCGCTCGTGAAAATGCCACGGCTCTTCAATACTTGGGCAAAAGCGAGGGCCAGTTCCTTGGATACAGGACGTACACAGAGCAATGCATTGCCTTCGTAAGTGTGACGCTCTGTGCCGCGAGCGGTCAAACGAATGACACCCTTGTCTTCGAGGGGAGAAAGCCCCAAACGAATACCAACATCGCACCCCTCAAATACATTGAGCGAGAGCACGTGGCCAAATCGGCAGTGCCAGCGCTGCACTTCCACATCTTTCACTACCTTTTGTGGCACACGAAAAGAAAGTACATAACGTCCCTCTTCCCAAGAAATTGCCACTGGAGAATTGGGCCGCCGCTTCCAGTAACCAGTGCCTTCCAAGACCTTGCCCACACGTTTGGCTGTTTGCTCTTTGACCTTATAAAATTTTATTACACAGCCCGAAGCAACTTCGATTTCATCCCAAGCTCGGCCTCCCAAGCCATAGAAAAACACGAATAAAATGGCTGCAACGATGGCCGCTCCAGTGAGGAAAGCAACGAAGAGCAATTTGGCTCTCGATTTACGCTTGTTTGCCCTACTAACTTCCTGTGCCGAAAAATCATCTGTTGTCGTGGCAAATTCCCGCTCCGACTGCTGAAGAGCTTCCACACGATTATTGATGGCATCGATGATTTTTTTGCGCTCTGTTTTCTCCTCCATAGATTCAGGTGGAGTTGGAGGAGGCGGTTCTGTGGGAGCCCTGGCGGGCT
>CAZXTJ010000315.1:0-9422 GCA_964643655.1 uncultured bacterium
CCTCATACCCCCATTGATATCAATAATTTACCCCACGAAGAGGTCTGCAAGAAAGCGCAACCTCATATTATGTCCAAAGAACTCATTCCAAGACCAGGAGAAGGTGAAGGATACAATCGTCCATTTTTGAGGATTACAGCTTTAGAAGCGGGATCTGTGACAAGATCCAAGTGGCCGTCGAGATCAGCGTATGTCACGTTTTTATTAGCCAAGGCAAAATGCAAGGCTGCTGAAATCGATAGGGCTGATTCATCCATGCAACCGACCATACATTGGATATTTGAAGCTTTGGCAATGTCACAAATTTCCTCTGCTCTCGTTAGGCCACCAACCTTTTGCAGTTTGATGTTAAAAAGTGAGAGCTTTTCATTTGCTAATAATATGGCGTCTTCGACTGTGAGCAGACTTTCATCGGCCATTATTGGCAATGAGGATTTCCTGCTTACTCTGCCCAATAATCGAATGTCAGACTTATCAGTTGGTTGTTCTATGAACTCCACTCTGGCCTCTTCTGTTTCCTTGCTGAAACGAAGAGCACTCTCCTCGTCATATCCTTGGTTACCATCAAAGAGGAGTTTGATTTTGGAACCTACTGCTTCACGAACTCTAAAAACACGTTCCATATCCTTTTTTACATTGAGTCCACCTTTGAGCTTCAGGAGCTGAAAACCTTCCTTTACTGCCTTTTGGGCAGCAACGATAGTCTCTTCCAAGGGCAAAATGCCTATGGTAATCGATGTTTCAATGGAGTCCCTATCACAACTCCATAGCTGACAGAGGGGAAGATTTTCTTCTTTGGCTTTCAAGTCCCAAAGAGCCATATCAACTGCAGCTAAGGCAGAAGAGGAAACCGTCGGGGCCAATTGCTTCAATAGATTAGGAGAAGCACTTTTACCGATGAGCTGCTCTTGGCACCATTGCAGACTTTTCAGAACACTCTCTGGAGTGTCGCCCATGATTTCCTTATCAGGAGCTGCACAACCCAAACCGACCAATCCTATGTCTGTTTTCAAGGAGACAAAAACATTGGTAACTCGTGAAATCGTCTCATAGGCAATCGTGTAAGGAGTGGCTAGAGACAAAGGCACTGAGCAAAATGTGAGCTTCTTAATCTTCATTGCTGTACGATTATAACCAACAATGAAGGGATATAGTGCAGAACAAACTAGAATTCGAAGGCAGCTGGGTTGCTATAGCCCTCTTTGGATTACCTTTTCTATTCATCGGTTTATCGCTCATATATGTGGCAATCTTAGTTGAACCCAAAGGTGATTCATTACCTGGGATTATAGTCATGCCCTTTGCAATCATCTGTACTCTCCTTGGCACATTCTGTGTCTTTTTACGCTCCACTCGAGTTTTGGACAAAGACAAAGGGTTGTACATCATTCATTGGTCTTGTTTGGGGTGGAGCTCCACTGAGGAAAAATCCATCGATGGAGTAGATTTGGTTACCTTGAGTAAAGAAGTTCGCGGCAGCGGGAAAAACAGACGAACGGTTCATCCCGTGCAGATTGTTGCCAAAGCCAAGGGAGGTGAAGCAATAGAGATAGATTCTTTTGAGAATGAATTCGAGGGACGTTCTCTGGCAGAACAAATTGGCAAATTTCTTCACATTGCCATGAGTGACACATCTTCAGTTCAAGAGGTCTATCGTGAAGCTGGTACTCTCGATTATTCCATCAAAGATAGGTTCGTCGAGAAAGGGATTGTGCCCAAAAAACCTACCAAACCAAGATTATGCAGATGTGAATGCAAGGGCGAAGGTAAGAGCTTACAAGTTCATATTCCTCCTACTGGATTTCAGGACAATCACAAGACACAGCTTCTCTACGCATTTTTGCTTGCACTAATTGTTGGCGCTATAGTCGTTCCCATTGCTATCCGTGATGAGGTTTGGATCTTGATAGTCATCTTGGGCTTTGTGGCTGCCATTCCCATTGGCACAATGGTTGGGCTTGCCATACGAGCAGCTTATACGTCTTATGATGTGGAAGTAGATGAGCGTCTATTGTCAGTAGTGTCAAAAGGTTTGTTTAACACAACAAAAGAAGAGATCCCAGCCAACGAATTGGAAGAACTCTTTGTTGGTTTTCCGCCACTGAAGCCAAGTCAGGCAGTTTTGTTTGCCTCCAAATGCCTAATGGCGCGGTCTGACAAAACCTCGATCTCTTTTGGTTGGGGACTCGATGACGATGAACTCAACTACGTAAAAGGCATTATTGAGTACGCACTCTGTGGCTAATCTGTTGTAGGGTGAAATCCATCAGTTCTAATAAGAGAAATAAAAAGGGGTGTGTTATGGCAAAGGTTAACTCTTACGATCCCAATAAACTAGAGTTCCGCTCTGGTGGTGGCTGTCTGATGCTTTTTGGTTTGCCTTTTTTCCTCGCTGGAATGGCAGTCATTGTTGGCTCAATCTTATCCGTAGGCAAAGAAGGATTCGCTGCCCTTATCGGAATACCTTTTGGCGGATTGTTTGCACTCATCGGTGGAGGTCTCATGTTTGGCCGTTCATCGACTACCTTCGATAAGAGAACAGGCAAGCTGACGAGTTGGTCCGGTGCTCTGGGCATAGGCTCTACCACCGAATACAAACTCGAAGAGATCAAGATAGTTACTCTCTCCAAAGAAGTTCGAGGCAGTGGAAAAAACAGACGAACAGTATATCCTGTGAAACTCGAGGGTCTCCCTGAGCCTTTCGAGTTGGAAGCTTCCTTTAATGCCAATGACGGTCGCTCTCTTGCTGAAGATGTAGCCAAGTTTCTCGATTTGGCCATGAAAGATACCTCGGCAGGTGCTGAAGTAATTCGCGAAGCAGGTACACTCGACTTTTCCATTCGCCAACGTTTTGAGGCTGATGGATACGTGCCAGAGTTGGCTCCAAAACCTAGCAATGCCAAGGCTACTCATACTGCTATGGGAACGACGCACAAGATTCACATTCCCGCTACTGGTTTTCACGTGGGCCATTACATCCAAATTGGCATAGGCGTCTTCATCGGTGGATTTATGGGCTTGGGTATGATACCCGTTTTTCTCGAAGGGGATATGCCAACTGGACTCCGACTAGTCATTGTTGCTGTCTTCGGCCTTTTTGCAGCAATACCATTTTTGGCCGTAAGTGGATCTGCCTTCTCTAGTGCCAAGTCTGTGACTGACATAGAAGTGACACCAATGAAGTTAATCGTCAACACAAAAGGACTGATTTCAACTAGTCGTCAAGAGATGGCTGCCAATGACATGGAAGAGTTGGAGATTGCAGGCCGCCCAACGGGTGGACGACCCAACGTCATTGCCTTCTTCGGAGGCAGGTCGATTATGGCTCGCTCTGACGAGAAGACCATAGCCTTTGGTTCTGGACTGAGTGATGAAGAGTTGGATTGGCTCATTTCTATCGTTGAGGTTGCAGTCTGCTCTTAGTTCTTCAACGACCAAGCAAATGACCGAATTCTTTAACAATCTCTTTTTGCTGCACTGGACGGTTGTGCAAAAAGTCATAAACCGGTTTGTGCACTTCTCTTGCGAAACGTTTGTCTGCAAAGCGTCGGCACCAAGCCAAGGTAGTTTCTTGTGCCTTGCCTATAGCAAAATTGCTCCTACTTGGTGAGATGGCGTTCAATGGTAACTCGACATGCAGCCAGCGACGAAGGACACCAATACGTTCAGTCCAGAGAATGAATTTAGTCTCAAGGGATGGTGTGTTTTCTTTGCGCCAATCAGGTAGCTGGGCGATTGATTCATCAATCATGCCGTAAAAACTACTATTAAAGGCTTTGTCGTCAGCCATGGGAGCGTGGATATGAGCGCAGATTACAGCAATGAGACGGAACAAAGCCTGCCATTGAGGGCCTTTTCGGCTCGAACCGAAATTGCCTCTTTTCATCCTCTCGATTTCACGTTTCAGGTCGTTTTGTATCTGAATGCGTTGCTGAGGTGTCGCTTCGTAGTGAAGGGAAGTCACTTGCAATACGGTCATCCAGGGATGTCTTTCTGGCACCTTTGTTCGTCGTTCTTCTCTCTTCCACAGTTCTCTCATGTCCTTTGAAAACAAGCGGAATTCCTTGGGCGGTAAAGTGAAAAGAGCCACGGCACTACGTACGATGTCGTCACCATAATCATCAAAGAGAGGTGCTGCTCTGTCCAAACCAGCTACACGACAGCAAACCATGCCATATCTCGCAACATATCTAGCCAATATCCAAGCTTGTGAGATTTCTAGGTAATTTTTGTCACTAGGTGATAAAGGAGGCAAACGTAAAAGAAGATCGGAAGCTCCCACAAACAAAACACCAGATGAACGAAGTTCTTTGGAGCTTTTAGTATGGTTGAACTCACTCAATCGTAGCTCATCCAACTTTTGCAGAATCTGTTGTCTTACCCAAAATGGAGGAATGAGTTTAGAAGGATTTCGCAAAGCAGAAGAGGAGACTCGCGTTCTAGGATTCTGCCAAAAGAGTGAGAGCTTTTCGAGGTATTTACTCTTCGCTTTTTCTATCTCCATTTCTGTTGGTTTGGATCCTTCAAGAGTCTTGCGTTCTCTTGTCTTGGTTGGAGCAGCCTTTGGTTTTTCACTTCCATATTGTGAATAGATGAAAACACACACTATTGCCAACAGCGCCATGATTGGCAAAAGTGGACTTCTGCGCTGAGACTTTTGGTTTACAGCAAGTGTTCTTTCTTTATCAAAGCTGCCCAGAGCCATACTTCTCAGCTTCTTGGCCACTTCCTCAGTGCTTTTGGGTCTCTCTTTAGGGTTTTTATCCAAGAGGGAAGATAAAAGCTCGTCGAGGGCAGGTGGTACGTCTTCGACAATGGTCGACAACAGCGGAGCTTTTTTTTCCAATCGCGCTTTTAGTTTTTCAATGACACTGTGACCACCATAAGGAAGTCGACGAGCAAGTAACTCAAACAACGTTGTGCCAAATGAATAAAGATCGCTGCTTTTGGTCCATTTGTTTTCAGTGATTTTTTCAGGTGCAATGTAATCAGGTGTGCCAAGAATGACGCCCGTTCTGGTCAGTCCACTGTCATCTTCTTTGGCTACTGCCATTCCCCAACCGCCAACTTTGACCTCATTGTCACGAGTCAGATAAATACAGTCAGGTTTTAGATTTCGATGGAGTATGCCAGCTCTGTGGGCTACTGCAAGTGCTTGGGCAACCTGACTCATAATAGAGAGGATGACGGTGAGATCATTGGGTAGCTCTCTCAAAGGAGTTCCGTTAACAAATTCTGTAGCCACGACCAATTCATGATCCAACTTCTGCCACTCGAGCACTCTGATTATTTTGTCGTCCTTTAACCTTTGCCAGCTCTTGAGTGCACGTACCAATCGGGACAACTCACTCTCTTTGCAGTTGGTGGTATTCAATCTGCGCAAGGTGACGACAGTATCGTCCTCATGTTTTCGTGCTGTGAGTACTTCCCAGGTACCTTCATTACCAGGTCTATCAATTATCTTGTAGTCATTGAGGTTCATAGAGCGTCCAAACGTTTGAGGATGCGCTTTGCAAAAACCTTGAGCAACTTCTCTTCTCGGTGCCGAGGAAATGGTATCTGAAAGGCTTTTGGCCACAGTTACTTCCAACAGCCGAGCTATGTTCTTACTATATCATGAGAGCAAAAAAACAAGGGGCGCTGTAAGCGCCCCTAACCGAAAATACGTCTTCGTAAAATTGAGTTCGGTTTAGTGTGAATGTAACTTGTTGAATTGGGCTTTACGAGTTTTGGAAGCACGGCCAGTCATTGAAGCTACTAGTTGCTGTTTTTCAGCTGCGTTGGCTTTAAATGCCTGTACGAATTTGCCCCAGTCTGAACGGCCCATTTCGAGGTCATCATAATCAGCCTCTACTTTGAGGAAGGGCAAGTAGATGGCTAGACCAGTAGCATCTTGAACGCCCAGCAGTGGTTTGCCTTCATTTTTTTCAAATGATGTAATCGCCATTTGTGCACATTCGATGAGCATTTCGCAGTACTCTACAGCTCGATTATCATTTCTGAAAGTGAATGCAATCTTGCGAGCGAAATCAATGACGTCACGGTGAGCTGTCATGATGAGCAGTACGTTGGGTTTTGTCGTGCCAATCTCACCACAGTGCTGTGAAACCATAGTTGCAGACCAGATATCCCAACGTTTACTGGGCATTTCGATAGTGAGATATTTGGCAAGAAGGTCACAAGCTTTACCAAGAAGCTCCATCTTGGAAAGATCAACGCAACAGAGAGTTGTGTTTGATTTTCTGAAAGGATTAACTTCCTGCTCATTGGTTTTTCGGTAGTGAGCTGTGTATGAAGAGACAATTGCAGCACCAAGTTCTTTCCCATCCATTTTGGGATTAGCTGCTAATGCTGGAAGGAAACCATCATATGCCCAACCATCACCAGGTTCAGTTTTCTGGGAAGCAACGGCGTAGTTGCCTACATTGCGAAGCTCGTGGAAAACTTCGACCATTGCCATCAAACAAGCGTCAAACCCGATGAGTTCGATTTCTTGACCTGAAGGTAGTTTTTTGGAGACCTTTTCCAATACTTCGCGAATGTCAGTTGTTGAGAGAGCGGCTTTACTACCAAACCAACCTTCATCAAAACAAACACCGTCTTCGTTTTCATCTGCAAAAGGAGTGTCTTCTTCAGCTTCAGGCTGAGATGCTCCACCAAAGGGTCGTACGTGGTATTTCTTGCCAACTTCAGTGGCAACTCGACGTCGAGAGATTTCGTCGTTGAGGACAGTTTTCATATCAGCTTTGCTGTCCATCTGATCAATGGCATTAGAGATGTTTTCAATGTCTCTAGGAGAAGTGAAATCAAGACCAGTTGATTCAACGTCTTCATACCAACCATTGCCGTGATTCCAGAGAACTACTGCGTATTTTTTGGCAGGATAGTTTTTTACTCCCCATTCGACGAACTTGCGGAAAGTCTTTTTCTTTCCCATGTTCACTTCGCCAAGGTCTTCTACGACCGTAGAGCCAATTCTATTGAGATCATTATCTTTCTGAATGTGTAGACGCACACTAGAGGGAAATTCAGGAGAGTATTTCTTAGAACCATCAAATTGGACGATTACGTCAACTTCGTCTGTTGAGCCAACGGTCTCCATCTCATTGATGTCGATTAGACCAAATCGCGCCAAATCATTGTCGCCAGCAATATAAACGAGCAGCGTCCACTCTTTTGCTTGTAGTGGACCAGCCAGTGCCAAAGCCGCTACAACGAGAACCAAAAACCATTTCGTCCGTACCATCCCAGCCTCCTTCTTGTAATTGTTCAAATCCTTATAAAAAGTGTGCGAATAGCTCGCAAATCGAAAGTTCATAAGATTTTGTTATGGTCACGCACTTTTTGTACCAAAATGAGATTTGACCTGGAAATGCAGGATTAGAGCTGGATAGGGATATAACAATCCTGTCCATGCTGCTCTTTGCGTGTCTCAAATGAGACACTTGTGTTTAGCTTCGCACATTTGCCTCTACCCAATGCCGCAATGTAACGTCACTCTATGGAATTCAAGGGATGGACGAGTCAACAGGTCGAGACACTAGCTCCCGATGCCAAATCCGTAAAAACGGCAAGGGGCCTCGTTGCGGCAGCCAAGTGGCCACTGCTAGGTGGCAGCGCGAGAGCCTTGTGGGGGCATTGCCAAGGTTCCGGGAAAAACCCCTACCAAGTACAGATTGACCTGGGAGAGCCTGCATTCAAGTGCTCTTGTCCCTCTCGAAAGTTTCCTTGCAAACATGGTTTGGCGCTCTTTTTTCTCGCAGTGGAACAAAGTGGATGTTTCACCTCCACAGAAGAGGAACCAGAATGGGTCACAGAGTGGCT
Organism: uncultured bacterium; assembly: GCA_964643655.1. Taxonomy (GTDB): domain Bacteria; phylum Muiribacteriota; class UBA6191; order CAZXTJ01; family CAZXTJ01; genus CAZXTJ01. Next base: position 7,825 of record CAZXTJ010000315.1, read on the forward strand.
AGACAAACGTAGCGCGCGAAAAGAGAAAAAAGCAGCGAAGAGCAAAGAAGTTGATCCAATCAAGCAGCAGAAACGGCAGGATTCGCGCGAAGGCAAAGTAAAGGATGCACTAGCAGCCTTGGACATATGGTTACGAGATTTGTTGCGTGAAGGATTGGCCACCGCACGGCAGAGACCACATTCATTTTGGGACAATATGGCTGCTCGCCTAGTAGATGGACAGGCAGGGGGATTGGCACGTATGGTTCGCAGCATCCCCTCTATGCTTTCGGGTACGTCAGAGAACAATAATGAGCTCCTGTTGAAACAATTGGCCAAACTCAATCTGGCAATCGAAGCTTATGAACGGCAAAAGGAGTTGCCTTCAGGGTTGAAGGCAGATGTTCGCTCCATCATTGGTTGGAATGTGCGAGAAGACAATTTGGCCAATGAGCCTACTGTAAAGGATGATTGGGCTGTTGTTGGCCAGCGACAAGATGAAGATGATAATTTGCGTGTACAGCGAACGTGGCTCTTGGGAAAAAGCTGCGGAAGTTACGCCCTCTTGTTACAGTTTGCCTATGGCAGACAACCATTCAAGTTGGCTCTGCCAGTAGGTTATTCCATGGAGGCTGAGCTCATTTATTATCCTTCTGCTGCACCAAGGCGCGTATTGCTCAAAAGCAAACAGCCAGCAATGGAGGTCGTCAGCGCTTTTTCTGGTTACGAAAACTTCGAGCAAGTATTGGAATGCTATAGCGAGACCTTAGCGCGAAATCCTTGGACTGCGATCGTACCAGCAGCTATCAGCATGGTTCTGCCCGTCACAAAAGGTGAGAAAAGACTCCTTATTGATAGTTCAAACCACAGTGTGCCCATCAACCAATCTTTTGAAAAATGGTGGCACCTTGTATCGCTCTCTGGAGGAGAACCCATAGAAGTTTTTGGCGAATGGAACGGCACTTCCATCTTTCCATTGAGCGCATGTGTTGATGGCAGGTTCATATCTTTTGCAGGAGGTTTGACGTGAGCGAACTCTGGCAAGAGATTTTGCAATGTGCTTTGTTGGGAACAGCGAGGCGCCAATATGTTCCTCCTTCAGAAGGCGTTGAACCTATCAAAGAGGCCCTTGGCAAACTGGGCAAGGGGGAAGGCGAAAAAACCATATTACGAGCCGCCGCACTTACCTCCACATATGAAAAATCAGGTTACGAAGCATTATCCTTTGCCGGAGAAAAGCCAGCGGTTGCCAGCAAAGAGAGTATGAAACAGTGCTCGGAGCGGGCTTGCACATTACTGCGAGAAGTGTTGTCTGGTCTGAGAAAGAGCTATTTGGCCGAGTGGTTGGAACGTGCCGTGCAAGGTGGATATATTGTTCCCCCAGAACTCATTCCTCCACTGCTAGACCTGGCGCGAAAGAATGTAGGTTTAGCAGCAAAAATACTGCAGGTGACAGGCAAAAGAGGTTTGTGGCTTTGTAAGCAGAATGAACTGTGGGCAAATCTTCTGTCGGCCTCCCCAGAGCCTGACACAAAGTTATGGTACGAAGGCAACAAACAAGAGAGAGTAGCCTTGTTGCGAACACTGCGTCGCTCCAATCCCGCTTTGGCTCGCCAACT